>NZ_SEWS01000004.1:0-452890 GCF_004195095.1 Rahnella sp. CFA14(1/10) | reverse complement strand
CGGGAATACCGGTGGGGGTAGCACGGGCGGAAATAGCGGTGGCAATAATGGGGGAAATAACGGCGGCACGACCGGGGGCGCTGCACCCACCCTGACGCTGTCGACCTTTGCCAACGATAACACCCTAAACCGCGTCGCCGTTGCCAGCCAGCAAACATTCAGCGGCATATCGACCAACGCGGCTGCCGGCAGCACGATAGTGCTGACGATCAACGGAAAAACCTTCACCACGACCGTGGATGGCAGCGGTCGCTGGAACGTTCCTCTTCCTGCCAGCGAACTGCAAACGCTGGCGGACGGCACCTATGTCATTTCCGTGACCCTGACTAACACGTCAGGCGAAACAGTAACCAGGAGTGTGACGGTGGTGGTGGATACCACGCCGCCAGCGCTGACGATAAATCCTGTGGATGGCGATAACGTTATTGATGCAAACGGGCATCAGCAACCGCTGATTCTCACCGGTACGGCATCTGTTTCTGAAGCAGGCCGTGCGGTGGATATCGTGCTCAACGACATTCATTACAGTGCAACCGTCGGTGCTGATGGCACCTGGTCTGTGACCATCCCGGCAAATATTGTCTCTGCGCTGGCAGAAGGGGCTTATACGCTAACGGCCTCCCTGACCGATGCGGCAGGTAACCCGACCTCTGCGCCGGAAAGTTTTATCATCAGCGACAGCGCCGGGATCCTGACCGTCAATCCGGTTTCCGGTGATGGCCAGCTCAATGCCAGCGAAGCGCAAAGCGCACTGGTGATCACCGGGACGACAGCCAATGTGCCAGCCGGAACAGAAATTACCGTCACGGTAGGCAGTGTGGTTTATCACACGACCACCACCACGGGTGGCGGATGGAGTCTGAGCATTTCTCCAGCGGACTTACAGGCACTGGCTGACGGTTCGACTACCGTGACGGTCAGCATGGTGGATTCACAAGGCAATACCCTCAGTCAGACGACGGGTCTCAATGTGGCTATCCACGGTGTACCGCCGACGCTGGATCCGGTATTCGGCGGTGACAACACCCTTGATGCCAGCGAATCCACGACCAGCCAGACACTGACAGGGAATACCGGTCTGACCGGCAACGGACAGACCGTGACTGTCACGGTGGGCGGTCAGCAAATTACCGGCACCGTAGCACCGGACGGTACGTTTACCGTCACGGTGCCATCCTCCGTACTCGGTGCCCTGCCGCAGGGCAGCAATAATATCGTGGTCGCCGTGACAGATCCGGCGGGTAACCACAGCAGCATCACGACGCCGGTGACAGTCGATACGGTGGCTCCGACGCTTGTGATCAATCCGCTGGCCGGAGACGGGCAGATCAGTCTGGCCGAAGCCGCTGGCGCACTGACTTTAACAGGTACGGCCTCGTCCGCAGACTCGGGCAGAACGGTGAATATCACGATTGACGGCCATCCGTTCACCGCCATTGTGGGTGCTGACGGTGCGTGGAGCACGTCAATCCCGGCGGGTACGCTGAGCGGGCTCAACGGTGATTTCCCGATCAGCGCTACCCTGACGGATGCCGCGGGTAATACCACGACCAGCACCCGTCCGCTGCACGTGGCTGCCGATTCCACCCTCCAGCCGGGCATTACGGTGAACGCGTTTGGTGGTGATAAGGTGGTTGATGGCGCAGAAGTGCAGACGGCGCAGGTACTGACCGGCTCCACGACGCTCGTCGAAGCCGGCCAGATCGTCACTGTTACGCTCAGCGGCCGCATCTACGAGGCCACGGTACAGGCCAGCGGCAACTGGAGTGTGATTATTCCGGCGGCTGATATGGTCACACTGACTGACGGCACCAAAACCATCAATGTCAGCGTTTCTGATAAAGCCGGTAACCCGGCGACCGGCAGCGATACCTTCGACGTTGATACCTCACAGAACGGCATTGCGATTGATCCGGTGACCGGTGATAACGTGATTAATGCCGTTGAAACCGCAAACGGCATTGAAATCAGCGGAACCACACTGGGTGTTGCGGAAAATGCCATCGTTACTGTGCGTTTCGGTTCGCTGTTTAAAACAGCCACGGTGGGGGCGAATGGCAGATGGTTCATGCTGTTAAGCACGGGTGAGATTGGGGATATTAAGGGCGCGAATCCGGACCTCAGCAGCATTTCTGCCACTGTCGAAGGGCCGGGCGGGGTGATTTTATCCAACAGCATTAATATCGGTATCGACAACACCAATCCGGTACCGACTCTCAATACGCCGTTTGGTGATGGCCTGCTCAATAGCGCAGAAGCCGCCGCCGGACAAACTCTCAGCGGCACAACGGGTAAATCTGGTGATGGTCAGACGGTGACCGTTACATTAGGCGGACACACCTATAATGCGACAGTGGCCGCAGATGGCAACTGGTCAGTTCAGGTTCCGGTCGCAGATTTGCAGGCGCTGCCGCAGGGCAATGTGGCTATCTCTGTTACCGCGACGGACAGTGCAGGTAATACCGCTGCCATAAGCGGCAATGCCACGGCTGATTTTACCTCGCCGCTTCTGACCGTTAACCCGGTTTCCGGCGACGGATATATCAACGGTACTGAAGCGGCCGCAGGCGTGGCGATCACCGGCACCGCCTCTATTTCTGAAGCAGGACGTACTGTAACCGTGACCCTCAACGGTGAAACCTATACCGGCATCGTGCAGCCCAACGGCCAGTGGAGTGTTTCCGTGCCTGCTGCCGCGTTTAGCGGGATTGCGGACGGCAACTATCCTCTGCAAGTCCAGCTGTCAGATGCAGCCGGTAATACCACCACTGTGGGTTCAAACGTGCAACTGGTCGCAGATGCGGCCAACGGTCCGACCATCACCGTGAATACTTTTGCGGGTAACAATGTACTGGATGGCGCAGAACAACAAACCGCGCAGTCACTCAGTGGCTCGACCTCACAGGTTGAAGCGGGCCAGACAGTGCTGATTTTGCTTAACGGTCATTCTTACACGGCTGTGGTACAGCCAAGCGGAAACTGGAGCATCAGTATTCCGGCTGCGGATCTGGCGACCCTCGCCAACGGTACCACCCCGATCAGCGTATCCGTGGCAGATAAAGCGGGCAATATCGCGACCGGCAGCGAAACCCTGACGGTCAACAACCAGCTCAGCGGGCTGTCGGTTAATCCGGTGGCGGGCGATAACCAGCTCAATGCCAGTGAAGCCGCCGCCGGCATTACTCTCAGCGGGACGTCCGCTAATGTGCCTGTGAACAGCGTGGTCACCATTACGCTGAACGGCAAAACGTATACGGCAACCACCGGCACTGGCGGTGCCTGGAGTACGCCGATCCCGGCCGCTGATCTGGCACTGCTCAGTGACGGTAACAACACGGTGAAAGTCAGCGCGACAGATGCCGCAGGCAATCCGGTATCCGGCAGCAGTGACTTCGGTGTGATCATTCACTCCCTCCCCGTTGCGACGCTTGATACCCCCTTTGGCGATAAACAACTGAATGCCAGTGAGGCTGCTGCCGGGCAGACACTGACCGGCAGCACCGGGATAAGCGGCGACGCACAGGCCGTCACGGTCACCGTCGGCGGTATTCTGTACACTGCCACGGTGGATGCTAACGGTAACTGGAGCGCCATCGTACCTGCCGGAGATTTGCAGGCTATCCCTCAGGGACCGGCCGCCGTACAGGTTACGGTGACCGATGCGGCGGGAAATACCAGTAATATTTCTGTGCCGGTAACCATCGATACGGTGGCACCGGTAGTTACTATCAACCCGGTCGCCGGTGACGGCATCATTAATGCCGCAGAAGCAGGGGCGGTTATTCCTGTCAGTGGCACTGCCGGTGCCGGTGAGGCCGGGGATATTGTTACCCTCAGTATTGCGGGTCATACCTATACAGGTACCGTGGTGACTGGCGGTGGCTGGACAGTCAACATTCCGGCGGATGCACTGGCGAATGTCGCCAATGGCACTTACATCCTGACGGTCACCGTCACCGATGCTGCCGGTAACGCAGGAACCGCAACCACACCGGTGACGGTGAAAGCGGATCCGGCATTATTGCCGACGATTGAGATTGATCTGTTTGCCGGAGACGGCACGCTCGATGGCGCGGAACGCACCAACCCGCAGACTGTCAGCGGCACGACAACTCAAGTTGAAGCCGGACAAATTGTCACCGTAAGTATCGGAAGCGGAACATATCAGGCGACGGTGTTAGCCAGCGGTGCATGGAGTGTCAGCGTTTCGGCGATTGACTTGCAGGCGCTGCAAAACGGCACCGCAACCATTGAGGTTTCTGTCGCCGATAAAGCCGGCAACCCGGCCAGCAACAGCGAAGACTTCACGGTTAACAGTGCGCTGGGCGGAGTGACCATCAACCCGATTACCGGCGATAATAAAATCGATGCCACCGAAGCGGGCGCAGGTTTTGACATCAGCGGTAAAACCGCCAACGTGCCGGAAGGTACGCCGGTTACCGTCAAACTGGGCACGGTGACCTATACCACGCAGACCAACGCTGACGGCAACTGGACCATTAATGTGCCCTCGGGGGATGTCGCTAACCTGGCGGACGGCACCAGCCATGTCATTGTAACTACCGTGACGACCGATCAGGGCGCGGTTACGGCGACGCAGGATCTGGGCATTTACACCACATTGCCGCAACCGACGCTGAATACGCCGTTTGGCGATGGTTTGCTGAGCAGCACGGAGGCTGCCACCGATCAGATACTGACCGGTAAAACGGGGCTGACCGGTGACGGTCAGACGGTGAGAGTCATCATTGACGGCACGCCTTACACCGGTACGGTGGCAACCGACGGTAGCTGGACCGTGACCGTCCCTTCGGCGGATTTACAGGGGCTGGGTGAAGGGACGAAAACCCTCACTGTGAATGTGACCGACGCCGCAGGCAACACCGCTACGTTGCCGGGATCGGTGGATGTGGACTTCACACCGCCTTCGCTGTCACTCGATAATGTGGCGACGGACAACGTGATTAACGCGGCCGAAGCTGGCGCGCCGATTACCCTGAGCGGGACCAGTGATCCGGCCGATGCAGGGCAGACGGTGACACTGACCTTCAATGGACAGACATATACCGCAGAAGTGCAGCCAAACGGCAGCTGGAGCACCACCATTCCGGCCAATACCCTCAACGGCTTGGCTGACGGCAGTTATCCGCTGACCGCTGAACTGACCGATGCGGCAGGTAACACCACTACGCTGCCACCGGTCAATATTGAGCTCGCGACGCAGAACGTGCCGGTGCCCACCATTGAAACGCCGTTTGGCGATACCTTCCTGAATCAGCGGGAAGCGGATACCGATCAGACGCTCACCGGTACCACCGGAGTCACAGGCGCAGGCCAGACCGTGGTGGTCAATATCGGAGGGGTGGATCATTCCGCTGTTGTTGATGCCAATGGTATCTGGACGGTGAACCTCAGTGCGGCAGATTTGCAGGCGATACCGGAAGGTCCGCAAAACGTGGTAGTGACTGCCACTGACAGTGCCGGTAACGCGGGCACCGTTAACAGCGCTATTACCGTCGACTATACCTTGCCAACGCTAACCTTTAACCCGGTGGCGACGGATGACATTATTAATGCGGCCGAATCGCTGCAACCTGTGGTAATCAGCGGAAGCGCAGATATCCCGGATGCCGGTCAAACCGTTTCCGTAGTGCTGAGTTTTAACAATGTGACGTACACCGCAGTGGTTCAGCCGGATGGTACCTGGAGCTTTACACTGCCAAGTAGTGTCGTGCAGTCGCTGACAGATACCACGTATACGCTGACCGCCACGATCACTGATGCGGCAGGGAACAGCACTACAGCCCCGCATACCTTCAGCGTGGATGCTAATCCGGTTGATTTGCCGACGCTGCTGATTACCGCGGTGTCCGGCGACGATTACATTAATGCGATCGAAAAAGGCGCGGATATTCCGATCACCGGGACATCCACCCATCTCGAAAACGGACAGATTGTGGTGGTGAGCTTTAACGGTAAAGCCTACAACGCCGTGGTTGATGCGAATGGCAACTGGACGGCTACCGTGCCTCTGGCTGATCTGGGTAACTTATCTGACGGGCCGGTTACTGTCACGGCGACCGCCACGGATCTGGCCGGTAACCCGGCATCTGCCTCGCACAACGCCACGGTTATCACCCAGCCGGGTGACCTGCCAACCCTGACCATCAATGCCATTTCCGGCGATGATTACATTAATATCATTGAGCATAATCAGGGAATGACTGTCAGCGGGACTTCCGCTCATGTTCCTGTGAATGGCACCGTCACCGTGGTCATTACCGGCGAAAACTACAGCGCGACCTATACAGCCACTGTGCAGGCCGACGGTAGCTGGAGCTTCCCGATGACGGCTGCTCAGGTTCAGGCGCTGCCAGCAGGCAATAATACCTTCACCGCCACCGCAGATGACGTGGCGCAAAACGTGGCGACGGCAACACACAATGTGGCCGTTGATACGGCGGCGCCGATACTGACCGTGACCGTCGATACCGGCGGGGATAACATCATTAATCTGGCGGAAGCCGCGCTGGGTATTCCGGTCAGTGGTTCGACGGATCCTAACCTGACCGTTACCGTCACGCTCAACGGAAAAGATTACACCACGACCGCGGACGGTACCGGTGCCTGGAGTCTCACGATTCCGGGCGGAGATGTGCAGGCCATTACTACCGATGGCAGCAAAACCATCGACGTCCGTGTCACCGATGCGGCCGGGAATAACGTGAGTACCTTTGCTGATTTCACGCTTTCGACGCACGCATTACCCGTGCTGACCTTTGGTGTGATTGCCGGGAACGGTATTCTGAATATCAGTGAAGCGGCCAACGGTTTCACCCTCAGTGGAACCAGCTCAGGTCTGGCACCGGGAACGACTGTGCAGGTGACGGTGCCGGGGCTGGCGGATCCAATTTCCGGTACGGTGAACCCTGACGGACTCGGCTGGACGGCCATCGTTTCGCCGGGCCTGCTCAGCGGACTGACCAGCGGTATCGTGCAGGTGACCGTGACGGCAGAAGATGTTGCCGGTAACCCGGCGTCTTCCAGCGCCAGTCTGGATATTGAGCTGTCTGCGTTGCCGGTACCGACCATCAATCCCCCGTTTGTGGACGGCATTCTGAACGCCACCGAAGCGGCGGGTAATCAGCTGATTACCGGTTCAACCGGCACTACCGGCGCGGGTCAGACCGTTCTGGTGACTGTCGATGGCACGCCGGTGCTGGCCACCGTGGGCAATGATGGCACCTGGACGGCGACGGTGCCTTCCGGTGTGCTTCAGGGGCTGGCGGATGCCACGCACACCATCAGTGTGACCGCAACCGACAGCGCGGGGAATACCAGTGCGGCCGGTACCCTTGATTTCACCGCTCTGACCCATGTTCTGCCCGTGGCGGGCATTAATCAGCCATTCGGCGATGGCATTCTGAATTTCGATGAAGCGTCAAACCCGGCAGGTCAGGTGATTACCGGTACCACCGGGATCACCAGTCCGGGGCAGACCGTGACCGTGGTCATCAACGGTAACGCGGTACCGGTTGTGGTCGATTCTGCGGCGGGAACCTGGAGCGTTTCGCTGACGTCCCCTGAACTGCTGGCATTGCAGGATGGCAGCTGGCCGGTGGTGGTGACCGTGACCGACAGTGCGGGCAACTCATCTGTGCTGCCGGTTTCTGTCGGTGTACAAATCCACAACGTTCCTGCACCGACCATCAATTTGCCATTCGGTGACGGTACGCTGAACATTGCCGAATCCACGGCTGTTGGTGGCCAGACGCTCACGGGTACTACCGGCGTGACCGGAGCCGGGCAAACCGTCAGTGTGGCTATCGCGGGCATAACCGGCAGTCCGTTTACAGCCATAGTGGATCCGGCTACCGGTAACTGGAGCCTGAACCTGACACCCGCCCAGCTGGCAACGCTGGGTCTGGCGACGGCGACACACGAGATTACCGTCACGGCGACAGACAGCGCGGGGAATCATACCGATGCGACACTGACCTTCACGTCCTATCTGTCCGCCCCTGTGCCGGTTATCGACCTGCCGTTTGGCGACGGCAATCTGAATATCGCTGAAGCGGCTGCCGTGAACGTGATTACCGGTAATACCGGCATCACCGGCAACAACCAGAACGTTAAACTGACCATTGATGTGGCTGGCACCACCTATACCGCGACCGTCGATCCGTCGACCGGTGACTGGTCGGTGAGTCTGCCTGCAGGCGTACTGAATTCTCTGGGCAGTGGTCTGCATGATATCAACGTGACGGTGACAGATGCCGCGGGCAACAGTACACCAGCGACGCAGCCGTTTAACAGCTATCTCACCGTGCCGGATGTCACCATCAATACGCCGTTTGGCGATGGTTATCTGAGCGCTGCGGAAGCAGCAGCGGCTGCCACAACGCCAATAGTTCTCAGCGGGACGACGGGACTGACTGGCACCGGACAAAGCGTGGTGGTGCTTGTCGGGGGGATACCTCTTCCGGGTGTGACGGTGGATGCGGACGGTAACTGGTCGGTCCCTGTGACAGCGGGTGAAATCGCCGGTCTTCCGCAGGGCGCTCAGCAAATCTCCGTGTCTGTCACGGACGGCGGCGGCAATACCGGTTCGGCTTCGGCGGATGTCGGCATTGCCGTGACCCAGTTGCCAGCCGTTGCTGTGACATCATTCGCAGGGCTGGGGTTCGACCTGACCTATGCGGAAAGTCAGAATCCGCAAACCATCACCGGTACCACGACGAACGTGCAGGCCGGACAGCAGGTGACGGTTTCAGTTGGGGGCATAAGTCATCAGGCTACCGTGCAGGGCGATGGCACCTGGAGTGCGACCTTTACCCCTGCTGAACTGGCAACGCTCGACAGTACGGATACGATCACGGCGACTGTTAATGATCTGGCGGGTAACACGGCAAATCTGCTGGTGCCTCAGGCTATTACTGTTGATCTGACGCCGCCAACATTCGCCATCACCATCGATCCGGTGACCGGTGACAACATCATTAACGTGGCGGATGGCAATCTGACGAACATTACCGTTTCCGGTAAGTCAATCGGTTTACTGGACGGTACGCCGGTCAACATCAGCATCGGGGGCATTCCGCATGTGGCGATCATCTCAGGAGGAGTTTGGTCAGTGTTGGTTCCCGCCAGTGACTTTACCGATGGCGGAACCACGCCCATTACTGCAATCGCCCCACCGGCCAGTGCGACCAGCAATGTTCTGGTGGATCTCACCGCGCCGGTGGTGACCATTAACGACTTTACCGCTGATAACACCATTAACAACCTTGAATCGAAATCGGCTCAAACCATTTCAGGAACGGTGGTTGACAACAACAATAATGACGTGGGCAGTGTGGTGACTGTCACGCTCAACGGTAAAAACTATACGGCAGTCGTGCAGACGGGCGGAACCTGGTCAGTCAGTGTACCGGCAGCCGATTTGCAGGCATTACCACAAGGCGTCGGTAACAACACTATTACTGCAACGCTGACAGATGCCGCAGGGAATACAGGGAGTGCGACACCGCATCCGATCACTGTCGATACGTCAGCGCCGTTACTGGCGCTGAATGCGGTTGCCGGTAATAACGTCATTAATCTGGCGGAATCACTGCTCAACGTGCTGGTGGGGGGGACCTCCAGCGGTGCGGACGGGCAGACAGTGAACGTCACTCTGGGCGGCGCCTCTATTGGGACAGCGCTTATCCAGCCTGGCGGTGCATGGTCGCTTAACCTGACACCTGAACAACTGATTTTGCTCAATGACGGTACCCTGACCCTGGCCGCCACCGTAACAGATGCGGCGGGTAACACCACCAGCGTCAGTACCGGTCTGGATATCTTCTTCAACAAACTGCTGGATCTGAATGTGGCCAGCGGACTGGGGCTGACCGACGGTTTCCTTAATCTGGCGGAATCACAGGTAGCGCAAACCCTCAGCGGCACGGTGATTGGCGCGGGCGTCGGGTCAGTTATCTCAACGGTAATTGACGGTACGCCATTGTCGGCAATCGTGGGCGCTAACGGATTGTGGTCACTTACCATACCGGCCGCCGTTCTCGGCGCACTGACCGATGGTGCGCAGGTTATCAATCTCACCCTGACCGATGCGGCGGGGAACACCAAGGTTGAAGCACTTAATCTTGATGTGCTGAAAACCTTGCCGGTGCTGGGCGACCTCACGCCAATCTTCGGCGGCAATGGCCTGCTGAATGCGGCGGAATCTCTGCTGGCACAAACCATCGGGGGCGCAGCGACGGCGGTTGACGGCACGCTGGTGACCGTGACCCTTGGCGGTAAAACCTATAACACTACCGTGACGGCAGGCACCTGGAATATCCAGATCCAGCCGGGCGATCTGGGCGCACTGCTGGATGGCACCCTGAATCTGGGTATCACCCTGACAGACCCGGCGGGCAACACGTCTTCTACCCCTATTCCGGTGGGGATTGCCATCCACAATCTGCCGCAGGTGGTGCTCAATACCGTGTTTGGTGACGGCGTGCTCAATATCGCTGATCTGCTGGTTAATCAGACGATTAGCGGCACGGTCTCGAACGTTGCGGCAGGTACCGCGATCGCCGTGCAGGTCGGCACACAAACCATTAACGGCGTAGTTGATGCGACCGGACATTTCCTGGTCACTGTTCCGCCGTCCGTTCTCGGCTTGCTGAGTGGCACGACCGCTGCGGTCAGTGTGACGGTGGCGGATGCGGCGGGTAATGTTGGCAGCGCGGCCGCGAATGCGGTGCTGGATCTCGTCAGGCCGGTCATTAACCTGACGTCGGTCCTGGGCGACGGCTTGCTCAACGCAGCGGACGCACTGACTACCCAGGTGATTGGCGGGACAGTCAGCGGCGTGGCGTCGGGAACGCAGGTGCAGGTCACGCTGGGCGGGAAAACCTTCCTCGGCGCGACCGACGGGACGGGCGCATTCAGCATCACCCTGCAACCGGGTGACCTGAAAGCGCTGGGCGACGGCACCTTCCCGGTCGTGGTTTCTGTTACCGACAACGGCGGTAATACCAGCACCAGCAGCAGCACGCTGACTTCCATTATTAACGCGGTACCGAAAATTGTGCTGGATCCTGTTTTCGGTGCAGATGGCATCCTGAATGCGGCTGAAGCGCTGCTGACACAGACCATCAGCGGTACGGTCACCAACGGGCACGTCGGCGAAACGGTCAACATTAACGTCGGCGGCGGCCTGATCAACCTGACAGCAACCGTTGGCAGTGACGGCAAATTCTCCGCGTCACTGACCCCGCTGCAACTTGCCGGATTGCTTGACGGCAATCTGACCCTCGTCACCACCGTGACCGATGAAGTGGGTAACACGGCGTCAAATACCGTGGGGCTGAATGTCGGTATTCACAATCTGCCATCGATTGTCCTGAATCCGGTCTTTGGCGATGGCGTGCTGAACGTGGTTGACCTGCTGACCGGTCAGACCATCAGCGGTATCGCGACCAACGTCGCGCAAGGCACCCAAGTGCAGATTTCCCTGAATGGCAAAAACTACCTTGCCAATGTGGGCGCTGGCGGCGTGTTCAGCGTGACGGTACCGGTGACGGATCTGGGCGCTATTCTCAACGGCACTCAATCGGTGGTCGCCAGCCTGGTGGACGGCTCCGGTAACCCGGCATCGGTCACCAACCTGCTGAACGTGGTATCGCAGTCACTGCCAACCATCACGCTGAATCCGTTATTTGGTGATGGCCTGCTGAACGCGGCGGATGCACTGCTCACTCAGACCATCAGCGGAACCACCACCAATGCGCAGGGATCGACCGTGACCCTGAACGTCGGCGGCAATACCCTGACGGCACTGGTGAAAGCGGATGGCACCTTCAGTGTGGCCATTCCGCAGCTTACCCTCTCCAGCCTGCTTGACGGTGCGCTGAATGTCGGTGCGTCGGTAACCAATGCTGCCGGTCATGCCGTCAGCGGCAGTGCGACAGCAACGGTGGGTATTCACACCCTGCCAACGCTGTCACTCGGCTCGTTGTTTGGCGGAGACGGTTATCTGAATGCCGCTGAAGCGGGTGCCAGTACTAATATTACCGGGACCTCCAACCTGCTCAACGGCACGGTGTCGGTCACTATTGGTGGCGTGACGCACACCGGTACCATCACCAACGGCGCGTGGAGTGTGCCGTTCACCTCGGCAGAGCTGAAAGGGCTGGCGGATGGTTCGACGCAGGTCTCTGTTTCGGTTGCGGATCTTGTGGGCAACACTGCAATCATTTCTAACCCGCTGAACGTACTGACACATGCATTGCCGCTGGTGGCGCTGAATCCACTGCTCGGCCTGACGCTCGGTGTGGTTGGCGGCATTCTCGGCGGTCAGGGTCTGACGCTGAGCGGGACCAGCCGCAACATCGCCCAAGGTGGCCTGGTCAGTGTCACTCTGCTGGGCAATACGCTGGCAGGGACCGTGCAGGCAGACGGTTCGTGGACAGTGAAACTGTCCAGTGCGCTGCTGAGCAGCTACGGACTGGTGGGCTTACTGAACGCACTGCTCGGCGCGGTGGTGGAACTGAAAGCGGTGGATGCGGCGGGTAACGGATTCGATGCCCATGTCGGGCTGACCGTCGGTTCTACCTTGCCGGCAGAGACCAGCAGTCTGGCCGTTCAGTCACTGGCCGTGGACGATACCCATACACTGGCGGCGGTTCACACCACCGATACCAGCAGTGCAACCAGCGATACTTCAGCGACGCATGCTACCAGTACGCTGACAGATCCGCTGGCCACTGCGGACAACAGCTCTTCAACTACCACTACGCCTGACACCACCACTGCAGACACCATCGCGCACGCGGATACAGCATTCTCTATTGGCGGTATGACCATTGATCTGACGGCCATTGAGGGCGTGGCCCTCGGCGGCGCGGGCAATGACACCATTTCGGTTCACACCCTCGATTTCTCGCAAATCGACGGCGGAACCGGTGTCGATGCCCTGTTGCTGGCGGGTACTCATCAGCATCTGGACCTGACGCTGCTCGGACTGAAAGTTGAACATATCGATATCTTCGATTTAGGCAATTCCGGCACTAACAGCATCTCACTGAACCTGCATGAGGCGCTGAATGTGAAGGATAACCCGTCCGACGAAGTGATCATCAGGGGGGGCGAGGGCAGTCTGGTGAATCTGCAAATGGGCACCGACGGCGCATGGAACGAAACCGGGCAACGTACGGTGGACGGACTGACCTTCGACGTTTATCACAACGCATCTTTGGATACCTCAAACACTCTGGGAGACGTTCTGGTGCAACACGGTCTGCACGTACAGCAGAGTTAATTCTGTAGGCCTCCCCCTGCGAAGGGGGAGGCGGGGAGGGGTTTTGCTGGCGACTGCGATGCCATTGATACCCCGCCCCAACTCTCCACTTCACAGGGGAGAGAGCAGTACCCACAAAAAAATCGGCGTAATTAAGTGGTGTCGGTAATGAAAAATAAGAAAGCGATGCGGTCACTGACCGCAATATTGGGCACCTTGTGTCTGACGGTTTTAACAGGGAATTCGGGGGGGATGGCGGCGGTTAAACAGCCGGAATTTAACTGGCAGGCCGCGCCGACTGAGGAGATGCGTGCCAGCCTGACGTTGCAGGATGCTATCCTGCGGGCGTTTGCGCGCAATCCGCAAATTTCTGAAGCTGCGGCGCAAATCCGCGTCGGCAGAGGCAACCTTGATGAGGCCAAAAGTGCGTGGTACCCGCAAATCTCCTTACAGGGAACCGCCGGGAAATCGCATCAGACTGACTCGGCAGGGAGCCTGAGCAACAACGCGTCGGCGGGCGTCCAGCTCAGCCAGTTGCTGTATGACTTCGGTCGTACCGGCGGCAGCATCAGTCAGCAGGAATACCTGTCTGATTCCTATCGTTATTCGCTTTACAGCACAATGACCGACGTGGCGCTCAGCACCCTGCAGGCCTATCTCTCGGTCAAACGCTATCAGGCGCTGAGCCTGGCGGCGCGTGACAATATCGCTTCTCTCGAACGTGTGCGTGACACCGCCAGACTGCGGGCAGACGCCGGGCTGAGTTCGCAGTCTGACGTGTTGCAGGCAGAAACGCGTATTGCCGGGATGAGAGCCACGGTTGAGCAATATCGCGCCCAGCAACGTTCCGCACAGGCACAACTGACGGTGCTGACCGGCGTGGTTTCCGACAATTTACCGGATCTGCCGCAAAGCCTGTTGGATCAGAAAGTCACCCTCAACAAAATCCCTTACGAAAACAGCACGCTGGTGCGGGCCGCACAGGCTAAACAGCAGGCGGCGATCGAGGAAGTTAATCAGACCGAAGCTCAGCACTGGCCGACCCTGAAAGTGCAGGCAGGACGTACGCGCTATGAAAACAGCGGCGGTGGCGGTTCCTATTGGGACGATCAGGTACAACTGGCGGTGGATGCGCCGGTGTATCAGGGCGGGGCGGTCAGTGCCAAAGTTCGCGCGGCAGAAGGTCAGCGGCAGGCGGCACAGGCCGAAGTCGAAAAAGCCAAGCTGGATATCAACCAGAAAGCATCGGCGGCTTATGCCGACATGATCGGCGGTCAGCAGCGCCAGCTCGCGGGCGAGGAACAGTTCGGCAGCGCGACGCATACCCGCAGCGTCTATCAGGACGAGTACAAACTCAGCAAGCGCAGTCTGAACGATTTGCTCAGTGTTGAGCAGGACGTTTTTCAGGCCGATACGTCGCGTATTGGTGCGCTGTATGACGGCTGGGACGCGACGGTGCGCTACGCCGCTGCCGTAGACAATCTGGTCGATATGTTAGGTATCGACCGACACAAACAAACAGGTGACACCATCCCGTCGCTGTAAGGATCGGGCAGGACGGGAATAAACCAGAAGCATTCGATATCGAGGTTGAAATGAGTCATGAAGCCCCTGCACCTTTGTCGATCGACGTCTGGATAAGCGCCATGGGGCGCGTGGCCGAAACATTCGGCAAACCAGCAGATCCGCTTTATCTTCGCCAGCAGATGCGCTGGTTTGAACATCAGCCGTTGCGGCGTCAGCTGGACCGGCTCAGCGGCCTGATGGGGCTTCAGGTCGGTATGGTCAGCTGGAATCAGGTGCGCTGGCGTCAGGAAGTATTGCCCGCCATTATTACCCTGCAACAGGGCGGCATTGCGGTACTGGAAAATCTGCACGATGACGGCACTGTCGATTACTGGCTGAGCGACGGCGGCAATTTAGTGCGTTCCGCCGAACTGGTGATGTTGCTTGAGCAAAGCACCGGCCCGGTTTTTTTGGTGGGCGTTGCCGCACGCGGGCGGGATCAGCGTATCGACCCGTTCGTTCAGCCGCATAAAAAACACTGGTTCTGGGAAAATTTCCGTGGTTCAGGACGCAAAATCGCGGAAATTTCACTGGCCTCCGTTCTCGGTAATGTACTGGCGCTGGCCGGTATTTTGTTCTCAATGCAGGTGTATGACCGTGTGATCCCGGCGCAATCTTATCCGACCTTATGGGTGCTGTTTTTCGGGGTGGTGCTGGCGGCGGCCATGGAATATATCATCCGTCTGATGCGTACGCTGGTGTCAGATCTGATGGGCAAAAAAATCGACCTGAAAGTCTCCTCGTTGTTTTTCGTGCGGGCGATGAATATTAAAAACGATGACCGGCCAAAATCCACCGGTTCCTTTATCTCTCAGTTGCGTGAAATCGATCAGGTGCGTGAACTGCTGACCTCGACCACCATCAGTGCGGCGGCGGATATGCCTTTTGTGTTGCTGTTCCTTGGCATCATGTTTTTCATCGGCGGCCCGCTGGTCATTATTCCGTTGCTGGCGATCCCGCTGATTGTCATTCCCGGCATTCTGATCCAGTGGCCGATGGCTAAACTGGCAAAAGAAGGCATGCGGGAAAGTGCGCTGCGCAATGCCGTGCTGGTGGAAACCATCGAAGGTATCGAAGACATTAAAGCGTTACAGGCGGAAGCCTATTTTCAGCGTCAGTGGGAACAGACGCATGAAGTCAGCGCCGCAGTGGGCATGAAACAACGTGTCTGGGGCGCGCGCCTGACAGGCTGGGCTTCCACCGTGCAGCAACTGACCTATGGCGGCATGCTGGTGTTCGGCGTGTATCTGGTGCTCAGCGGTGACATTACTACCGGTACGCTGGTCGCCAGCAGCATGTTGTCATCACGCACTATCGCACCGCTGATGCAACTGACCATGGTATTTTCCCGCTGGCAGCATGCTAAAAGTGCCATGCGCGGACTGGATGAATTACTGAAAAAACCGGTTGACCGGCCCGCTGATGCCGAGCTGTCACATTGCCCGACGCTCAGCGGCCATTTCAACGTGCGCAACCTGCAATATACCTACGACAAAGAGAACGCGCCGAATGTATTAGGCATCGGCCAACTGGAGATCAAACCGGGTGAACGCGTGGCCATCCTCGGAAAAGTCGGTGCGGGTAAATCGACATTGCTCAAACTGCTGGCCGGCCAGGCCAGCCCGTCACAGGGAAAAATCCTCATCGACGGCGTTGACATGACCAAAGTCGAACCGGCGGATATCCGCCGCCAGCTCGGTTATCTGTCGCAGGATTCGCGGCTGTTTTTCGGCACGTTACGTCAGAACCTGATGCTGGGTTATCCGCATGCCACGGACCAGGAAATGCTACAGGCGCTGCGTATCAGCGGCGCGCTGTCTATGGTGCAGGCCGACGCATCGAGCCTTGATAAAATTATCAACGAAGGCGGGCGGGGATTGTCCGGCGGTCAGCGTCAGATGGTGATGTTAAGCCGTATGATCCTGCGTAATCCGCAGGTGGTGCTGATGGACGAACCGACGGCATCGATGGATGAACAGCTGGAAGAATATGTCATCCGCCAGTTACACAGCTGGCTTGTAGGACGGACGCTGATTGTTGTGACGCACCGTCCGGCACTGCTCAAACTGGTGGACAGGATCGTGGTGATGGATAACGGGCGGGTGGTGGCAGACGGGCCACGTGATCAGATCCTGGCCAAAGCTGTCAGTACCACGCCCGCTGCGGCAGCAGCCGTGGGTGACAATAAAACACAAGGCGCAGCCTGAGCTGCTAAGGACACTGCATGGCACATCTGACATTGCATGATGAACTGGAGGCCGAAAGTCGCAAAGTCTCGTGGATTATCTGGGTCACGCTGGGCAGTTTGCTGGTGTTTTTCGTCTGGGCACGTTTTGCCGTGCTGGATGAAGTGACGGTCGGTACCGGCAAAGTGACACCATCGAGCAAGGCACAGCAAATTGATTCACTGGACGGCGGCGTAATTTTAAAACTGATGGTGCAGGAAGGCTCGGTAGTCAATCGCGGCCAGCTTCTGGCGCAGCTTGACCCGACGCGTTCTCAGTCGAACTACGGTGAAGCGGCTTCCCGTGTGCGGACACTTCGCGCATCTTCGGAGCGTCTGAGTGCAGAACTGACCGGCGCGCCGCTGAAATTCAGCCCTGAAACCATGAAATCGCCGGAGCTGGTGGCGCGTGAGCGTCAGTTATATTTATCGCGTAAGCAGAACCGTGATGAAACGGTGGCGAATTTGCAACAGTCGCTCAGACTGGTGAATGATGAAATCAACATGACGCAACCGCTGGTGGCAAAAGGCGCGGCAGGGCAGGTTGAGGTTATTCGTCTCAAACGTCAGGCCAGTGAACTGCGCGGAAAAATCGACGATGCAATCAACCAGTACGCGGTACGTGCGCGTGAGGAGCAGGTGAAAAACAACGCCGATCTGGATGCCGGGTTACAGGTAATGGCCGGTAAAGAAGACCAGGTTACGCGCTCTGAGCTGTATTCACCGGTTCACGGCATTGTTAAAGATATCCAGGTTTCCACCGTGGGAGGGGTGCTGCAACCGGGCGGTAAGCTGATGGAAATCGTACCGATTGAAGATCAGCTATTGATCGAAACCCGTATCAACCCGCGCGACATCGCCTATATCCGCCCCGGGCTGCCTGCCACGGTAAAAATCTCGGCGTACGATTCATCAATCTATGGTGATCTGGACGGCAAAGTTGAAGGGGTATCACCGGACACGTTGCAGGATGAAGTGAAGCGCGACCAGTATTATTACCGCGTGTATGTGCGTACCGATAAAGCTTTCCTGACCAACAAAGCCGGACGCCAGTTCCCGATTGTGCCCGGCATGGTGGCGAACGTGGACATCAAGACCGGCCAGAAAAGTGTGCTGGATTATCTGATTAAGCCGCTGAATAAAGTTAAAGAATCCCTGAGGGAGAGGTAAGCAGGACGCCGCTGCTGATGCGGCTTTAAAGTCAACACCGTGGGCGGCGAGCCCACGGTGTTGATCTTAAGGCCGGAGTGGGCGGCAACCCAAGATATCAGCCCGCTATTGCAGCGGCGCCTGCAATCTAAACTCCGCTACCGGATCTTCCATTTCCGCTTTCCGCTTATCCTGCCAAAGATTCATCCTCGCACGCAGGGAACCATTGAGGTCATCGTGAACCTGCTTCGCGGCCTCAGATGCCGGATTCAGTTCAAGCACAAATTCCATAAACCTGGCAGCGACATAACGGTTTTTCTTCACCCCGGTGCCGGTCAGCCATGCCATGCCAAGTGTATAGGCGGCTTCGGCGCGATCAGGATGGTCAGGGTTATGCAGGATTTCCGGTAGCCAGACCTCTGCGGCCTGACGTTTCTCAGCGTCTGAGCCGTTATCCAGCGCACAGCCGGCGCGGTAGTAAGCGGCGGACAGATGTCCTGCGTCCATTGCCCGCTGATACCACTGCATCGCCTGTTCATAATCCGGTTCGCCACCCAGCCCGTCGCGCAGCGCGTTAGCACAGGTAAACATGGCCGGAACCATGCCGGAGCGGGCGGCGCTGAGGACACAATCCATTGCATTACTGTCATTATGAAAATGCTCAGGCACATCATGATGCCAGCCGTTGCGGTAGAAGAAATACAGTTCGTAGCAATGAATGGCGCTGCCGTGGCGCGCCATACCGGTCATCAGAAAATGGGCGGCATCAATATCATCATTGATCGCCATATCATGCGCCAGCGTAACCAGATCGCTGACCGGCTGTTCATCGCCGGCTTGCCGGATAAGCGACCACGCATGTTCCATCAGCCCTTCACTTAATTCCGGACGGGCAGGTAGCCCGTATAATCCGAATTGCAACGCCGTGGCAGCAAAAGCCACCAGCACCGGATCAGTGGCCTGGCTGAGGCCGCGGGTCAGTAACTGGGTAAGTACCGGCAAGCCTTCTTCATGGCCGTTTGCCAGCACAGCACGGGAAATAAACATGCGGGCAGAATGGCCGGGCATGGCCTGCGGTGACACTGCAAATAACGCGTCATAAACGGCCAGACCGGCCTGATCATCATCCTGCCAGTACGCCGTACAAATTCCGGCGAGATCCAGCAGCCGGATGCGGGTGTCAGGCTCGAGCGGGCTGGCCAGTAAAGTGGCCAGCCGCTGCTCAAGTGCCAGCGCCTCTGGCGATTCGCGTTCGGCGATATCACCGGAGAGTGCATCGCACAGCGCATTCGCACGGAACTGGTTACGTTCTTCATCACTGAACTCCGCACACAACGGGCCGTCAATGATCAGCAACTGTTGCTCGTCGCTGCCACCCCAGAAAGCGGAATGGAATAACAGATAGGATTCCATCGTGCCGACGTCTGCGTGAC
This sequence comes from Rahnella sp. CFA14(1/10), assembly GCF_004195095.1. Lineage (NCBI taxonomy): Bacteria > Pseudomonadati > Pseudomonadota > Gammaproteobacteria > Enterobacterales > Yersiniaceae > Rahnella > Rahnella sp. CFA14(1/10). Next base: position 433,227 of record NZ_SEWS01000004.1, on the reverse strand, counting down.
GCACGGACATCGCCATGCGCAACCAGTAATCCAGCGCTTCTTCACCGTTTTTGCGGGTTTGCCGTAACGCGGCGGGTAACATGTGTGGCCAGTGCGTGGCGGGTTCAAAGCCGAGCGCATGAATATGCGCCACACCGGCCTGCCAGATTTCACTGCCCTGAATCGAGAACTTCTCATGCAGAGGTTTAGGTACTTCGCCCGCGAAAAGGGATTTTAGCCAGTAAGGCTCACCGAACCCTCCGCTGAGGTTCATCAGATGGCGGAATGCGTGGGTCGGTCGCGGATGTAATTCGATAGCGCGTAATAATGCCAGCACGGCGTAATCGCAACACAACTGCGCACCGAGCCACTGGTGATCTTCAATCTCATTTTCGCCCTGAGACCGGCGGATTAACCAGGCGTTTTCATGCCAGACCATGCCCAGTAATACGTGAGCGTGATAGCTCTGCGGGCATTGCTGCGCCCAGTCGCTGAGAATTTCCAGCGGATTAAGCGCAGGCGATTCCGTGCCGGTAAACAGGGTCGCCGGGTGCATCAGCAGGCCGTAATCGCTTTGACCTTCGCCCTGATTCTGCCAGCCACGCATCAGTGACAACAGCCACTCGTCGAGTTTTAAAAAACGGCGGGTTGCCAGAAGCATTCTGGCTTTAGAGAGGTTGTCGAGTTGATCCTGTTGTGGCATGAGGTTCCCTGAACTGTTGAATAAAGAAGCTGTTGCGTGGCTCTGCAGTCTATCGCTCTTCCCGGCAGTGAGCAGCGGGATTGGTCTGACTTTGGCTATAGTAACGGATCTGAAGTGTTGCTGCCCAACAAAGCCTCTCCCCAATAGGGATTAATAATCTTCCGAAAATACCTTATTAATTTAATGGATTAGATATCGACTATTAAGAAAATCGTACTTTGAAAGATGGAGATAATGTGAAGTAATTATGGATAAATACAGTTAATGTGCGCGATATAATAAGTGATGAATATCACTGTATGTAATTATATCTTTGTAAACCAAAAAAAAACCGGCCACAGAGGGCCGGCTGTTGTTTCCACAAAACGGGGAATGAGGGTAATAAAATAACAAATAATGATGATAGCAAGAGAGATTATATATTACCGGTGGATAGATCGTTTATCACTTAGTGCGGTAATTATTTGTCATAATTACTTGATAATATTGATTATTTTGTAAATTTAGCTTTGAGTGCTTTATTTTAACAAAAATAAATAGACGTAAATTTACCCGATATTAATATTTAGTTACAACTTCTAATATATAAGTAATGTCTTCACTAATTTCGTATCATTTTCTTTCTGGATTAAAAGAAATTATATCATGAGAATAGAATTGCCATGTCGGGCCAACATTTATACAGAAACAAAAACGTTATGCAGATCTAAAGCAGTAAAAACGTGTACTTTACATTCAGTGGCACGGTCCGACACCTACCGAGGATAAAAAAATGAAACTCCGTGTTCTTTCACTCATGATCCCTGCTTTAATGGTGGCAGGATCAGCAAGTGCGGCAGAAGTTTATAATAAAGATGGTAATAAACTGGACCTGTACGGTTTAGTTGATGGTTTGCACTACTTCTCTAACGACAAAGGCTCAGACGGCGACCAGAGCTACATCCGCCTTGGTTTCAAAGGCGAAACTCAGATTACTGATCAACTGACCGGTTACGGCCAGTGGGAATATCAGGTTCAGGCTAACCAGGCTGAAAGCTCGGATGACGGTGACCGTGCCTTTACCCGTTATGGTTTCGCCGGTCTGAAATTTGGTGACATGGGTTCATTCGACTACGGTCGTAACAACGGCGTGATGTATGACGTTGCCGCCTGGACTGACATGCAGCCTGAGTTCGATGGTTCTACTTACGGCGCTGACCAGTTCCTTTATCAGCGTACCAACGGCGTGGCTACTTACCGTAACGATAACTTCTTTGGTCTGGTCGATGGCCTGCATTTTGCCCTGCAATATCAGGGTAAAAACGACAGCGGTGGCGGTGAACCAGGTACCCGTGATGTGCTGACACAGAACGGCGACGGTTACGGTATGTCCCTGAGCTACGATATTGGCGCGGGCGTCAGCGTAGCGGGTGCGTTCTTCAACTCTGACCGTACTGACGAACAAAACTCCGCACCAAATATCATGGGCGACGGTAAAAAAGCGGAAGGCTACACCGGTGGTCTGAAATATGACGCCAATAACGTCTATCTGGCTGCGATGTTCACCCAGGCTTACAACGCTTCCCGTTTCGGTTCTACCGATTCAGAAGCTTACGGTTATGCTAACGAATCCCAGGCATTTGAAGCCTACGCCAGTTACCAGTTCGATTTTGGTCTGCGTCCGTTCGTAGCCTATAACCAAACCCGTGGTAAGGATTTAGGTTCAGACCGTCTGGGTAATAACTATCAGGATCAGGATCTGGTTAAATTTGTTGACCTGGGTGCGACTTACTACTTCAACAAAAATATGTCAGCCTATGTCGACTATAAAATTAACCTGATCGACAGCAGCACCTTCACCGACAACGCCGGCATCAATACCGACGATGTGACTGCGGTAGGCCTGGTGTATCAGTTCTAAGCGTGCCTTTCTCAGACACAGAATAGCGCGTTGCTTTAACAGTAAAGAACAGCAGTAAACAGCACGTTCTTCAGGAACGCGGCCTGAGAGGGCCGCGTTTTTTGTGGGCACAATTTGGCGTGAGAATGCTGTAAAACACCGCTATGGTGTTCAGGTGAATTTCTTACCCTGACCGAGGTGCTTATGTCCGTTAAACCGCCGTTACCGCCATTTACCCGCGAAAGCGCAATCGAAAAAGTGCGTCTGGCAGAAGATGCCTGGAACAGTCGCGATCCGCACCGAGTCAGCCAGGTTTACTCGGCGGATACTGTCTGGCGTAACCGCAGCGAGTTTGTGCACGGGCAGGACGCCGTGGTGAGCTTCCTGCAGCGTAAATGGGCCAGAGAACTGGAGTATCGCCTGATTAAAGAGCTGTGGGCGTTTGACGGGGCGCGGATCGCCGTGCGTTTTGCTTATGAATGGCGGGATGATTCGGGCAACTGGTTCCGCAGTTTTGGCAATGAGAACTGGGAATTCAATGAGCAGGGGCTGATGTTTGCCCGTCACGCCTGCATCAATGATCTGCCGATTCAGGAAAGCGAACGACAGTACCACTGGCCTTTGGGGCGCAGGCCGGACGAACATCCGGGCCTGAGTGATTTCGGTTTCTGACAGCCTCAGGCTGATTTCTGGTGGATCAGATGCAGCGGGGGAGACACATCGAGTTTGATGTCAGGGTTCTGGCGGAATTCATGTGGCGTTATGTTGAAACGCTTGCGGAACATGTAAGTGAAATGCGATTGCGAACCGAAGCCGAAATCCATCGCGATATCAAAAATCGGCGTTTCACTGCTGCTCAGTTGATAAACAGCACTGGCCAGACGGCGTTCCCGGATGTACTTCCCCAGAGAAATGCCGGTTGATTCTTTGAACAGTTTTTGCATGTGCCAGAGCGAATAGCCTGAATACTCAGCCAGTTCTTCAAGGTGGATCACACGACCCAGATGGCCTTCAATCCATTTGCTGAGTGCGCAGACGATAGCGATATGAATGTCTTGAGCCATAACCAGTCTGTATTAAGGTTGAATACCGCTATTATACACGAGTTCGTCAGGTTGGCGTGGCAGGTGTTGCTCAGAGATGTTCAGAGTCCCGGCGGACAATAATGGCCCGGTGGGCAGGACTGTTGTAATGACAGCCTGACGGGCCATGTTTTAACGCAACAGGATCCAGTGGATTAACCGGGCGATGCCATCGTCCACCACCACCATCCCGACGAGAATAAGAACAATCAAAATCACGAAGTTCTTACCGGTTGGCAAAATGATGTCTCCCTTTATCCCTTTTCAGGGAACGGAACTCAGTTACCACGGGCCGCTGCCCTGCATATTCAGGGCAATAACCCCCAGACAAACCGCGACAAATATCAAAAATACGATAAGAAGCCGTTTCATTCTTTTTCTTACAGAGCCTACGCTCTTCCTCCACAATGTGTCAGCCAGCAATTTCTTCAGCCAATAAACACTGCGAACGTTAACCGCTTATTTCGGTGAGATCCAGTCTGTCAGAAATGTTTAATGATTTTGATCGCGTTCGCTTAACCATCGGTGGCCGGGCGACGCACCAACTCGGTTTTCTGCCCGTCATTAATCACCGTCGTTGGTGGCGTTTCCGGCACCAGCGCATCCGGCGCTATGTTCATATGATTGAGGACTTCGCCCATAATATGTCCAAAAATCGGGCCAGCCACCGACCCGCCAAAGTGCTTGCCGGCTTGTGGATTATTGACCATCACCACCAGCGCAACGCGCGGATTACTCGCGGGCGCAACACCGGCGGTGTAGTTAATGTAACCACCGTCGTATTTGCCACTGCTCCCCATTTTTTCCGCTGTACCGGTTTTAATCGCCAGACGGTATCCCGGCACTGCAGCGCTGAGGCCTGAGCCGCCGGGTAATGCATCACTTTCCATCATATGAATCACTGTTCTGACCACGTCAGCCGACATAACGCGGGTACCGAGCACCGGCGGTGTGACTTTGGTTATCGACAGCGGACGGTAAATACCTTCCGCCCCAATCGTGGCGTATTCACGGGCGATTTGCAGTGGCGTTACACGCAGGCCGTAGCCAAAGGAAAAGGTCGCTCGTTCGATATCGGCCCAGCGGTCGCGGTGGAGTGGGAAATAGCCACTGCTTTCGCCACCGATACCCAAATCTGTCGGTTTGCCTAAACCAAAGGATTGATACAGCTGAACCAGAACGTTGGCCGGCATTGCCAGCGCAATATGCGAAACTGCAATGTCACTGGATTTTTGCAAGATACCGGTGATGGTCAGCGCAGGCCAATGGCCGACATCGCGGATCAGGTGGCCGTTAACGGTGTACGGATGGGTATCGAGAACGGAATCCGGGCGGATCATATGCCGGTTCAGACCTGCCATTACCACCAGCGGTTTGACTGTCGAACCGGGTTCGAAACTGTCGCTGATTGCCACATTGCGCATGTCTTTTGCCTGAACACCGGCATAGTTATTCGGGTTATAGGAAGGGTAGGACGCCATCCCTAAAATCTCACCGGTGTTCACATCCACCAGAACAGCCGCGCCGGATTCGGCCTGGTTAAGCGTAACGCCATCGCGCAGCCGCGAGTACAAGACGTACTGCATAAAGCTGTCGATACTCAGATTGATGGTCGGCGGCTGTTGCGGTGCGACTTCTTTCAGAATACCGATCACATTGCCATGGCGATCCTGACGGTACTCGCGCATGCCAGGTTTGCCCTGTAGCAGGGCATTAAAACCTTTTTCGACGCCTGTCAGACCTTCATTATCCGTCCCGACGACACCGACCAGATTGGCGGCGGCTTCGCTCATCGGGTAGTAACGGCTGTCATCCAGCTGACTGCTGATGCCGCCAAGGTGCAGCTGACTGATATCTGCGGCGATACCTTCTTCTATTTTGCGCCCGAGATAAACGAAGCGGCGCTGAGGATCGCTGGTGATGGTTTGCTGTAGTTGTGAAAGTGGCATATTCAGCGCGGAAGCCAGATATTGCCACTTCGGGCTGTTCAGATCACTGTGCAGTTCCAGTACACGGAACGGGTCGGCGATAATATCTTTTGAAGCGACACTCAGCGCCAGCGGATGGCCGTTACGATCGACAATGGTGCCGCGCCCGGCAGGGATAACCGTGGAGCGCAACGAGCGGGAATCGGCTTCTTTTTCCAGCATCGGCTGGTTAAGCAATTGCAGGTAGCCCACCCGGCCGAGCAGAAGCGCCAGACAACAGACAATACCGAGACAAATCAGCGCAAAGCGCTTGGTGTAGAAATTAGGTTGGGCGCTGGATTTTTTTAGGCTCGGTGGCATGGCAGTTTCGCAAAGTCATTGGCGCATGTGAAGCGAAAAGCGAAGGTGCGGAGAACAACTTACCGGATGAAAATAGCCCGGTTTGTCCCTCATTATGTGCAACTCATCGCTCTGATTGATAATGAATTTCGTATAACATGCACATCTTATATTAAGCCATAGCGATGGATTGTTTATTTCAATTGCGCTTTGTAAGCAAGTGCAACGGCAAAGCGGATTATTTACTCCACGGCGAGCCAGTCATCGGCTTCTTCGAACATTTCCTCTAGCATTTGGTTTAATTGCGAACGTTCCTGCTTGCTGGCGCCGTGGGTATTCAGGCCATTAGCCTGCATCGGTTTCACTTTGACTTCAGCGTCAGGAAACAACCGGTGCACCCGTTTAACCAGTTCTGCTTCAATTTTTTTGCTGGCATCAGGGATGCCGGCGACATTCCGTTTGTCAAAAATCAGTTCGACCCGCATAGCTTTCCTCATAAAAGACAGGGAGAAATAACTGTTGAAATATACAGTGTTATCCGTGCGGGTCCAAGCAATTTTTAGTGTGTTATCTGCATCACGCCGCGCCCGCTGAGACGCTGACGATCGTGAGGGCGACGCAGGTCCAGTTCCGGGCCTGCCGGAACGATACCTGTCGGGTTCAGCCACAAAATACCGTAATAACCTTGTTTGATATGCGTCAGGTTCACCGTATCGCTGATCCCCGGCCACTGATAAAGTTCGCGCAAGTAATGGGATAAATTCGGATAATCTTCAATACGGCGAATATTACATTTGAATGCCCCATGATAGGCGCTGTCGAAACGCACCAGTGTGACGAACAGCCGCCAGTCGGCTTCGGTAATACATTCACCGGCAATGTAGCGGTGGTGGTGTAAATGCGTCTCAAGGGTATCCAGCGTACTGAAAAGTTGGGTTACGGCGGCGCTATAGCTGTCCTGCGTTTTTGCAAAACCCGTCTTATACACGCCGTTGTTAACGTCGTGATAAATCACCTCGTTCCAGCGGTCAATGTCTTCGCGCAGGGCAGCAGGGTAGAAGTCATCCTGATTGCCGGTCAGTGCATCAAACGCATGGTTAAGGATGCGGATAATATCAGCTGATTCATTATTGATGATACGCCCTTCGCGGCGGTCCCACAGCACGGGCACGGAGACTTTGCCGGTGTAGTGTGCATCGCTGGCGGTGTAGAGTTGATGTACATAACGCACCGGCTCAATCTTTTCGCCTGCATCCTGCGGCGTATCAAACGTCCAGCCATTTTCACCAATCACCGGCTGAGCAATGGATACCTGAATGAATTTTTCCAGCCCTTTCAGATGGCGAAAAATTAACGTGCGCGAGGCCCACGGGCACAGGTAAGAGACGAAAAGCTGATAGCGTCCGGCTTCAGGCTCAAGATGTGTCTGGCGAAACGCCGTTTCCTGACGATGAAATGCGCCATTTTTAATTTCTTCTTTTGCGACGTCGCCGCTTACCCATTGTCCGTTGACCAGTCCCGACACGATAGTGGCCCTCCGCGCTGTGTTTATAAGGTGATTAGGATGTATGGACCTACCGTAGCGGTTTCCGGCGGTGCTATAAACGACATTATTTTCAAGAAGAAGGTCAAATAATTTGACGGGGGATGCGGGCGTGGTGCCATTAAAAAAGCCAACCGCTCAGGGTTGGCTTTCATCATTTCGGTTAATGGCGAACGTCAGTTTGCCAGGAAGCGTTTTTCATCTGTCAGCACCTGAAGCAGCAAGCTAAGTTCTGGTTTCTGATCTTTAATCCGCTTGCCGTTAATATCAAAGGCGCGGTAATCACCGTTACTTTCCAGTTCCAGCGTCTGGTCTGGCGTGGTGATCACCAGCGTACCGTCGTCGCTGGTGGTGACCCAGTTATGGCGTCGCTTCGCGGCGAACAAATCTTCGCCCTGCGAGTAATCAGCCGGAGCTGTCGTCACATGCAACAGGCGTTGCATCAGCGTAGTCATCACATCCGCATTATCTGTCAGTTTATCGATATTCTGCGCGGGTGTACCGGGCCAGTGAATAATCAGCGGAACCTGTAACTGGCGACGGTTCATCGCATTGCCTGAACCCCAGGTACCGTTCTCGTTGAATTCAATACCGTGTGAAGCGGTAATGACGACCACCGTTTTATCCAGCTCCCCGCGATCTTTTAACGCCTGCAGGATAGCTTTGATTTGCGAATCCACATTCGCTGCACCGTTCTGATAACGATGAATAAAGGTATTACCGGTCGGCACACTGGCCCCGTCCTGACGCAATGCGTTACTGATCCCGCTCAGACTCAGGTAGGAGAACCACGGACCGTTGCCAGGTCCGTTCAGCCATTGTTGCCACTGATAAACGGTTTGTTGATCAGTCTGTTTGACCGGCGGCGGCAAGGTAAAATCGGTCAGTAATGCCTGGCGGTACAACGGGCTGTTAAAACCGTCTGAGGCAAATAAACCGAATTCGTAACCTTGTTGCTCCAGTGACGACACCAGTGCAGAAGGTTTACGCGCCGCCAGAATGCCCTGCATATAGCTCGGTGAAATCCCGTAGAACAGGCCGAACAGCCCGGTGTCATTACGGTTTCCGGAACTAAAATGCTGATCAAAACGAATGTTATGTTTGGCAAAATCGCTCAGCGTGGGCAGATCTTTATCCAGCGTGTCGGTATGGACACCATCTAGCACCACCATCAGCAAATTATACTTCGAACCGGTTTTCGCGAAGCTGATGGTGTTCAGCGGATATTCGACTGCCAGCGCTTCGGGATTGCCTTGTTCGATCAGCCGCTTCTGGTATTCCTCGGCATTGAGCAGGCCGTGTTTTTCAAGGAATTTACGTGCTGTCATCGGGTAGGAAAGTGGCAGATTCGCACGCTGCATGGTGATCGGACGATAGAAATTCGCATCTGCCCAGATGTACATCAGATGTGAAGCAAAGAAACTGGCTATAAACAGAACGACAATCGGTTTGGCGAAATTGCGGCGGTTCAGGCTGCGTAACTTTTGCCATGCCCAGGTACCAAACAGCATTTCGAGCAGGAATATTACCGGCACAGCAATAAACATCAGCTGCCAGTCACGGGCCATCTCACCCTGACCGGGATTAACCACCAGCTCCCACACGACCGGATTAATGTGCAGGTGGAAACGGGTAAAGACTTCGGTATCGACCAGAAGCAGTGTCAGTCCGGCAGTAGCCAGAATAGCGGATAAGAACCGCAGCAGCCGTTGCGACATCACCACGAAGGTGAGCGGGAAGATGATCAGTAAATATGTCGAGAAACCGATAAAACTGAAATGCCCAAGCCAGCTGACCAGCGCGTAAATGCGCCCCTGCAATGAAGAAGGCCAGTCAGAAACAAACAGGTAGCGGCTGCCGATCCCAAGGATGAGCAGGATATTAAACAGGGCGAACCAGTGGCCCCAGCTGATCATCTGGGATACTTTTTCGCGATAGCGCTGACGATTTGTCACCATGAGAGGTATTGGGCAAGTTGTGGATTAATGGGCTTTATCTTCTCTTATCGACGCTTGCAACGCTTTCGCAAAAGACTGCGACAAGGCTTTGCGCTGTGCAGGAGCGACGCTGGTATTAATCAGGTTTGTCACCATATTGCCCAGAACCATCAGAGACAAATCTGTCGGGGCGCGGTGTTTTTCCAGAACGGTTGCCAGCTCGGAAAGGAGCTGTTCAACGTGTTCGTCACTGTAACGGGATGATTGTGCCATAGAGTATTGTGCTTCTTGATCTGACAAAGTCCAATATCTTAGCGTATCACGCCTCTGTTTTCCGCATTTTTATAACTGAGTTAACGTTGTTGTATTGATTGTATCTATTAATCTTTATTTCAGCCTTCGCGATAGTTGCGGCCCCGGCGCTTCGGTGTTTGAATACGCCCCGCAGATCAACCCTTCTTACACGGCTGCAATTCTTACAGGAGAAAATCCCCATGAGTCTGGATCTTGAGCAGATCGCTCTGCACCAGTTGAACAAACGTGATGAGCAAACGCTGGATGTTGTGCTGCGTGATACGCTCCTGACGCCCAATGCTGCCGTTGATGAAATGATGGCAGAACTGCACCGCGTCTACAGTGCAAAAAGCAAAGCGTACGGTTTGTTCAATGAAGACAGCGAACTGGCGGTGGCATTACGCAGCTGCCGCAAAGGGGACGATGATTTTCTTTCATTCAGTCGCGCCGCCACTGGCCGTCTGCGTGACGAACTGGCGAAATACCCGTTTGCTGAAGGCGGCGTGGTACTTTTCTGTCATTATCGTTTTCTGGCGGTTGAATATCTGCTGGTCGCCGTACTCAACAGCCGCAGCAGTATGCGCGTCAATGAACAACTGGATGTCAGCAGCATTCATTATCTTGACATCAATCATGCCGATATTGTGGCGCGTATCGATCTGACCGAATGGGAAACCAATCCGGAATCGACCCGTTATCTGACTTTCCTGAAAGGCCGGGTAGGGCGCAAAGTCTCAGACTTCTTCATGGATTTTCTCGGTGCGTCCGAAGGTCTGGATACCAAGGCGCAGAACCGTGGCTTGTTGCAGGCAGTTGACGACTTTTGTAGCGAAGCGCAGCTCGATAAAAACGAGCGTCAGAACTACCGTCAGCAGGTTTATACCTATTGCAACGAACAGTTACAGGCTGGCGAAGAGATCGCGCTCGATGATTTGTCCGAAGAGTTGCCGCCGTGGAATGACAAGAAGTTTAAAGAGTTTACCCAGGAGCAGGGTTATCAGCTGGAAGAAACTTTCCCGGCCGATCGCAGCACTTTGCGTCAGCTGACTAAATTCGCCGGCAGCGGCGGCGGCCTGAGCATTAACTTTGATGCCATGCTGATGGGCGAACGTATTTTCTGGGATCCGGCCACGGATACGCTGACCATCAAAGGCACGCCGCCGAATTTGCGGGATCAGTTGCAGCGTAAAGCGGGTAATAAATAATCGCGCCCAATAAAAAACACCGCCTGGGCGGTGTTTTTTATTTGTTCTCGCACGGCGTCCCGATGCGCAACAACTTTTTACTCGTCATCCTTCACGTTGTTGCTGCGTTAGCTACGTTCGTTCACCTGAATCACTTACCAATGTAAGTTCATCAGGACTCACTCGCTTGCTACTTTGCTACAACCTGAATGATTTAGAGTAAAGTCGCGTTATTAAACGCGAACGAAGTCGATGTGAGCCAGTTTTGGCTTGAACGGGTGACGCTGTACAGCCTGAACTTTAACTTTGGTTTCTTGACCGTCGATAACCAGAGTAATAGCTTCAGAGTAGAACTCCGCTTTAACTTCCAGGTTCTTTACAGAATCATGGTCCAGTTTGATAGAAACCGGAGCAGCTGAGCCACCGTAAACGATAGCTGGGAATTTGTTAGCTGTACGCAGGCGGCGGCTCGCACCTTTGCCCTGCTCGTCCTGTGGACGTACTTCTACATTGATAGTGATCATTGTATGTTTCTCTAATAGAACTACTTCTAAAATGTGCCCCGCCACCTGCGACCGAGTGACGAGTTGAGTACTGCGACTTCCACACAAGGCGAAAGCGGGCGGTATGATACCGGAGTCCGGGCACAGCAACAACGAATAATTACCGGTTTGGTCATCCCTGTTACCCGCGCAGTTCATGAGCGCGTCGGTAGCGGCCTTCATAATCAAATATTTTCTCCCGCACCTGCCAGAACTGGCCTTTCATACGCGCGACCACAAAATCCGGATGACGCAATAACACCTGCTGCGCGGCAACATCCGCTGCGCTATTCCATTCCAGCGGTACGCCCGGTGCGCGCTGGTGCGGGCGCAGGAAGTTATGCAGAAACGCCATGCGTTGTGCAGGCGTTTGCAGACGAAAGCGCTCCGAAACGTCAGCGCCGTCTTCATCGTAATAGGTAATTTTCAGCCATTCGCCTTTGTCATCGCGTCCGTGTTCCAGATTCATACCACCGCAGCGTAAGACCAGCGCATCTTTCAGGCGCAGCGCGGCTTTCAGCATATCATCGGGGTCGACCAGAATTTCCTGGCACTGATGACAGCGCCGTGCGGCGATATCATTTTCCGCGCCACAGTGCGGGCAGCTTTTAAAACGGAAGCGGAAATCACATTGCTCACGGTTGCCCTCATCATCTTCCAGTACGCCCTGACAGCGGCGGCCAAAATGCTCAATGATCGTGCCGTCTTCGGTGGTTTTTCCCCAGAAAATATTGGCGAAGCCGCAGGCCGGGCAAAACACCTGCACGGGTTTGTTATCGCCTGCCGGCTTATGGCTGCCCACTTCCGGCGTAAAAAGGTCGTGCGGGTTTCCGGCATAATCAAGGATCAGACAATCCGTTTTACCCGGTGCGAGCCGCAACCCGCGACCAACAATTTGCTGGTACAGGCTGATGGATTCTGTCGGACGCAGGATGGCGATAAGATCCACATGCGGCGCGTCAAAGCCGGTGGTCAGCACGGATACATTCACCAGATAGCGTAACTGCTGCGCTTTAAACGCCGTGATCAGCCGGTCCCGTTCCAGCGCGTGGGTTTGCGCGCTGATCAGCGCCGCTTCCCCTGCGGGCAGCAGACCAAAAATCTCACCGGCATGTTCCACCGTGGAGGCAAAAATCATCACGCCTTTACGTTCTTGTGCGAATTCAACAATCTGGCTGATGATGTGCGGCGTGATACGTTTTTGTTGTCGCAGTTCATCATTCAGATCCGCTTCACTGAACAGACCATTACTGTTGGCCTGCAGGCGGCTGAAATCGTAACTGACCACCGGCATATCGAGCCGTTCGGGTGGCACCAGAAAGCCGTTTTTAATCATGTAACGCAACGGCAGTTCATAGATGCAGTCGCGGAACAGGCTGTTGGCATCACCGCGCACAATACCCTGATGGTGATACTGATAAATCCAGCCTTTGCCTAAACGGTAGGGCGTGGCGGTCAGGCCGAGCAATCGCAGGCGCGGGTTTTGCGCACTGAGATGACCGATAATCTGCTGATACTGACTGTTATCATCGTCGGAAATACGGTGGCATTCATCGATAATCAGCAGGGAAAATTCGCCACTGAATTCCGCCAGATTGGGCGCAACAGATTGCACGCTGCCAAACACCACTTTGCCGCTGCTTTGTTTCAGGTTCAGCCCGGCGGCGAAGATGTCCGCTTCCAGCCCGTAGGAAAGATATTTGCTGTGGTTTTGCGCCACCAGCTCTTTGACATGCGCGAGCACCAGTACACGTCCGCGGGCAACGCGCGCGAGTTCGGCAATCACCAGACTTTTTCCCGCACCGGTCGGCAGCACAATCACTGCCGGTTCGTCGTGCTGGCGGAAATGACGCAGCGTGGCATCCACGGCATCTTGCTGGTAGGGGCGGAGAGTAAAAGCAGTCACGCGATGATCACCTGTTGATTATTCCGTTAACTTACCTGTTTATAAAAACAGTAATGCAGTATGCCAAGAAATGCTGCCGATGGCGATGATCAAAGAAATCTCCCGCAGTGAATGTTTAGCCTGCTTATTTTCCTTCTTCCTTACAGGATGCACGGCTATACTATTGCCCTCAACGCGGCAGTGTTTCTGCCCCCCCGAAGTAATAATAACTCTTTGCAATTATTACGAACCGAACAACCCTGAACCCTGTCAGTTGCAGTATTGCGACGGCGGGGTCTTGTGTTTTATCAGTAACGCGATCACTCAGATCGCCATGAAGGCAAGTTGATCCAATGCGTCTGGACAAGTTTCTCTCTCAGCAATTAGGTGTAAGCCGCGCGCTGGTTTTGCGCGAACTGCGTAACAAACGCGTCACCGTAGACGGTGAAATCGTCAAAACCGGCTCAATGAAAATCAGCCCGGAACAACGTGTCGAGTTTGACGGCAATGTACTGGATCAAATCACCGGTCCGCGTTATTTCATGCTTAACAAACCGCAGGGATATGTGTGTTCCACCGATGATCCGGATCACCCGACCGTGCTGTATTTCCTCGAAGAACCCGTGGCCTACAAACTGCATGCGGCGGGCCGTCTGGATATCGACACCACCGGTCTGGTGCTGATGACCGACGACGGGCAATGGTCGCACCGCATCACCTCGCCGCGCCATCACTGCGAAAAAACTTATCTGGTAACACTCGAACATCCGCTGGCTGACGACACCGCTGCGCAGTTTGAAGCGGGTGTGCAACTGCATAACGAAGATTCCCTGACCAAACCGGCGCAGCTTGAAAAAATCGAAGACTGTCTGGTGCGCCTGACTCTCAGCGAAGGCCGTTATCATCAGGTTAAACGTATGTTTGCTGCCGTGGGTAACCGCGTGGTTGCGCTGCACCGTGAGCGTATTGGTGAGATTGTGATGGATGAAGATTTGGAACCGGGTCAGTACCGGCCGTTAACTGAGCAGGAAGTGGCCAGCGTTGGCGTTCCCTCGCGATAGATTTTTCTATAACTGGAGCAGCTGAAAGTGCAAGAAAAACCGGTCTCCCATGTCGGACTGATTTTCATCCTGGGATTGATATCGATGCTGATGCCTCTGGCTATCGATATGTATCTGCCAAGTATGCCCGTGATCGCTCAGGAATATGGCGTGCCGGCGGGCAGTGTGCAAATGACGCTCAGTGCTTACGTGCTGGGTTTTGCGATAGGGCAGCTGTTTTATGGCCCGATGGCGGACAGCCTTGGGCGTAAGCCGGTTATCTTCTGGGGCGTGATGATTTTTGCCGTCGCGGCCGGTGCCTGTGCACTGGCGCAATCCGTTGAGCAACTGGTCTGGATGCGTTTCCTGCACGGTCTGGCAGCCGCTGCCGCGAGTGTGGTCATCAACGCGCTGATGCGCGATATGTTCACAAAAGACGAATTCTCGCGAATGATGTCTTTTGTGGTACTGGTGATGACGGTAGCGCCGCTGCTGGCGCCAATGCTCGGTGGTTTGCTGATGGCTATTTTCAGCTGGCATGCCATTTTCTGGGCGATGGCGATTGCCGCGCTTATCGCCGCAACGCTGGTGGGCGTGTATATCAAAGAGACGCTGCCCAAAGAACGGCGGCAAAAATTCCACCTGCGCACCAGCGTCGGCAATTTTGCTTCCCTGTTCCGACACAAACGTGTGCTCAGTTATATGCTGGCGAGTGGTTTCTCATTTGCCGGAATGTTCTCTTTCCTCAGCGCCGGTCCGTTTGTCTACATCGAGCTCAATGGCGTTTCGCCGCAAAGTTTCGGCTTTTACTTTGCGCTGAACATCGTCGCTCTGGTGATTCTGACACTCATCAACAGCCGTAACGTACGCCGTACGGGTGCGGTAAAAATGTTCCGCTTCGGATTGTTTGTGCAACTGACGATGGGGATGTGGCTGGTGATCGTCTGTACCTTCGGATTGCCGTTCTGGGCGATGGTGATTGGTGTGGCGGGATACGTTGGTGTGATTGCGATGGTCACGTCTAACGCGATGGCGGTCATTATGGATGACTTCCCGCACATGGCGGGTACAGCCGCTTCTCTGGCCGGCACGATTCGTTTCGGCACCGGTGCGGCGATAGGTTCTGTGCTGTCACTGTTTACCGCGAAAAGCGCCTGGCCGATGGTTGGGTCGATGGCGTTCTGCATACTTGCCGCCACCTTGTTGTATCTCTATGCCAGCCGTCCGGTGAAAGTGGCTGCATAACGCCCTCCCCTGCGAAGGGGAGGGCCGGGGTGGAGTATCAAGGTCAAAACCGAAAAGGAAAAGTGTGGTTTGACAAGGTGTTAGCTCTTAAAACCCCCTCCCAACATTCGGGGTTCAGTTCATCGCAGGGGGAGGAGCAAAACCAAAACGGTCTTCTCTGCTTCATGTGGGAGCTTGAGTATTAAACCATTTCCGCTTTCACTCCCTGAACCCGTCGCGCCGCTTTAGCGCGGGCGTATTCGTCTGCCATGGCTTTGGCTTTTGCCCCCGGCACGAGCGCCATATCGCACTCTTTTGGCAGCAACGTCGTGACCGCTGCGGCAATCAGCAAGGATGCCACCAGCGCGTAGATCGCGGTGCTCTGACCGTACAGGCTGACCAGCACGCCGACCAGATACGGACCGCAGAATCCGCCCAGATTCCCCAGACCATTTATCACACCACGCGCACTGCCTGCGACTTCCGGCGTGGTGACTTTGCCCGGAATCGTCCAGAAGGCGCTGGTTGCGGCTTGCAGGAAGAAACCGGCACCGACCAGGAAACCATATGCCGCCATGATGTTATGGCCGAATGCGACAGATGCCGCCAGACAGGCTGCGAAACCACACAGCGGCAGGGCAATGAACATACGGCGCTTACCGGTTTTATCCGACAGCACGGACATCGCCAGGATCCCCAACATAGTGCCCACGTAAGGGATAATCGCCAGCATACCCACTGAACTCATATCTCCGCCGGTCAGGTTTTTCAGAATGGTGGGCAGCCACAGGGTATAGCCGTAAATCCCGGTCTGATAGAAAAAATTAATAATGATCAGTTTGACGATAGACCGGTTGCGGAACACTTCTTTCAGCGGGGCGTTATTCACCGGTGCCAGGGCTCTCAGGGCTTCGCGTTCTCGGTTCAGCTCGGTAATCAGATAGTCGCGTTCACGCTCAGACAGCCATTTTGCTTCTTCAGGCCGATCGCTGATGGTAAACCACCAGAACAGCATCACGACAAAAGATAATGCCCCTTCAATGATGAACAACCAGCGCCAGTCGAGCGTATCCAGAATAAAACCCGACAGCGGCGCGGTGATCATTCCGCCGAGCGGGGCGAACATCAGCACATAAGCATTGGCGCGGCCACGTTCTTTATCGGGGAACCAGTTACTGACCATCGTCAGCACGACCGGCAGCATCCCGCCTTCTGCCACACCCAGCGCAAAGCGCAGGAACAGCAGCTGATACTGATTCGTAATCACACCGGTCAGAATCGAAATAATTGCCCAGGCAACCAGAGAGCAGGCGATAAATTTTCGTCCGCTGCCATGTACTGCCAGACTGCCGCCCGGAACCTGCAGGAATAAATACCCGATAAAGAAAATACCGGCGGCCAGACCGGCCATTGAAGCGGTAATTCCTAATTCAGCATCCATGCCGCCAGGCATAGCAAAACTAATATTGACCCTGTCCATGAAGGAAATAATGCAAGCAATAAGAATTGGCGTTATTACGCGCAGCCAGCGTGCCTTAGGAATCTTATTATCCATTCTGTGCTCCTCGGTGATGCTCGTCATACTTCAGGCTACAGATGCGTTGTCCGCACCCGCTAACGCCGGTCACTGACTTGTTTCAGTTCCCGGGGATTAACGCTCTTGCCGCCTTCCTGTAATCTGAATTATTTAGAGCATGTTCAATGCGACGTTTTATTAAATATCTCGTCTTTCGGCGATGACTTAATAAAAGCATTTTGAGGAAAGTATTTCGTGACAGACGTCACGTTGAATTATGTTAAGAAAAGGTGTTACCACTTACGTGATCCTGCACCGGAGTTTGTGTGCAGGTCCGCAGGGGGGAAATAGAGGGAAAAGGAGAGTTAAATGGTGCCGCCGAGGGAGATCCGGTAATGCAAATCCACGCGTTCGATCGTGGGCAGGTTTCTGATTTTTTTAAGCAATATCTCCGCCACCACTTTCCCCATTTCAAAGCGCGGAGTGATAACGCTGGCTAATAATGGTGTGGTTGCCAGACCGATATCCAGCCCGTGAAAACCGGAAATTGCCATATCCTGCGGGACGCGGATCCGCAGTTTGATACATTCCTGTAACACGCCGACGGCAATATCGTCATTGGTACACAAAATCGCGTTGGTCTGCGGATATAACTGACGCGCCATGGCCAGCATGCCCGCACCGATAGATACCGACGACACTTTATTCGGCGTGATATGCACCGGCGTCAGTCCGCGTTCATTCATGGCGCGGCTGTAACCCTGATAACGCTTCTGGTCACGGGCGTCAGACATCGAACCGAAATACACCACATGTTCTTTGCCGCTGGCGAGCAAGGTATTCGCCATATCATAACCCGCCTGCTGATTATCAAAACCGACGGCGATGCGCCCGTGCGGGTCGTCGAGATCCATCACCTGGGCCACAGGAATTTCTGCCGCATTCAGGTACTTATCGGCTTTCAGCGTATGCACGGAATCAGTGAGGATCAATCCGGCCAGCTGATAACCGAGCAGATTGATGATGTGTTCTTCCTCGCGTTCTTTGCTGTAATCGTAATTGACTACCAGCGTCTGAAAGCCCTGCGCGGAAGTGACCGACTCAATGCCCGCCAGTAAGTCCGAGAAAATCTGGTTGTTAAACGACGGCACTAAAATGCCGATACGCGGCGCTCTGGCCGGTCCGCGGGCTTCTTCCAGCGGATATCCCACCTCTTCCATGACCTTCGTGATGCGATCACGGGTTTCAGGAGACACCTTTTCCGGCGTGCGCAGAAAACGGCTCACCGTCATCTTCGTGACATCCGCCAGTTGGGCGATGTCCTGTAATGTCACGCGCTGGTTTCTCATGCGGAAAGTTCCTGGTTGGGCCTGCAAATAGTCCTGATTATTGAAACAGAAAGTGCCGGAGATTGTTACCAAAATGATGATGATCACACCGGGAGTAACAGGGTTTTTTAACATTCCGGCAGGTGATCTGCATCACAGTTTAGCGCAGAGTAAACCGGTGTAGTGAAGCTAACTTTTTAAATCAGCATTCAATAAGGCCAACGTCATGACAAATCTCTTCTCACTGGATAATAAAAAGATTCTGATTACCGGCTCGACGCGCGGTCTGGGTTTCCTGCTGGCGAAAGGGCTGGCGCAGCACGGTGCAGAAATTATCATCAACGGCACCCAACAGGAATCAACGCAGAAGGCCGCTGAAGCCCTGCGGGCAGAGGGCTTTATTGCCCATGCGGTGTCGTTTGATGTCACCTGCAGTCAGGCGGTGAATCAGGCGATTGAGCATATCGAAAGCACCATCGGGCCCATTGATGTACTGATAAATAACGCCGGGATCCAGCGCCGCCATAAATTCACCGAGTTTCCGGAAAAAGACTGGGACGATGTCATTGCCGTGAATCAGAAATCCGTATTTCTGGTGTCGCAGGCGGTGGCGCGTTACATGATCCCGCGCGGGCACGGCAAAATCATTAATATCGGTTCGATGCAAAGCGAACTGGGGCGTGACACCATTACACCTTATGCGGCATCGAAAGGCGCGGTAAAAATGCTGACCCGGGGCATGTGCGTTGAGCTGGCGCGCTACAATATTCAGGTGAACGGAATCGCGCCGGGTTATTTCAAAACCGACATGACACAGGCGCTGGTAGACAACAAAGAATTCTCAGAATGGCTGTGCAAACGCACACCGGCCGCACGTTGGGGCAATCCGGAAGAGCTGGTCGGCGGTGCAGTCTATCTGTCATCCAAAGCCTCTGATTTTGTCAACGGACATCTGCTGTTTATTGATGGCGGTATGCTGGCCGCTGTGTAGAAGGAGCTGAAATGAGCACTGAAGACACCAAAATTGCATTAGTGACAGGCGGCGGGAGCGGCATCGGGTTAAGTGCTGCAAAAGCGCTGGAAGCTATCGGATTTAAAGTGATACTGGCCGGGCGTAATCAGGCAAAACTGGAGCAGGCTGTGTCGTTGTTTGCGCCGGGACAGGCGGTAGCCCGTGAGCTGGATGTGACCCGTCCGCAATCGGTCGCCGCACTGTTTGAAGATATTCAGGAAACCTTCGGACGACTGGATTTGTTATTCAATAATGCCGGTAATAACGTGAAGGATGTACCCATTGACGAACTGCCGGTAGAAGACTGGCTGTCGGTGATCAATACCAATCTGACCGGTGCATTTTTGTGTACGCAGGCGGCGGTTAAGCTGATGAAACGCCAGTCGCCGCAGGGCGGGCGTATCATCAACAACGGTTCGATTTCGGCGCAGTCACCGAGGCCGAATTCCGCACCCTATACTGCCAGTAAACATGCGATCACCGGCCTGACGAAATCAACCGCGCTGGACGGACGTGCCTTTAATATTGCCTGCGGACAAATTGATATCGGCAATGCAGCAACGGATATGGGGAATAAAGCGCTGGCAGGCAGGATGCAGGCGGACGGACATATTGCTGAAGAACCGGTTATCCCGGTGGAACGCGTCGGCGAGGCCGTGGCGTTTATGGCCGGTTTGCCGCTCGACACCAACGTACTGACCATGACCGTGATGGCGAGTGCTATGCCGCTGGTGGGAAGAGGGTAGTTTTAGCCTCCTTTCTGCCGTTCGGACCCAAAAAAACGGCCCTTTTGGGCCGTTTTGCGTTTCAGTCTGCGGATTACGCCACTTTCGTTTTGCGTTTCCGGCCGAGCCAGAAAATCAGCACCAGCAGTACAATCACCCCGGCCACCATCGCCGGCGCCATGAACGGCTGTAGTTTTGCCAGCAATGTGACCGGGCCGCCGGCGCGTAACACCGCGACATCGTGCGCACTGACCTGAATGGCTGCGTTACCGTAGTTCTTTAGCACGTAGTTGGAGATGTCAGCAATCTGCTGATCATCGAGCTGACCGACATACGAACCCACGCCAAATTTCGGCATCAGCACATGGTGGTCACCGACCTGACGATCCACGCCGTAAAGGATGGCTGAAATCAGGTTCGACGCATTGCCCATGCCGGTCGCGGTATTATTGAACAGCGACGGATAAGCCTGATTTTCACTGCCTGAGCCATCCGGCTGATGACAACTGGCGCAATAACCACTGAACAACGCTGCGCCGTTGTCGATGGTTTTATTCGCATTAAACGGATGTGCGCCGCGTAAACCTTCTTCCACATTCACCGGTTTACCGAAGGTGTCCGCCGCCTGCGTATCACGCGGGTCGCGAACCGGCGTGCTGTTTTTCAGGTAGAAGGCGATCGCGTTCAGGTCGCTGTCCGACATGTATTGCAGGCTGTTCTGAACGGCTTCTGCCATACCGCCCGCAGCCTGGTTTTTCCCGGCGGTGCGGCCGGTTTTCAGGTATTCCACCAGCTGAGCCTGCGACCAGTTGCCAATACCGCTGACCGGATCCGAACTGATATTGGGGGCATACCACGGGCCGACCATGCCGCCTGCCAGCGGTTGATCGGTCACAGAACCCATCATCAGGTTACGTGGCGTATGACAGGTATCGCAGTGACCGGCACCGTTGACCAGATACGCACCGCGGTTCCATTGCTCACTTTTCGATGTATCCGGCTTAAACGGCGTGCTGTCGAGATAAATCATGTTCCAGCCCGCCATGGCAATACGCATGCTGAACGGGAACGGCAGGGCGGTTTCAACATTCGGTTGCTCGACCGGCTTTACCCCTTGCAGGAAGTAAACATACAGCGCGTGCATGTCGGCATCGCTCATATGGCTGTAAGAGGTATAAGGCATGGCCGGATAAAGATTGGCACCATCAGGACGAACGCCTTCACGCACTGCGCGGACGAACTGTTCTTCAGTATAGTTGCCGATACCGAACTGCTTCGATGGCGTAATGTTGGTGGTATAAATCGTGCCCATCGGTGAGTGGATTTCATAACCACCGGCAAAAGGTTTTCCCCCTTCCGGCGCAGTGTGACAGGCCTGACAGTCAGCTGCTGTGGCCACTTCCTGGCCCTGACGGATCAGCGCAGCCTGGGTTTCATCTGCCGTGGCGCAGGCGGTAAAGCCTGCGGAGGCGGCGCTCAGCAGGCAGACGGTGAGAAGTGTCTTCATGCGGCACCTGCCAGTTTTTTCGCCATGTCATCGGCGGCTTTAAGACCCAGCGCAGCCATGGTCAGCGTACTGTTTACCACACTGGAAGACGGGATCGCACCGCCGCCCGGTAACCACAGGTTAGCGTGGTCATGTGTACGACAGTTGCCGTTCACCACGGAATCCTTCGGATCACTGCCCATGATGGTGCCGCCCATAATGTGGTTATTAGCATTCAGGCTGGTAGTGATATTAAATTCTTCGGCCATAAACAGGGAACCGATATGCTCGAGTTGTTTATGAGCGGCTTCTGCGCCTTTACGCACGTAATCCCCGACATCGTAATGAATGTCCGGGCAAGGTAAACCGTGGGGATCTTTACGTGTGGTGCTGAGTGTCAGGCGGTTATCCGGATCCGGTAACGGCTCAAGGCTGATGGAAAGATCTACGCCGAAAATCGCACGACGGCGAATCTCTTCATCCAGCTCTTTACCCACCAGCCCCATCTGCAACGCTTTGGACGTTGCCGGGATCACACGGCTGATATTGTTGAGGATCATTTTGTTGGCGGAATAATCTTTGCGGAAATCGCCGTCACGCGGCCCTACCAGACAACTGCTCTGCGCCGGGCCACGACCAATCCACAGCGGCTCTTTGGCGATAAAGGTACAGTGGAAACCGGAGTGATCCATCATGTTACGACCCACATGATCAGACGAATTAGCAATACCGTTCGGGTTTTTTTCGTTGGCGGCCATCAGCAACAGGCGCGGTGTCTCGATACCATTACAGGCCAGCGCGAAGACTTTACCGGTCGCTTTATGCGATTTCTTCTGATTATCCAGCCAGTGAACAGCCGTCACATTGTTGTTTTCATCGGTGTCAATTTTGTAGACCACCGCTTCAGCCAGAACCACGGCACCTTTGTTCTCAGCGCGTTCGACGTGCGCAATTCCGTTATACATTGCACCAATCGGGCAAATCGGCTGACAGTTATTATTACCACAACACGTCGGACGGCCATTCCACGGGCGGGTGCTGCGACCTTGCGGAATAGGCACGGAGCGGTAACCGTGCGGATTCACGATTTCAGCAAAACGGGTATCGCCGTAACCGTAAGGCACCTGCTCCATCGGATAGGGTTTGCTGCGCTCAGACGGTGACTGCAACTCGGGGTCATTCGGGCCGGCAACGCCAATCTCTTCTTCAGCGCGGCAGTAATAAGGTTCAAGTTCATCATAAGAAATTGGCCAGTCACGACCCACGCCGTACAAGGTTTTCATTTTGAAATCGTTGGGAACATGACGCCAGCAGGACGCGGCCCAGTGCCAGGTGGTGCCACCAACAGTGCGCAGATAACCCTGTTTGAAACTGCTGGCGCTTGGCCCGGTCAGATGGACGTAATTATTTTCCGGGAAATACAGTGGCGCGGGCGCTTTTTCCGACTGCGGATAAAGCCCCTGGAAATCAGAACCGGCCCGGTTTTCAAAGGGCATATTGCGCCAGTTTTCAACGGCCTGAGCACGTTCAATGCGCAAACCCGCTTCCAGTACCAGAACAGAATATCCCTGGCTGACCAGCTGATCGGCAATCATGCCGCCTACGATGCCGGAACCGACAACAATCACATCAGCAGACGCATCGCCGTCTGCCGTAAATTCTGGTTTTTTCATCAGGCTTTGCTCACAACGTTTGTTTCAGAAGGATGGGTAAAACGATCTGCATTCATGGATTCCGGCATGGCTGCGGCAGGAGGCGCTGCGGTGAAGTACAGCGGACCGTTACCGCAGTATGTAGGCACAATCAGGCCGTCACTGACCGGGCGATACATCAGCGCGTCTTTATAGGCAATCAAAATGGAATCGGTTCCATGTCCAACCGTGCCAGTGTACCAGGCGGTAACGATGCGGGTCACCAGTTCACCAAGGCCATTCTGTTTCGCCACTTCCTGCAAATCTTTTGCCGCCTGGCCCGGTTTCACCAGCGCATGTAACTTGCTGACCTGCGCAGGGAAGTCAGGTTGTGAGCGGTAAAAAGCGTTGAAAATCTGCGCAGAAGAACCCTCGCTGATATTCCTGTGCTCAGTGATGGCCTGTGAGACCAGATAGAACTGGCCGAAGATGACCGGATCCTGTGTGGCGGTTTCTTTCTCCGCCTGGCTCAGGAACGGGAAGCCGAGCAGGGTCGTTGCCACCATGGCTGATGTCAGACCTTTTAGAAGTTCTCGACGACTGAAACCGGTTCCATTTTCGGTGGTGTTACTTCCAATGATTGAAGGATCGTTTTCCATCTCTTTCTCGCTGGGAATGGGTTTTTGCCAAAAGGCAGGGAGTTCGCTTATCTGGTTTTTATTATAATTTGCGTAACACGAGATTTATCAGCGGGTTAAGTTCTGCTGATGTCGGTCCCGGTAGGGTATACCATTTATAACGGTGCGGATGATAAGCCAGAGAAGAGGGATTTGTGCAAACAAATTGTGCTGATTAATTAACATTAGATCCAGATTTTAACGTATGATGCGCGACGCTAAAAAATGTAACCATCTGGTTCATTTCAAAGTGAAATTAACCATCGCCTCGTTACGTTTGGTCGTTCTTATTTTTCTATACTTTTGATGTATATGAAGTTATTGCATAAAGATGAAGGTATTGACTGCCTGATTTGTATATTAAATGTAAATAAATAAGTAACGGAAAGTAGCATCAAATGATTAAAATGGTTGTGAATAAAGGCGGAAAAGGTTACAAATAAGCCAAAATGAGATCTGCATCTCAGTATGTCCGGGAGCAGAGATAAAAATAACGACAGTTTGTCATTTTGTATCCAATAACGTTAATTTAATGTTAATTATTTGGGCGTTGAGTGGGCAAAGTGCCGCCTGTCGGCTATAACTTAAACAGTGCTGTTGTAGCTATTTTGTAAAAACATGATGTAAATGATTTGCATGAATCATTGTCTGGGGAACCACGTGAATAATATCCAACTTTCGGTAGTACATCGTTTGCCGCAAAGTTATCGCTGGTTATCAGGTTTTACGGGGATTAAAGTTGAACCGATTCCGCTGCCTGGTAATGATGAAGATAACAATCTGATCGGCCTTAAATTACTCAGTCATGAAGGTGAATTCGCCTGGCAGGTGATGCATCAGCTGACCGAGGCTTTGGAAGATATACAGGTTAAAGCGGCGATTGTAGAAATTGACGGTGAGCCTTGTTTATTCGTTCATCGGGAAGATGAAAGTGCAACGCTCTGTTGCCTGAAAAATATCGGCGCAGCCATCGCAGAATCTGTGACTGCACTTTATCCTTTTTGACACGCCGGCATCATAATGCATTCCGGCGTCTTCCCCCCGCGAGTCAGGGCTGGATATCGAAAGCCTCTGATGCGGCCAGCAATGTGCGGGTGTAAGCCTCTTGCGGTGCAGTAAAAATCTGTTCACATTCTCCCTGCTCAATAACTTCTCCGTTTCGCAAAACCATCAACTGATGGCATAAAGCCCGCACCACGTGTAAATCATGGCTGATAAACAGGTACGACAGACCATAGCGTTGTTGTAACTGACTTAAAATGGTCAGAATCTGTGCCTGAACCGATTTATCCAGCGACGAAGTGGGCTCATCAAGTATCAGCATTTCCGGCTGTAAAATTAATGCGCGGGCGATCGCGATACGCTGACGCTGGCCGCCGGAAAACTCAGTCGGGTAACGGTAGCGGGATTGCGGATCCAGCCCGACTTCCTGCATTGCGCGGATCACTTCTGTATCGCGTTCCTGTTCACTGACGGCGCGATGTACCCGTAAACCTTCAGCAATGATTTGCCCGACGGTAAAACGTGGATTTAACGCAGAAAAAGGATCCTGAAACACCACCTGAATCCGGCTTCTGAACGGCAGCATTTTCTTGCGTGAGAAGGCATGCAGCGGCTGGCCGTCAAACCATATTTCGCCTTGCGATTTGAGCAAACGCAGCAATGCCAGCCCGGTGGTGCTTTTTCCCGAACCGGATTCGCCCACAACACCGAGACTTTCTCCGCGACGGAGCTGGAAACTGATCTGATTTACCGCGTGTTTGATGCCGACCGTGCGACGTAGCAGACCGCGTTTGACGGGAAAGCCGACATCCAGATTTTTCACATCCAGCAGAACAGGGGGATTGCCCTTCAGCGGCTGCGGACGCCCCTGGGGTTCGGCCTGTAACAGCTGGCGTGTATAAGAATGCTGAGGCTGACTGAACAGCGCGGTTCGCGGCTGTTGCTCAACCACACGCCCGTTTTGCATTACCGCTACGGTGTCCGCCAGACGGCGCACAATGCGCAGATTATGGGTGATAAACAGCATTGCCATCCCCATTTCCTGCTTAAGTTCATCGAGCAGGGATAAAATTTGTGCCTGCACGGACACGTCGAGCGCGGTGGTGGGTTCATCGGCAATCAGCAGCTTCGGCCTTGTCAGCACCGCCATGGCAATCATCACGCGCTGGCGTTCACCACCGGAAAGTTGGTGCGGAAAATCCCGCAGGCGCGAGGCGGCCTGCCGGATACCAACCCGATCCAGACAGCGCAATATTTCAGTGCGCGCCGCGTCACCGCGGAGATTACGGTGCAGCGTCAGCACTTCGGTCAGCTGTTTTTCAATGGTATGCAGCGGATTGAGCGACACCATCGGTTCCTGAAAAATCATCGCAATCTGGTTGCCGCGGATCTGGCGCAATGTACCGGTACTGGCTTGCAGCAAGGACTGACCGGCAAACAGAATATCACCCTGCGGATAAACCGCCGCTGAGGGCAGCAGACGCAATACTGACAGCGCCGTTACGCTTTTCCCTGAACCGGATTCACCGACCAGCGCCAGCGTTTCGCCGGCACGGATATCGAGCGACACACTACTGACGACTTCACGTTGCTGTTTTCCCTGACGGAAGGCGACGCTGAGGTTTTTGATTTGCAGTAACGGGGCGGATAACGCAGCGTCTGTCATTTCAGAGCACCTCATTGTGGTGTGCGGACGGATTGAAGGCATCACGAACGGCTTCACCAATGAAAATCAATAATGACAGCAGCGCGGCCAGCACCACGAAAGCGCTGATCCCAAGCCAGGGTGCCTGCAAGTTATTCTTACCTTCCATCAGCAATGTGCCCAAAGATGGCGAGCCCAGCGGCAGGCCGAAACCGAGGAAATCCAGTGATGTCAGCGTGGTGATCGAGCCGCAAAGAATAAACGGCAAATAAGTCAGTGTGGCGACCATCGCATTAGGCAGCATGTGACGCCACATGATGGCACGGTCGCTGACGCCCATTGCCTGGGCAGCGCGGACGTAATCATAGTTTCGGGTGCGCAGGAATTCGGCACGCACCACGCTGACCAGCATCATCCAGCCGGAAAGCACGGTGATCAACAGCAGCCACCAAAAGTTGGGTTGAATCACGCTGGCCAGAATAATAATCAGGAACAGAGTCGGAATGCTCGACCATATTTCGATAAAGCGCTGCCCGAGCAAATCGATTAATCCGCCGTAATAACCCTGCGTGGCACCGACCATAATGCCAATTACGGAGGTTATCATCGTCAATAAAATGCCAAAGAACAGCGAAATCCGCAGCCCGTAGAGAATTTGCGCCAGTACATCGTGCCCGTTACTGTCGGTGCCCAGCCAGTTCTGCGCGGATGGCGGGGAAGGGAAGGGCTGTGCAGTGGAAAAATTAATGGAGCTATAACTGCTGCGAACCGGTGCCCAAAGCGCCCAGCCGTGATCTTCGATCTGGCGCACAACAAACGGATCCTGATAATCGGCTGGCGTTTCCAGCGCGCCGCCAAATGTCGTTTCGCTGTAACTGACCATAAAGGGCACATACCAGTGCCCCTGATAGCGCGCCAGCAGGGGTTTGTCATTCGCCAGCACATTGGATAACAGCACCAGAACCAGCATCACCATGAAAATCCACAGTGACCAGAAGCCGCGACGGTTCTGACAGAAACGTGCCCAACGTGCCTGGCTGATGGTGCCCAGCTTAAAGAGTTTTATATTCATCAGTGGCGGCCCTCAAAATCAATACGCGGGTCGACCAGGGTGTAAGTGATGTCGCTGACGATATTGAGCAGCAAACCAATCAGGGTGAAAACGTACAACGTGCCGAATATGACCGGAAAATCGCGTTGCACAATGGCATCGTAGCCCAGCATTCCGAGCCCCTGTAATGAAAACATGACTTCAATCAGCAACGAACCGGTGAAAAACATACTGATAAAGGTGGCCGGGAAACCGGCGATCACCAGCAGCATCGCATTACGAAAAACGTGCCGGTATAAAATTTGCTTTTCGTTCAGCCCTTTCGCACGGGCGGTCACCACATATTGTTTTTCGATTTCATCCATAAACGCGTTTTTGGTCAGCATCGTCAGGGTTGCGAACCCGCCAATCACGGTCGCCAGCACCGGCAAGGTGATGTGCCAGAGATAATCGGTCACTTTACCGTACCAGGGTAAGGTGTCGAAATTCGGCGATGTCAGGCCACGTAGCGGGAACCAGTCGAGATAGCTGCCGCCGGTGAATAACACAATCAATAAGATTGCGAATAAAAAAGAAGGAACGGCATAACCGATGATGATGAACGAACTGCTCCAGGTATCGAATTTCGTGCCGTTGCGCACGGCTTTGCGGATACCCAGCGGGATCGACACCAGATAGATGATCAGTGTGCTCCACAGGCCGAGGCTAACGGATACGGGCAATGCACTTTTCACCAGTCCCATAACGGATGCGCCACGAAACAGACTGTCCCCGAAATTGAAGCGAACATAATTGGATAACATCTCGAAATAGCGCACATGCAGGGGTTTGTCGAAGCCGAACCGATGCGTTATTTCGGCAATGACTTCCGGGTCCAGGCCACGCGCACCACGGTACTGCCCCTCACCAAACTGCGCTAAGCCCGGTGACGCTTTGCCATTTCCGCTGCCACCGCCGGCACCCGGCAAACCGCTGGATTGACCCATCTCAATGGTGGCAATGGCCTGATCAACCGGGCCGCCGGGGGCAATCTGCACAATAAAAAAGTTAATCGTGATGATTGCCCACAACGTCGGGATCACCAGAAGCAGTCGTCTTAACAAATAGGCGGCCACAATATGCTCCTCAGCGGCGTTGCGCAGGTAAACGGGCTGCGCGGTTAACGTCGTACCACCATGTATCAAGTTCCATTCCGTTGGACGGGGTGACAGCTGGCATAGAGAACTTATCCCAGTATGCGTAGCGCTCGTGGTTGGTGTACCACATCGGGATCATGAGCATATTCCATGTCAGCACCCGGTCGAGCGCATGGCCCAGCGACAATAAAGCGTCGGGTTTTCCCTGATTGGCGGCGATGTCATCGGTCAGCTGGTCAATGGCCGGATCGCTGACGCCTGATTTGTTGTAGCTCGAATCGAGATATTGGGTGTTCCAGTAAATCTGTAAATCACTGCTCGGATAAGACGTGGCGGGGTAAACCGTCGGGATCATATCGTAATCACGCTGGCGCATACGGCGTACAAACTGTGAGTTATCCACTTCACGGATAGACATATTGATACCCAGCCGTTGTAAATTATGCTGGAACGGCAAGACGTATTGCGAGTTCCCGCCCCCCGGCAACAACAGTTCGAAAGTAAACGGCTTGCCGGTTTTGCTGTTTACCAGCACCTGGTTTTTCACTTCCCAGCCCGCTTCTTTCAGCAGTGCGGTGGCTTTGAGCAAATTCGTCCGGTCATTGCCGGAACCGTCAGAATGCGGGGGGTGATACAGCGTGGTGAAGACCTCTGCGGGGATCTTATCTTTCAGCGGCCCAAGCCAGGCCAGCTCTGCAGAGTTTGGATAATCTTTCGCCGCGTAGTCGGTATTTTGAAAATAGCTGTTCACCCGCTGGTATGCGCCGAAATACAGCGCCTTGTTCATCCAGTCAAAATCAAAAGCCAGTGTGATGGCTTCGCGAACCTTGCGGTCTGCAAATTGCGGGCGATGAATATTGAATGCCAGCCAGCGCGTATCCTGTGCCGCCTGGTTTATCACATCAGCTTTAATGATAAAGTTTTTACTGAAATTACCGCCCTGATATTGTGATGCCCATTTTTTGGGTGAAGTTTCCATACGTAAATCGAATGCACCTGACTTAAACGCCTCCAGCGCGACGTTGTCGTCGAGGTAATAGTCGTAGCGGATGGTATCGAAATTATAGCGGCCCCGGTTAACGGGCAAATTGGCAGCCCAGTAATCCGGCACGCGGGAATAGGTAATGTACTGTCCGAGTTTGTAATCGCTGATGCGGTAAGGGCCGCTGCCCGGCGGTGGTGTACTCAGCGGTTCATTGAATTTATGTTTTTCCCAGAATGCCTGCGGCAGAACAGGCAGGCCCAGCAGACCGAGCATCATGTCTTTATCCGCTTTCGGCAACACCATACGCACCGTCAGGCGCGAAATAGCTTTCACTTCCACGCCTTTATACACCACGCGAAACTGCGGAACGCCTTCGGTCATGAACTTGCGAAAGCTGAAGGCCACGTCGCTGGCGGTAATTGGCGTATTGTCGTTAAAACGTGCACGCGGATTGATATCGACTTCGACCCAGCGGTACTGACTGTCATAACGGGCTGAGTCGGCAATCAGCGGATAATAGCTACCGATTTCGTCGCTTGACGTCGTGAACAGGCTGTCGTAAAGCGATCCGCTGCGTACCGCCGGATTACCGCGTGATGCGAAGCGGTTAAAGTTGTCGTAGGTACCAATAGCCGCCAGGGTAATCTGACCGCCTTTCGGGGCGGCAGGATTGACGTAGTCAAAACTGGTGAAGTTTGAGACATACTTGGGTTCGCCTAATATGGCGAATGCGTAGCTGTCCTGTATGACTTCGGCTTGTGCGCTGAGACTCAGCAGGCACAGCACACTGGCAAAAACGCGAGAAAACATCCTGAATATGCACTCCTGTGACGACGACGGCATGATGCGGCAGTACCGCAGGCTATTTCGAGAGTAATCAATTGAAAGCTATGATTTTGTCACCCACTACTTTTCGCTTTCTTCCCTGATTTTGGCCTTTTTATCACAACCGGATGCAGACGCCTAAAAGAAAAATGGGACAAAAGATGCAGGACTGATGCAGGTCAAATCTGCCAGGTGGCTTCTTTCTCGTTGAAATCACGTATAAAGGCCACAAGTTCCGCAACACCTAACGACTTGCTGTACAGGAATCCCTGTAAATAGGTCACGCCGTGGTTACGCAGATATTCAGCCTGCATCGGGGTTTCGACACCTTCTGCCACGGTTTTGATCTTCAGTTCTTCCGTGAGCCGGAGAACGGTATCCAATACTGGCGCGATAAGGGTTTTCTGATCAATTGACATGACAAATCCGCGGTCGATTTTCAGATAATCCAGCGTAAACTTCTCAAGATAAATCAGTGCGCTATGTCCGGTACCAAAATCATCAATGGCTATTTCAATCTTGTGGCGGCGCAGCCAGTTAAATTCCCGTAATGCGCCTTGCGTATCAATCATTCCGCGTTCTGTAATCTCGAAAATCACCTGGAAAGCATTTTCAGGGAGTGCTTCAATAAAATTCATCACATCGTCATGAAAGCTGATTTTATTCATGTGGTGAGGGGAAATATTGATACTGAGTTTACCCGGAGCTGCAAACACGTGCTGCAGGGTATGAGCATCCGCCGCCACCAGTGCCATCATGTGTTGCGTCAGTTCGACGATAAGCCCCTGATTTTCAGCGTAGCTGATAAAAATATCGGGCGGAATGCGTCCCTCAATCGGATGCTGCCAGCGCAGCAGGGCTTCAACGCCGGTCACTTTCAGGCTTTTAGCGTCGATAACTGGCTGATATTCCACAAAGAATTCTTTATTTTTCAACCCGCGGAGGATCTCCCGCTCTACGTTATGGCGGTTCAGCAAGCTGTGATAAATCAGTGCACACACCAGCAGGCTAAGCAGCAGGCCGCCTGAGATCGTAAAAAGAATATTATCGCGGGTCAGTACAGGGGAATAGAGGCGAATACTGAAAGGATAATGGTCAACGTTGACTTGAGTAAAGTGGCTGCGAGGCAAATCACTGACAGGGATCAGCCCCGCCATGGAAGAAATCAATGCGCTATCTCCCACCAGGAGTGCAAAACCCCGGTAGCCGGATCCTGGCTGCGCAAAAAGCATATAAGGTGAAAGTGTCAGTTCCAGTGTGGCTATCACGCCATCATCCGCTGCCCCGGCATTACGCTGCCATATAAGGATCACCGCGCGGTTCGGAACGGCAGGCGTTCCCATCTGCAAGCTGATACTCATGTTTTTATCAAAATCGATGTCATGCAGGGCACTGTTTGCCGGAACGTGTTGATTGCCGGAAGCCGAGGAACAAAAAACTATGCCATTACGCACCAGTTGAAAATCACGAACGCCCACGCTGAATGCGGCGTCACGGTTTAATTCCCCTGCAATGGAAGGGCAGGGTTCCGCCGTAAGCAACCCGATTCTGAGCATTGTGTCGGTTAACTGGCGCAGGTAGTCAGACGTGAATGTTGCTGTTCTCTGCGCGATTTGATGTTGTTCACGCAGCGCGTTAGCTTTAATCACGGTGAGGGTGACGGCAGTAAATAAAATGAAAAACAGGGCTGAAAAAAACAGACTTCTCTTTAAATACAGATGCTTGGGCAATACGGTGTGTGCTAACGCCGTTTTTAAACCCATATGTTTTGCCCTTTTGCGCGGAAAGAATAAAAGTATAACGTTGTCAAAAAAAACAATAGATATTTAATACACTTTATTACAGGCATAAAAAAACGCCATCCAAAGATGACGTTTTTTTATTCGCTTGGCATAGGACAACAAGAACTAAATCATCAGGTAACGGCATTAACCGTTAGCTAAAACTCGTCTTGCTTCACGATAACGTGCATTCCAGTAGGACTCTTTCAGATTGGAAATCATCACACCGTTGCTGGTGGATGCATGCACAAACTGATCGTTACCTAAATAAATACCGACGTGACGGCCTGTAGAACCCGCGCGGAACAGAACCAGATCACCCGGACGCAGTTTCGTGCGCTGGATTTTCTTGCCTTTCTCTTCCTGTTCATAGGTTGAACGAGGTAAATCCATACCAAATTGTTCGCGGAATGTTACCTGTACGAACGCTGAGCAATCGATACCACGCTTGCTGTCACCGCCTAACCGATAACGAACGCCTTTCCAGCCAGCGTACTGATCCATAATTTTGGATTTAACGTTGACGTTGCGAACCATTGCTTCGAATTCATCCTGAGAGGCTTGCAGTAGAAGGCCATCATTGCCATTTACTGCACGCATATCAGTTTGTGCGTTTTCTGTGTTCGAAGAATGTGTACCACTACATGCAGAGAGAATAATTGCTGCACCAATCGCGGGAATTATCCGCGTGATATATCTCAGAAACGGTTGAGACTTGACCATTATTGTTGTTATCCCTTGGTGTCCTTAACGATTAAATCGTTATTAAAATTGCCAAACGAAGCGAGACTACCTGCCGTACATCTGTGGGACAAATGCCTTGAAGGGAAAATGTGTGTCAGAGCACGTTTTTTTCCTGAACCGGGGCGTTTTTAGCACAATTCTATGCAGGCGAATTGGAGATTACCGTAATGAACAGGTGATTGCGAGAGGTATTATGAGATTTCTTATAAGAAATTGTGATGTAAGGTGATGTAAGTAAACATGTTAAAAGTGATGGGTGATATTTATACAAATTTGGGTTAAAGCCGCATCATTAGTGCGTTCCTGGCACATAATACGAGAGAGAAGTGCTGAAAAGTTTCTTATAAAAAGGCCCGGCAGATCATAAACATCTGTCGGGCCATAATTATTATGTATGTAATTTGAAATTATGCCTGTGACTTAGGATTTTTTTTACCGGGTAACTTTTTCTCAAGCCAGTTAATCAGCATATCGCTCGCAGGCGTCATTAGCCACCAGCTGGCACCGACCAGCACGACGGACATTGAGCCGACCGCGATATCCGTAAACCAGTGTGCACCAATCATCACCCGGGGCAGGGAGAAGATGAAGGTGATGATCAAAGCGATAGCGAATGCTGACCTGCCCAGATAGCGCAGCATGAAGCATGAGAAAATAATCAGCATCATGCCATGATCGCCCGGGAAACTGTCTCCGGAAGCATCTTTGGTAGGAATGCCGGTCAGCTCGCTCACCCGGTTTACACCCGGGAAGCTGAGCGACGGACTCTTGTGGCTGACAGGCAATAAATGCCCTATCTGGTTGAGCACCACCGCGGTCAGCAGCATCACAATACCAATAATGATGTAACGCCGACGCCCGTTGCCATCCTGCTTCACGAAGTAGCTCAGATACAATATTCCCATCGCCAGGAGTGAAATAACATCAAAGGCACGGTTATTGGTCACGGCGACCAGGTGCAGGAACCACGCATCGGTTGCCAGATGTTGGTTAAAAAAGAAGAAAATCGATTTATCAATCGGGAACCAGAAACCATGGTTTGCTGGCAGATAGAAAGATAAAAATAAGGCAACGCCTAATACATTGAGTATCAGGATTGCCGGGATATTGCGGCGCCACATAAAGGAAAACCTATTCTTAGCAGGGTAAGGAATAACGTAGTTAGCGTTAACTTAATCCGATCAACTTAAACGAATCTTCAACAAAGATGATTGTAATGTATTCCATTGCACTTCGTTTTGCGTAATAAGCTCAATTCTGCTGTCTGAAGGCGGCGCCGGTCTGGTTTCGATATGTAAGTCATTGCCCTGCCGGTTAATCATTAAGGTGCCTTCTTTAATGCGCATAATCCCTTTGACACGTTCAACCGGTACTGCACGCGCCCAGTCGAGAATGTCCGCCGCCTCAAACTGTGTTTCGCCATCAAATATCCATCCGCAACTGGTATAACCGTCTGCCTGATTCAGTGCGCGACGCCAGCGCTGTTTCGCCGGCAGGCTCAGCGCGGCCAGCCCAGGTTTTTCGGCATGAGCATGATGATGTTTACCTTGCGGTAACTCAGCCCGATTCTGGCGCGGTAAATCCAGTAAAGCCGGGTCTATCTTACCTTGCGAAGCGGTGATCAGAAGGCGCTGGCGGCCACTGTGTTGATACCATTCGTCCAGCTTCTGTTTGTCCTGCGCCTGCGTCACATCAGACTTATTCGCCACAATGATGTCTGCCGAGGCCAGCTGATCGCGAAAGTTTTCATTCTCAATGACGCGCTGATCGCTTAACTGACGTGGATCCAACAGACAAAGCGTGGCATTGAGTGTCAGCCAGTTGCTGTAAACGGCGGACGTCAGTAAAGAGAGGATCTGCTTCGGATGCCCCAGCCCGGTGGGTTCGATCAGCAAGCGGTCAGGTTTTGCCTGCTGCAATAACATATTCAGGCCCACCTGCATGGGCAAACCGTTCACGCAGCACATGCAACCACCGGGAATTTCCTTCAGGACCGCACCACTGTCAGCCAGTAACGCACCATCAATGCCGACTTCGCCGAATTCATTTACCAGCACGGCCCACTTCTCACCTTCAGGCTTCTGAGCCAGCAGATGGCGCAGCGTGGTGGTTTTGCCGCTTCCCAGAAAACCGGTGATCAGGTTGGTTTTGGTCATGGTTGCACATCCTTTTTGAAAAATTCCCCGTCAATGTGCAGCGACTTCTTAAGAAAATCCAGCGTTGTGCCGATGTAAGACATGGATTGCTTATTTTTAGCGGCAGGCGGGCACGGTTTATTTTGTATTCAGGCGTGTGAATTCAATGAGATGTATTAATGTTAAATTGCAGTTATGGGAACTTTAAAATTTATAATTATGATGAGGTGTCACCATGAACAGAATGACCTATGTACTGTTTTTGGGAGTCATGGCCTCAGGGACGATTCAGTTTGCCACTGCCGCTGCATCAGGCGGAATCATTCACTTTACGGGCGCGATTGTTGACGGAGGATGCCAGTTTAACGCTGAACAGAACCGGGTGATCAGTCATTGTGAGCGTGACGGCCGGCAGATAAGACAGGTTCATACGGTAAATGTCCATACTCCATCCTCTTTCGCACTACCTTTGTCTCTCGGAAAGGTCACAACGCAGCATATTAATAATGATCCTCGTCTTGCCGTAATGACGGTGAATTATAATTAAATGCCGGAAATGAATTAACAGGGCTAATGATTTGTAACCCGGTCATTGAGCACGTCAGTATGATACCACCGAGTTTGGCCGGACAACTTTGTAAAGTGGCTGGCCCGGTTTTGATCGGACCGTCAGTTTTCCATTCCTGTCCTTTCCCTTTTTGCCGACATGTTATAATTTTCCCTCTTATTTCAGGCATCAGAACGATTTATCAGATGTCAGACCAATTAAGACTGTGGCAGAGAAAAGAGGCAAAACATGCGACTTTATCAGGAGATAGGCGGTCATCTGCGCCGCGATATCCATGCCGGGAAGTATGCCCCTGGTGATCGCCTTCCTCCGGAGCGTGACATTGCTGAATCTTATTCCGTCAGCCGGAGTGTGGTGCGTGAAGCGCTGATCATGCTGGAACTCGAAAAAGTGGTAGAAGTGCGTAAAGGTTCCGGCGTCTATGTGTTGCATCAGCCGCAAGACAGCCAGCCGGAAGGTGCTGACAGCGGATATGGCCCGTTTGAGTTATTACAGGCGCGGCAATTGCTGGAAAGTGAAGTCGCGGCTTTTGCGGCGATGCAGGCCACTAAGACGGATATTCTGCAAATGCGCGATGCCATTGATGCACAACGTGAATGCATTGCCCGTGGCGTATCCGATGATGCTGAAGATCAGCGGTTTCATGCCTTGCTGGCGCAGGCTTCCCAGAACAGCGTGCTGGTTAAACTGGTGGATGATTTGTGGCTGATCCGCCAGCGCAGCCCAATGTGGCAGGGGATCCATCAGCATGTCGGCAATAAAAATTACGGCCAGATTTGGTTGCAGGACCATCAGAGAATTTTGCAGGCGGTACTGCGCAGGGATCCGAAAGCTGCCAAACAGGCGATGTGGCAGCATCTGGAAAATGTAAAAGATATGCTGTTACAGGTTTCGGATGCTGATGATCCGTCTTTTGACGGATTCCTGTTCTCTTCGGTCCCCTCCGGGCTGAACGATTAATCGCGCAGAACAAATAAAAACGGCTGCCGCAGCAGCCGTTTTCTGTGTCAGTGTCGGGCTTAACGCATGTATTTTGCGACAGTCTTCTTCGCGCCGATTCTTTGGAGATCGGCATATGCGCTCAGGATGGCGTTTACGACTTTCTCTTCATGAGGCAACTGTTCACCGAATACACCTGTCAAGGTCAGCAGGGCTTTCACACGCGGTTCGCCATCTTCAGTCGACGCCACAATTTCAGCGACTGTTTCAGCCATCGGATCTTTAATCTCGATCGGTTGTCCGGCATCATCAGTCCCGCCCACATAACGCATCCAGCCTGCTACGCCCAGCGCCAGCAATTCATAGGAACCGCCATTTTTAACATGCCAGCGGATTGAGTCGAGCATACGCTGTGGCAGCTTCTGTGTACCATCCATCGCGATTTGCCAGGTCCGGTGTTTCAGTGCCGGATTGCTGTAACGCGCAATCAGGCTGTCAGCATAGGCGTTAAGATCAACCCCCCCGACGCTGAGTGTCGGGGCCTGTTCATGCAGCATCAGATGATGGGCAGCGGCTTTGTAGTTGGCGTCTTCCATGCAATCATTGATGTGCTGATAGCCGGCCAGATAGCCAAGGTATGCGAGGAAAGAATGGCTGCCGTTCAGCATGCGCAACTTCATTTGTTCAAAAGGCAGAACGTCGTCAACCATCTGCGCACCGGCTTTCTCCCAGTCAGGGCGGCCTGCCACGAAATGGTCTTCCACCACCCACTGAATGAACGGTTCGCAGGCGATACCACAAGGATCGGTCACGCCACCGAGTGCTTCGGTGATTTCTTCCAGCGTGTTCTCTGTCGCCGCAGGAACGATGCGGTCAACCATAGTGCTTGGGAAAGAGACGTTTTCAGTGATCCATTTCGCCAGCGCCGGGGAACGGGCTTTCGCCATGCCCAGGACGGCTTTTTTTACGACCAGACCGTTTTCAGGAATGTTATCGCAGCATAAAACGGTGAAGCCCGGCAGGCCGCGTTCATGGCGCAGGCGCAGCGCTTCAACGAGTACGCCTGGCGCAGTACTGGGTGCCTGATCACCGGCCAGATCCTGCTGAATTTTTGGATTTTGCAGATCCAGTTCGCCAGTGCCTGGCTCAATGCAATAGCCTTTTTCGGTAATGGTCAGGGAAACAATCGCTATCTGAGGTTCGGTGAGTTTTTCAAGTACCGCTGTCAGCCCGTCAATCCCGCCATGCACTGATTCATGCGCGGAGCCGATGATAATCGCCTGGTTGCCGTCCGCGCCTTTTTCCAGCACGGTAAACAGATGATTTTGCTGACGTAAGCTTTTGATCAGGGTTTCATTGCCAAACAGGCTGATTTCGCAAATGCCCCAGTCGCCCCCCTGAAGGTTCAGTACGCGGTTGGTCAGCAGTGCCTGGTGAGCGCGATGGAAGGCGCCAAATCCGAGATGAACAATACGGCTTTTTAACGCATCGCGATCATAAGCAGGCAATGACACTGCTGCAGGCAGGGACGCTGTGGCAATAGTTTTCATGCAATACTCCAGACAAGTCAGAAATAAATAATTGGTCAGGCCAAATTGGGGCTGTTTACCCGTCAGTTCAATTTTATGCTGGATAAAGCGACGATTTAAGCCGAAATCAGGGTGTAGAGTGTAAAGTCATATGATAGAAAGGGGAATTGGTAAGTCCAGACAGCCACTCATTTTGTGATACAGATCCATTGTCTGAGAGATGAATTGCAAAATGCAGACAATAAAAAAGGAACGCCGGAGCGTTCCTTTTACCGAAGGGCAGGGCGCTGATTAATCCGCGCGGCCCATATAACGGCGTTCTGCAATATGAATACGGATTTTGTCGCCAGAACTCAGGTACTCAGGAACCTGAATGTTCAGCCCGGTGCTCATTACCGCAGGTTTGGTGCGGGAACTGGCGGATGCGCCTTTGATGCCCGGAGCTGTTTCCACGATTTCCAGATCCACAGTCTGTGGCATTTCGAGCGCCAGCAGCTGGCTGTCCAGCGTCAGAACCTGCATGCCCTGCAAGCCTTCTTCAGGGATGAACAGCAGTTCATCTTCGATCTGTGCCTTATTAAAGGTGTAGGGTGTGAAGTCTTCGTCATCCATAAAGATATATTCGTCACCATCCACGTAAGAGAAGTTAACTTTACGACGGGTCAGGGTAACGGTATCCAGGATATCGTCGCCTTTAAAGCGCTCTTCCACTTTGCCACCCGTACGGACGTCAGCGAAACGCATTTTGTACAAGGTGCTGGCACCACGGGCGCTCGGGCTCTGAACATCAATATCTTTTACCAGCAGCAATTTGCCGTCGTAGTTCACAACGAAGCCGCGTTTAATTTCGTTAGCACGTGCCATATAAATAACCTGTCAGCAGAGAGATAAATAATTTGCGACACGTTACTCGCGCCGCTGATTTCAGGCAAGCAGATAGCGTAAAAAGAGTCGCGAAACTCCGCGTTACGGCGCATTTTTTGCGCTCCGCCTGCCGGTATGAAAAATGTTCGGGTAATGATGTTAAAAAGTCGTCAATATTTCGCTGGTGGCGCATTACCTCGCCTGCTATTGTCGCGGCTCAAAATGAGGCCTGAGGAGGCTGTTGATGGACTGTCGTACTGATTGCGGAGCCTGTTGCATAGCGCCCTCAATTTCAAGCCCGATCCCGGGGATGCCAGACGGCAAGCCGGCGAATACACGCTGTGTTCAGCTGGCCGATAATTTCCTGTGTAAAATTTTCGCCTCACCGCTGCGCCCGAAAGTGTGCGCCAGTCTGCAGGCCAGCCGCGAAATGTGTTTTACACATCGCGACCAGGCACTGACTTATCTGATTAAGCTGGAAGCGGATACGGCGCCTTAAACCGCCGCCGCTGGCATACTTTCAGCCGGCTTATCGACGTTTTTCACTTTCCAGATACACAACACTGAACCGATCACCATCACCAGTGCGGCGTAAAATACCGCATGGTATGTCCAGAACTGCGCGATCACTCCGGCCAGCGAACCGGCGAGGATCCAGCCCGCCCGTGTTGAGTTGGTGAAAAGCGTGGTGGCGGCCCCTGCCTGACCCGGCATCAGATCCTGAAAATACAGCATGCCGATCCCGGCCAGAATGCCGATGAAAATCGCGTTCAGCAACTGTAAAGCAATCAGCATGGCTGCACCGGTTGTAAACAGAAGGCAGCCGTAGAAAATCACCCCCGCCAGCACGGCAAAACGCATCAGGAACCGTTTCCCCAACTGCTTAGCCAGATACCCGGCAATCAGCATGGTCGGAATTTCCAGACAGGCGGCACTGCCCATCAGCACGCCCGCCAGTTTTTCCGGCAGCCCCAGTTCACGCACCACATACAGCGGCATATTAATCAGATAAATGCTATTTGCTGCCCACATCAGCGAACAGGCAATGAACAGCATCAGTGTATCGCGGCGGTTACGGCGGGGTGCTTCCAGCGTGGCGGTGGTTTTGATGTGCGCTTTAGGCATTGAAGGCAGGAACATCCACACCATTACACCGCACAGTAAGAAGGCCAGCGCGGCAGCGCAGTACATAAAGGTAAAACCAAATCCCATCGACAGGGCGAAGGCCAGCGGCGGGCCGACCACCCATGCCAGCGAAACCTGTGCGCGCAAAATTGAGCTGAACATCACGGCTTCACGGCCGGTTTTTTCGGAATGCTCCCGGGCTAACGCGAACATCTGCGGGTTTGCCGTAGAACCGAAACTCGACAGCAAAACGCCGATGAACAGCAGAATAAAGTAATTACGGTTGAAGGCGAAAAGCACACAAGCCAGCGCACCCAGTATGCAGCAATACAAAATGAGCGTTTTGCGGTCACCGCGTTTATCAGACCACGTCGCCAGCAACTGGCTGACGAAAATACCGATCACGGCGCTGCCGGTAAAGAAGATACCGACCATAAACGGGCTGACGTGCACCTGAGACGTCAGGAACAGGCTGAGGGTTGGCGTCTGTAATGCGCCCGCAATGCCCGTGAGAAAGGCGATGATCAGAAAAGCAGTCGACGTCATGTCGGGTAAACGGCGGGCTGACGTTGTAGAAATTCGCATTAGGTAAATGAACCGGATGTAGGGGAGGGGACAAAATTTGCGC
The DNA here is from genome assembly GCF_004195095.1 of Rahnella sp. CFA14(1/10). Classification (NCBI taxonomy): domain Bacteria; kingdom Pseudomonadati; phylum Pseudomonadota; class Gammaproteobacteria; order Enterobacterales; family Yersiniaceae; genus Rahnella; species Rahnella sp. CFA14(1/10). Next base: position 392,336 of record NZ_SEWS01000004.1, on the reverse strand, counting down.
GAATGTTACGTCAGTTTAAAAAAAACAAAAACAGGTTTTGATCATCAAAAATGTAAACCGGCGTGAATTTGCCATACTGAAGAATAAAACCGCACTTTGTGTCAAAAACCGCTAGATCAGGGGGGCTTTTTTTACGGCATCATGCCTGACCACCACCGGTCAGCTTGTGTCAGCATTTTACGTCAGCCTGCTTCAGCATTTGCGTTAAGTAATCTGTTTCGGAAAGCTCTCAGAAAGGAAACTGTGCGTAACATCAAAAAATTGTTATGCAAAATCAGGGAAAGCTTGATTTAAAAACAGGCCGGATTGAGACTCCTTGAAACGTTTCAGCGTTGTCATTTTTCTCCTGAGATCTGATGGCGCTCCTTTTTTCTCAGTAAAGCTGAAACGATTCAATTTCAGCAGGAGAGGAGAATTATGTTCCAACTGTCACAGCAAGATATTCATCTCGGTGCGGCTGCCAGCGATAAGCAGGACGCTATTCGCCAGGTTGCAGCAGCACTGACTCAGGCCGGTCGCGTCAGCGAAGGTTATGTTGACGGCATGCTGGCGCGTGAGTTGCAAACCTCGACTTACCTTGGCAACGGCATCGCAATCCCGCACGGCACCACGGATACCCGTGACCTGGTACTTGATACCGGCGTGCAGGTTTTCCAGTTCCCGCAGGGGATTACCTGGGGTGAAGGTCAGACGGCATATGTCGTGATCGGCATCGCAGCCCGTTCTGATGAACACCTCGGTTTGCTTCGCCAGCTGACGCACGTATTAAGTGATGACAGTGTGGCCGATCGCCTGGCAAAAACAGATTCTGCTGAAGAATTACGCAGCCTGCTGATGGGCGAAAAAAATGCGGCTGAATTTCTGTTTGATACCCAGCTTATCGCGGTCGATGTGGCCGCTGAAAACCTGATCACATTACAGGCGCTGAACGCAGGCCGCCTGAAAGAGATTGGTGCGGTCGATAACGCTTTTGTCAGCGATGTCATCAGCCGAAAACCGCTGAACCTCGGGCAGGGCATCTGGCTGAGCGACAGCACCGAAGGCAACCTGAAAAGTGCGGCAACAGTAAGCCGTGCGCAGCAGGCGTTTGATCTGGATGGCGAAAAAGTCTCCATGCTGCTGACGATTTCCGTTGCCGACGATCAGCCGCTCGATGTGCTGAACTACCTCAGCGATTTGCTGATTGCCAACAAAGCTGAACGCTTGCTGACGGCAGATTCCGTCGGTGTGCTGGCCTTGCTGACCAGCGAAGTCGAAGAACAAGCCAATGTGCTGACCGCTGAATACGTTATCCGTAACGAACACGGCTTGCATGCACGTCCGGGTACCGCACTGGTGAACGTAATCAAACAGTTCAGCAGTGAAATCACGGTAACGAATCTTGATGGCAGCGGTAAACCTGCCAACGGTCGCAGCCTGATGAAAGTCGTGGCGCTGGGTGTTAAAAAAGGTCACCACCTGCGCTTTACCGCCAGCGGTGAAGATGCAGAACTGGCATTAAAAACCATCGGTGAAGCGATTGCTGAAGGTCTTGGGGAGGGCGCATGAGCCGTCGGGTCGCCACAATTACTTTAAATCCGGCCTACGATCTGGTCGGTTACTGCCCTGAAATCGAACGGGGTGAAGTCAATCTGGTACAAACCACCGGCCTGCACGCGGCGGGTAAAGGGATTAATGTTGCCAAAGTGCTGAAAGATCTCGGCATTGACGTCACCGTTGGCGGTTTCCTGGGAAAAGAAAACCAGGATGGCTTCCAGCTGTTATTCAGCGATCTGGGCATCGCGAACCGCTTCCAGGTCGTCAACGGCCGTACCCGCATCAATGTAAAACTGACTGAAAAAGACGGCGAAGTCAGCGACTTCAACTTCTCAGGCTTCAATGTCACGCCTGCAGACTGGGAACGTTTCGTGACGGATTCGCTGTCATGGCTGGGTCAGTTCGACATGGTGGCTGTCAGTGGCAGTCTGCCAGCGGGTGTTGATCCTGATGCCTTCACCGACTGGATGAAACGTTTGCGCGCACAGTGCCCGTGCATCATCTTCGACAGCAGTCGTGAAGCGCTGGTTGCCGGTCTGAAAGCTGCTCCGTGGCTGGTTAAACCTAACCGTCGTGAGCTGGAAATCTGGGCTGGCCGTAAATTACCGGAACTGAGTGACGTAGTAGAAGCCGCACACGCCTTGCGTGATCAGGGGATCGCCCATGTGGTGATTTCTCTGGGGGCTGAAGGTGCATTGTGGGTTAACGCATCCGGTGCCTGGATCGCCAAACCACCAGCCTGTGAAGTTGTCAGCACCGTAGGTGCCGGCGATTCCATGGTCGGTGGCCTGATCTACGGTTTGCTGATGCGTGAATCCAGTGAACATACGTTACGGCTGGCAACCGCAGTTGCTGCCCTGGCTGTCAGCCAGAGTAATGTTGGTGTCACCGATCGTCCGCAACTTGCGGCGATGATGGCCCGTGTTGATCTGAAACCCTTTTAACCCGCAGGAGGCAGAATGAAAATGCTGCTGATGATAGACAGTTCGCTGGGACAGGCTCGCAGCCAACTGGCGAAAAATTTGCTCGCTGCTGCTGCGGCGAAAGCAGGCCACCAGCTGACTGAACAGGCCGCTGAGGCTGATGTGGTGGTTGTGGCCGGTGAAAACGTACCTAATGAGCCCGCCCTGGCTGGCAAAAATATTTATACCGGTGACGTGTCTGACGCAGTCCGTGATCCGGAGACTTTCCTGCAACGCGCGCTGGCTGAAGCGAAACCGTATGTCGCCCCGGTTGCGGCAGCTGTGCCGGCTCCGGCCGCCAGCGGCCCGAAACGTATCGTTGCTATCACAGCCTGCCCGACGGGTGTTGCACACACCTTTATGGCGGCTGAAGCCATTGAAACCGAAGCAAAAAAACGCGGCTGGTGGGTAAAAGTCGAAACCCGCGGTTCTGTCGGTGCCGGTAATGCTATTACGCCGGAAGAAGTTGCAGCGGCTGATCTGGTGATCGTCGCGGCTGATATAGAGGTGGATCTGGCGAAGTTTGCCGGTAAGCCGATGTATCGTACATCTACCGGTCTGGCCCTGAAAAAGACCAAACAGGAACTGGACAAAGCGCTGGTTGAAGCTGATGTGTTTGAGCCGAAATCTCAGGGCAAAGCAACGGGCACAGGGAAAAAAGAAGCGGGTGGCGCAGGCCCGTACCGCCATCTGCTGACCGGGGTGTCTTACATGCTGCCAATGGTGGTAGCGGGTGGTTTGTGTATCGCGCTGTCATTTGTCTTCGGTATCAAAGCCTTTGAAGTGAAAGGCACGTTGGCTGCTGCGCTGATGCAAATCGGGGGGGCTTCAGCCTTCGCGCTGATGGTGCCGGTTCTGGCCGGTTTCATTGCCTTCTCTATTGCTGACCGTCCGGGTCTGACGCCGGGTCTTATCGGCGGCATGCTGGCTGTCAGCACCGGTGCTGGTTTCCTCGGCGGTATCATTGCAGGTTTCCTGGCGGGTTATGTGGCGAAAGCCATCAGCGGCAAGCTGAAATTACCGCAAAGTATGGAAGCGCTGAAACCTATCCTGATTATTCCGCTGGTGGCGAGTCTGATTACCGGTCTGGTAATGATTTACGTGGTCGGTACGCCGGTTGCCAAAATCATGGCGGGTCTGACTGCATGGCTGCAATCTTTGGGTACAGCCAATGCGGTACTGCTTGGAGCAATTCTCGGTGCGATGATGTGTACCGATATGGGTGGCCCGGTGAACAAAGCCGCTTACGCGTTCGGCGTGGCATTGCTGAGTTCTTCCGTCTACGCCCCTATGGCCGCCATCATGGCTGCCGGTATGGTACCTCCTCTGGCGATGGGACTGGCAACATTGCTGGCGCGTCATAAGTTTGAGCAAAGCGAACGTGAAGGGGGTAAAGCGGCGCTGGTATTAGGTCTGTGCTTTATCTCTGAAGGTGCGATTCCGTTCGCAGCCCGTGACCCGATGCGTGTTCTGCCATGCTGTATCGCAGGTGGTGCACTGACCGGTGCTTTATCGATGGCATTCCATGCGCAACTGATGGCACCACACGGTGGTCTGTTCGTGCTGCTGATCCCTGGCGCAATCACACCGGTACTCGGTTATCTGGTGGCGATTATCGCCGGTACGGTTCTGGCGGGTGGTGCATACGCGATTCTGAAACGTTCAGATGCTGCGGTAGCCGCGAAAGCTGCTGCATAACGGTAAATTGTTAAAAGCCAAAAGGCGCGACATGTGAATGTCGCGCCTTTTTTATTGCGCCTTCTCTGCGAAAGAAAAGAGAGTATGGAGCTGAGTCATTCTCTTTTTTACTCATCTCCTTCGCAGGGGGAGGGAGCCGACCGGAATTTACTGTAAAAACTAAGCTGCCGCTTCGCCACTTTCAGACGTTTGCTGTGCTTTCAGCCAGGCGATTTCATCTTTCCAGATGTCCGGATTGACTGTTTCGAGGATCATCGGGATACCGTCGAAACGTGCATCTTTCATGATCCAGCTAAAGGCGGTATTGCCGATATTACCTTCGCCGAGGCTATGGTGGCGGTCAACGCGGCTGTTGAATGCGCTTTTCGCATCATTGAGATGCATACCACGCAGGTATTGAAAACCTACCACATCGTCAAAGTGCTTAAAGGTTTTCTCGCATTCTTCCACCGTACGCAGATCGTAACCCGCCGCAAAGGCGTGACAGGTATCGATGCAGACACCCACGCGGCTTTTATCTTCCACACCTTCAATAATTTTGGCCAGATGCTCGAAACGGAAGCCGAGATTACTGCCCTGACCGGCGGTGTTTTCGATAACCGCTGTCACGCCTTTGGTTTTATCCAACGCAATGTTCAGAGATTCAGAAATCAGCGCCAGGCATTTATCTTCTGCGATTTGCATCAGGTGGCTGCCCGGATGGAAATTTAGCAGTGAAAGGCCCAGTTGTTCGCAGCGTTGCAACTCATCAAGAAACGCCTCGCGTGATTTCTCCAGCGCTTCGGCGACCGGATGACCGAGGTTAATCAGGTAGCTGTCGTGCGGCAAAATCTGACTGCTTTGGTAGCCGTATGTTTCACAAGCCACTTTGAATTTTCCGATGACGTCTTCCGGCAACGGTGCGGCTTTCCACTGACGCTGATTCTTGGTGAAAAGCGCAAAAGCCGTGGCTTCCAGCTCGTGTGCCCTCAGAACCGCCTGATCGACCCCCCCGGCTGCACTCACGTGTGCTCCCACAAACTTCATTTTTGCTCCTCAGTTATTCATCGCGTTTATGGGCAAATGATAGCGCCTCCTGGCAGGAGGCGCAGCACTGAAGTGTTAAAAGCAGCAACATCAGCCCAAAAGCTGCTGAACAAGCTGGTTGATACCGGCACCGCCGACAATCAGCCAGATGAACAATACCGCCGCCAGCAGCATCGGTTTAAGGCCCGCCTGACGTAATGCGCTGATGTGGGTGGTCAGCCCGAGCGCTGCCATCGCCATCGCCAGCAGCACGGTATCGAACGTAATCAGCATCGGGATCCAGCTGTGGGGCAGAATATTGAGTGAATTAACTGCCGCTACCAGAATAAACAGCAGGGCAAACCACGGGATAGTAATGTTACGCATGCCCGTCATCTGACCGCCTTGTTGCCCGGCTTTCCGTGACGTCCAGCCAGAGAGCAGCAACAGGAACGGCGCCAGCATCATGACGCGGATCATCTTGGCGATCACTGCCGCGTTTTCCGCATCCGGGCTGATACCCTGACCGGCTGCCACGACCTGCGCAACTTCATGCACCGTCGAACCGGTATAGATGCCGAACTGGGCAGCGGTAAAGCTCAGCCAGTGATACTGAGCATTCAGATGCCATAACCACGGATACAAAAAGATGGCTGCTGTTCCGAAGATCACGACAGTTGCCACCGCAACCGTCACTTTCTCGGCTTTGGCATTAAGCACCGGTTCCGTCGCCATCACCGCCGCTGCGCCACAGATGCTGCTACCCGCGCCAATCAGCATCGAGGTATCGCGGTCCAGTTTAAAGACCCGCTGTCCAAGCCAGCAGGCGAGGGCGAAAGTGGAACACAGCATCAGCGCGTCAGTCAGAATACCGGTCGCGCCGACATCCGCAATTTGCGCAAACGTGAGTCGTAAACCGTAAAGGATAATGCCCAGACGCAGAAGACGTTGCTTCGCCAGCGTCACACCTTCCTCACACCAGGGTTTTGCCGCCGGATACACCGTGTTACCGATTACCATGCCGATGACAATCGCCAGCGTCAGTGCGCTCAGGCCGAGATGATTTAGCGCAGGAATATCACTTAGCCAGATCGCCAGTGCAGTGATCATACCGGTCAGCGCCAGGCCGGGTAACACGCGGCGAAAGCCCGAAAAATGAGGGAGATGCGGGTTATCCGCCGCTTTTTTATTTTCGTTTTTAAGCGCAAGTGTATTCATTGTCCGTTCCTCATTCAGGAGTGATGAGATAAGGCTACGCCGCGCTTATATAAAAATGAAATAGATTATTACTTTATAACCTATCTATAAAAGTGGTATAGAGTATCCATTCAAAAGAGGCCTGCAAGGCAAGGGTCTATACTAAAAGCACAGCGTGCTATAGGGCGCATGAGAATAGCGGGACATTTATGCACATAACATTGCGACAACTTGAGGTTTTCGCCGAGGTGCTGAAAAGCGGTTCGACCACGCAGGCGTCAGTTGTGCTTTCATTATCACAATCTGCGGTCAGTGCGGCGCTGGCCGATATTGAAGGGCAACTGGGCGTGCAGTTATTTGACCGTGTCGGTAAGCGGCTGGTCATTAATGAGCATGGGCGTTTGTTGTATCCGAAAGCGCTGGCATTGCTCGAACAGGCTGGCGAAATCGAGCATCTGTTTAATCACGACAACGGTTCGCTGCGCATCGGCGCGAGCAGCACTATTGGCAACTATATGCTGCCGGCGATGATTGCGGATTATCGTCTGGATTTCCCCCACACACCGCTGGAACTGAACGTGGGTAACACCAACGATGTCATTAATGCAGTGTCGGACTTTCGTGTCGATCTCGGTTTGATTGAAGGCCCGTGTCAGTTGCCTGAACTGATCACACAGCCCTGGCTGGATGACGAACTGGTGGTGTTTGTCGCACCGGAAAACCCGCTGGCGGGGCGGGTGGTTTCGCTGGAGTCGCTGGCGCGTGAACCCTGGATCCTGCGCGAGCGCGGCTCCGGTACCCGTGAAGTGTTAGATCACCTGTTGTTGCCGCAGCTACCGGATTTTAATCTGGTCATGGAGCTGGGGAATTCCGAGGCAATTAAGCATGCTGTCAGGCATGGCATCGGGATCAGTTGCCTTTCACGTCGGGTGATTTCTGAGCAGCTAAGCAGTGGTTCTCTGGTAGAGATCCGGTTGCCGGTCGCGCCGATGGTGCGCAAACTTTACCTGATCCATCATCGGCAAAAACATATCTCCGGCGCATTATCACGGTTTCTGACCTATTGTCGCGAAGCCCAATAACGGTCTTTCACTAATGATCTGCAGCCAGTTATGAAGGTGTCTTATAACAGGTCGTTCCTGCTATTCAGAGCGGCAGGTTTTGCTACAATCCGCGCTTAAATTTCCACATGACGAGCGGATATAGGGAAAAAATGGCTCAACAACCTACAAAAAATACGCAGGTGGCTCCCACACTGCGTCGCGAGCTTAAGGCACGTCACCTAACGATGATCGCTATCGGCGGTTCAATTGGTACGGGATTATTTGTTGCTTCAGGTGCGACAGTTTCCCAGGCGGGCCCGGGTGGGGCACTGCTTTCCTACGCATTAATCGGCATCATGGTTTACTTCCTGATGACCAGTCTGGGTGAACTGGCGGCGTTCATGCCGGTTTCAGGTTCGTTCTCTACCTACGGCTCCCGCTATGTTGAAGAAGGCTTCGGTTTCGCCCTGGGCTGGAACTACTGGTACAACTGGGCTGTCACCATCGCGGTTGACCTGGTGGCCTCACAACTGGTGATGAATTACTGGTTCCCGGACACGCCTGGCTGGATCTGGAGCGCTTTGTTCCTCGGTCTGATCTTCCTGCTCAACTACATTTCCGTGCGTGGTTTTGGCGAGGCGGAATACTGGTTCTCGCTGATCAAAGTGGTCACTGTCATCATCTTTATTGCCGTCGGCGTACTGATGATCACCGGTATCATGCGTGGTGCTGAAACAGCGGGCTGGCATAACTGGGCCATCGGTGATGCGCCATTTGCGGGCGGTTTTGCCTCGATGATAGGTGTGGCAATGATTGTCGGCTTCTCCTTCCAGGGTACAGAACTGATCGGTGTGGCAGCGGGTGAATCGGAGAACCCGGGCAAGAATATTCCGCGTGCCGTGCGTCAGGTTTTCTGGCGTATCCTGCTGTTCTATATTCTGGCGATTCTGGTCATCAGCCTGATCATTCCTTATACCGATCCAAGCCTGCTGCGTAACGAAGTTGGCGATATCTCCGTCAGCCCGTTCACACTGGTGTTCCGTAATGCCGGTCTGTTGTCAGCAGCGGCAGTGATGAATGCCGTGATCCTGACCGCGGTACTGTCTGCCGGTAACTCTGGTATGTACGCCTCAACCCGTATGCTGTTTACACTGGCAAGTGAAGGTAAAGCGCCACGCATGTTCGCCAAATTGTCAAAAGGCGGTGTGCCGCGTAACGCGCTGTATGCCACCACCATCGTGGCTGCGCTGTGCTTCCTGAGTTCAATGTTTGGTAATCAGACGGTTTATCTGTGGCTGCTTAACACCTCGGGCATGACCGGTTTCATCGCCTGGCTGGGGATTGCAGTCAGCCATTACCGCTTCCGTCGTGGTTATGTCCTGCAGGGACGTGACCTGAAGAAATTGCCTTATCTGTCAGGTTTCTTCCCGTTCGGTCCGGTTTTTGCCTTTGTACTCTGTCTGATCATTACGTTGGGCCAGAACTATCAGGCGTTCCTCAAGGACACCATTGACTGGGGCGGTGTTGCGGCAACTTACATCGGCCTGCCGCTGTTCCTGATCATCTGGTTCGGCTACAAGTTGAGCAAAGGCACCAAAGTGGTGAAATACAGCGACATGGAATTCCCGGATCACGTCGATAAGTAACAGACCCGGATTTTCATATTCTGGAAACGCGGAGCTCAGGCTCCGCTTTTTTTTGCCTGCGATCCATGCCGGAAGACTTATAACGTCATGCTTTGTTACCCCTTGTTTAATCTGCATGCCTGATAGGTTTTGCAAAACACATTGATAATTATTATCATTTATTGCCTTCCTACGGGAACCGCAGAACAGGTTCTTCCGCCGTAAGTTTTTAACTTAATGAGATTGTAGCGAAAATGAGTGCAACTACCGAACCCGCCCTGGCGGTGAAAGGCAACGCAGAAGACAGCGTTATGGGGCGATACCAGAATATCGTACGTCGCCGTTTGTTTATTATGCTGATCCTGGTACTGGCGATTGTCGTCTCACTGGTGATTGATTTCATTATGGGGCCTTCGGGGTTATCACTTGGCACGCTGTGGAAAACGCTGTTTGATGCTGCGGCGGCGGATCCGGGTACGCGGGTCATTGTCTGGGACATTCGTCTGCCTTACGCGCTGATGGCGGTGGCGGTCGGGATGTCACTGGGCCTGGCCGGTGCTGAAATGCAGACCATCCTCAATAATCCGCTGGCCAGTCCGTTTACGCTGGGCGTGTCTTCTGCTGCGGCATTCGGTGCCGCGCTGGCGATTGTGCTTGGCATCGGTATTCCGGGGGTACCGGATCAATGGTTTATCTCCGCCAACGCCTTCATTTTTGCCTTATTTGCCGCACTGATGCTCGACGGCATCACCCGCTGGACACGCGTTGCCAGCTCCGGCGTCGTGCTGTTTGGTATTGCGCTGGTCTTTACTTTCAACGCACTGGTTTCGCTGATGCAATTTATCGCCACCGAAGATACCTTACAGGGGCTGGTTTTCTGGACGATGGGCAGCCTGGCGAGGGCGTCCTGGGTCAAACTCGGTGTGATGGTTCTGGCTTTCCTGATCCTGCTGCCGTGGTCGATGATGAGCGCGTGGAAACTCACGGCGCTGCGGCTGGGTGAAGATCGCGCTGTCAGCTTTGGTATTGATGTACGCCGTCTGCGTCTGGGGACGCTGCTGCGCATCAGTATTCTTTCCGCGCTGGCGGTGGCATTCGTCGGGCCGATCGGTTTCATCGGGCTGGTGGCACCGCATATCGCCCGCCTGATGTTTGGTGAAGATCACCGTTTCTACCTGCCCGCCAGTGCACTGATTGGCGCACTGGTGTTATCGATGGCTTCGGTGGCCTCTAAAAATCTGGTGCCGGGCGTCATTATTCCTGTCGGCATCGTAACGTCTCTGGTTGGCGTGCCGTTCTTCCTGAGTATTATTCTTCGTCACCGGGGGAATGTCTGATGTCTGAGATGTTAGAAATGCGTCCTGAAGATTTACTGAATGTCGCTACGCAGGGGTTGCAAATCCGCGATTTTAACGCGGGATACCCGAAGCGCCACGTGATCCGCCATCTGAATGTGCCAATGTTACCCCGTGGGAAAATTACGGTACTGCTCGGGCCAAACGGTAGCGGTAAATCGACGTTGCTGCGCGCCCTCGCCGGGCTTAACCGGGCAGAAGGGCAGCTGATGCTTGACGGACATGATTTAATGCCGATGCCGTTTGCGCGACGTGCAGAGCAGGTGGTTTACCTGCCGCAAACTCTGCCTGCGGGTGTGCATCTGCATGTGCTGGAGTCGATCATCGTGGCACAGCGCGCCTCCGGTGGGAAAGGCAGGAATGCGCAAGGCACGGAGAAAGTGATGGCGCTTTTGCGCCAGCTGGGTATCGAGCATCTGGCGCTGAGTTATCTTGATCAGCTTTCCGGTGGCCAGAAGCAACTGGTCGGCCTGGCACAATCCCTGATCCGTCAGCCTTCGTTACTTTTGCTCGACGAACCGCTCAGCGCACTGGATCTCAACTATCAGTTCCATGTCATGGATCTGGTGCGTAAGGAAACCCGGAAACGCAATATCGTGACGGTGGTTGTCGTCCATGACATCAATATCGCCCTGCGTCACGGCGACCGTATACTGATGCTTAAAGATGGCAATCTGATTGCCGATGGCGAACCGGAAGAGGTGATCACCGCCGACAGTCTGGCGCGGGTCTACGGGGTGCGCGGCAGAATTGAGCGCTGCTCGCAAGGGACTCCGCAGATACTGATTGACGGGTTAGTGGGGGATCCGGAGATTTAACGTTATGTCCTGACAAAAGGCAGACATTACTCAGGCGTTCACCGATCCGCTTCCTCCCCTGCGAAGGGGAGGAGCAAACCGCAACGGGCTTATTTCCCGTTCCACGCTTTCAGATTCTGCTCGCGTGCTGACAATTTCTGCTCAGGTGTTAACTTGTTGTAATCCTTCGCCAGACCGCTTTCCCAGTCGCCGTACAGCGGGTTCGGTAGCACGATATATTGTGTGCCGAAGTGCTGATGGTTCTGATTCACAAACGCGCGGCGCTGCTCGTTACCCTGATGGTAGGTTGCAGAACCAAAATCATTCAGGTTGTCGCCGATGTAAATCACCACGTGATAGCCCGCAGCCTTGATGGAATCAAAACGTGGCTGTTTGTTGGAGGTATCAGAACTCAGCAACAAGGTTTTTTCGTTGGCGCCGGTAAAGCCCAGACGGTTCATGTTATCCAGTGTTGCGGCGTATTCGCTGGTTTTGCGGTTAGACACATAGAACATCGTGCCACCGTGGGTGTTGACGTAATTGGCGAATTCAACAGCGCCCGGAACGGCCATTGCCTGGCGGGCTGCGGTCCACTGAGCCCAGGTTTTGCTGTCGAATGGCTTGTTCGCTTTGACCTGCCACGCACTGTATGCGCTGTTATCGAGCATAGTTTCATCGAGGTCAACGACAACCGCTTTCTTCTGACCGGCCAGAGGCTGCGCCTGGTCATAGGCCATTTTTGCCGTATTAAATGCCTGATAAGCCAGTGCCTGATATTCACCAGATTGCTGGAACCAGTTCAGCGCCATGACGGACTGATCGTTCAGCTTCTGTTGGGCATCTGGTTTTTGCTGCGCACAGCCGCTGAGGGCCAGCATGATTAAAGCACTGGTGGTGCAAAGCGAAATTTTATTCATTGGTTGTCCCTATGCTTGTTAAGAAAGATTCGCATTCATGAAAATCGTTAAAACTGTAGCAGATTCAGCGGGGTGTGGAAGAATAAATGACGCATTACGCGAGATATAGCGGGAAAATGGCAGAAATGAAAAGGGCCGGAGGGTGAGTCCGGCCAAAAAAATCAAAGACAGAGAAATAACAATGAGGGGGTTAACGCTTAAATTTAGAACTGATAAACCAGGCCAACAGCAGTGACATCGTCGTTGTTCAGAGCCAGTTTATTGTCGTCAGACAGTTGGTTGATTTTATAATCAACATAAGCGGACATATTTTTGTTGAAATAATAGGTCGCGGCTACGTCAACGTATTTAACCAGGTCGGCATCACCGATGTTTTCAATATCTTTCGCTTTAGTCTGGACGTAACCCAGTGAAGGGCGCAGGCCATTTTCAAACTGATATTGTGCAACAGCTTCGAAGGTTTGTGTTTTATTCGCAAAACCGCTGCCAGCCGGTGCGCCTGCAATTCCGCCAGGCACAGTAATAGCCAGCATATTACGGGTTTCAGCATACATGGCGGCTAAATAAACGCCATTAGCGTCATATTTCATGCCGCCTGTCCATGCGTCCGCTTTATCACCTTTGCCGTAAGTGGAATTACTCTGAGCCGTGGTGCGGTCTGAAGACGCATACGCGCCGCCGAAGCTCACGCCGGTGTCACCCAGTGCATAAGTGGTAGAAAGTGCATAACCGTCGCCGTTCGCTGTGCTGCTGCCGCGACCGTCGTTTTCATTTTTGCCCTGATACTGAACGGCAACGTTCAGACCGTCAACCAGGCCGAAGAAGCCACGGTTACGGTAAGTGGCTACGCCGTTGGTACGGCCGGTCATGAAGCGGTCAGCTTTGGTATAACCGTCGCCGCCGAACTCAGGGAACATATCGGTCCAGGCTTCAACGTCGTACAGTGCGCCGTAGTTACGGCCATAATCGACGGAACCGTACTGACCGAATTTCAAACCAGCGAAAGCCAGACGGGTTTTCGTGCCGGTTGTGCTGGGTGTTTTGCTGTCAGATTCAGCATGGTTAGCCATGACGTTGTATTCCCACTGGCCGTAGCCGGTGATCAGGTCATTAATTTGTGTCTGGCCTTTAAAACCGAAACGAATATAACTCTGGTCACCGTCATTGCTGGCCGAGTCAGAGAAGTAATGCAGACCTTTTACTTTACCGTACAGATCCAGTTTATTACCGTCTTTATTATAAACTTCCGCTGCGTGAGCTCCTGATGCAATCAGTAAACCAGGAATTAAAAGTGCCAGAATATTACGTTTCATGAATTTTTACCCTGCATTTTCTATTAAAAGCTTTTCGGGAAAGCTTTATATGAAGTCTTATGGAAAGACGTTAATCATCATTTTTTGCTGTGCATTCCGTGTGGGCTCGGATTTTTCTCAGCGAGAGTTTTTTACCGTATATTTGTGATCAATTTATGACAGTCAGAAATGAACTTTTTCTTTTTTTACACGTCCTCCCTTTTTTCTCCATAAAATTCGACCACGCCAAATGCCCGGATCCGCGATTTCGGGCTGCGCCAGCCGCCGGTCTGTGTGACAATAGCCGCTGACACTCCGGTCTTACTTTCAACTAAAAAGAGATGCATGGCGCTTTCCCCCGCAGTAAAAAATCAGATAAGCCAGTGGTACAAAGCCCTGCAACAGCAAATCCCGGACTTTATTTCCCGCGCTCCGCAACGTCAGATGATTGCAGAGGTGGCTAAAGCGTTCTCGGGTGACTCGGCACGGCATCTGGCCATCGAAGCGCCAACCGGCGTCGGGAAAACGCTGTCCTACCTGATCCCCGGCATTGCCGTCAGCCGTGAGGAAGAAAAACCGCTGATCGTCAGCACCGCGAATGTGGCGTTGCAGGATCAGATTTTCAGTAAGGATTTACCCCTGCTGAAAAAAATCATCCCTGACCTGAAATTCACGGGCGCGTTCGGGCGTGGTCGTTATGTCTGTCCGCGCAACCTGGCGGCAATGAGTAATGAGAATGCGCAGGGCGATCTCGGGTTATTCCTCGGCGATGAGCTGGCGCCTTCCAGCGGAGAGGAGCAGAAATTCTGTAAAACGCTGGAAACCGCACTCTCCCGGTACGAGTGGGACGGATTGCGCGATCATTACCAGAAAACGATTGACGATCCGCTGTGGATAAAAATCAGCACGGACAAAGCCAACTGCCTCAGCCGTAACTGTCATTATTTCCGCGAATGTCCGTACTTTGTGGCGCGTAAAGAAATTGAAAGCGCCGATGTAGTAGTGACCAACCATGCACTGGTGATGGCCGCGCTGGAATCTGAATCGGTATTGCCGCCAGCGAAAGATTTGCTGCTGGTGCTGGATGAAGGCCACCATTTACCGGACGTGGCGCGGGATGCACTGGAAGTCGATGCCGAAATTACGGCGGTGTGGAATAACCTGCAACTGGATAACTTTGTGCGCCAGATTGAGCAATGTCTGGCGCTGTTCACCCCGAAAAATCCGCCACCGCTGACCAATGCGGAACGCCTGCATAATCACTGTGCTGAAATGCGCGAACTGTTGGTGCTGGTCGAGCAATCGGTCAGCCAGTCTCTGCCGCCTGCTGAACCGGAAGCGGAGTACCGCTTTGAACTGGGCATTTTGCCGCTGGAACTGACTGAACAATGCAGCCGCCTGTTTAAACTCACCGATGGTTTGCGCAGCCTGGCAGAATACATGGTCAACGATCTGAGCGAGAAAACCGGTAAGCACGATATTTTGCGTTTACACCGCGCGATTTTACATATGAGCCGCATGCAGGGTTATCTCGAAACCATGAGTAAACTGTGGCGACTGGCGGCGCTGGATAAAGCCTCGAATGCACCGATTGGTAAATGGGTAACGCGTTCCTATTTCGATAACCAGACACATCTGGTATTTCATTGCGCGGGGATCCGTGTCAGTGAACAACTGGAAAAAATGCTGTGGCGAAAGGTGCCGCATGTCGTCATCACTTCCGCGACACTGCGCTCACTGAACAGTTTTTCCCGGCTTCAGGAAATGAGCGGACTGACGGAAAAGGCCGGTGACCGCTTTGTCAGTCTGGATTCGCCGTTCAGCCATGTTACGCAGGGCAAGCTGGTCATTCCGCAAATGACGCTGGAGCCGGTGATGGCGAATGAAGCCGCGCACATCGGGGAAATGGCGGATTTTTTCCGCGCTGAACTGGCGAAAGGATTGCATACCGGCCAGCTGGTGTTATTTGCCAGCAACCGTGCGTTACAACAATTTGTAGCCCTGTTACCGGACTTACGTCTGATGTTACTGGTTCAGGGCGATCAGCCGCGTTACCGGCTGGTTGAGGAACACCGTAAACGGGTTGCAGCCGGCACCACCAGCGTGTTGGTCGGCCTGCAATCGTTCGCGGAAGGCTTAGATCTCAAAGGGGAACTGCTGACGCAGGTGCACATCCATAAGATCGCTTTCCCCCCTGTCGACAGTCCGGTTATTCTGACGGAAGGCGAGTGGCTGAAAACGCTGAAACGTTATCCGTTTGAAGTGCAGAGTTTACCCAGCGCATCATTCAATCTGATTCAGCAGGTCGGGCGACTGATCCGCAGCCATGAATGTACGGGCGAAATCGTGATTTACGATAAGCGCCTGCTGACCAAAAATTATGGTGCACGCCTGCTGGCTGCTTTGCCGGTATTCCCGATTGAACACCGTGAAATGCCCGCGCCCGGTTCAGTGAAGCGCCCGGATATTCTCAAGGCTGCGAAGAAAGACCCGGTTCGCCGCCGCACGCGCAGACGGTAGCGTCTTTGCACCCATATATGCTTGCACAGATTAAGGTAAGGCTACGATGGATTACACCAGACTCATCAAAGAAGTAGGACGGGGTAAAAATCACGCCCGCGATTTGGATCGTGAGCAGTCGTATGCGTTGTATCGCGACATGCTGGCGGGCAAGGTGGCGGATCTGCAACTCGGTGCGCTGCTGATTGCGTTACGTATTAAAGGCGAAGCGGAAGAGGAAATGCTCGGTTTTTATCAGGCGATGGAGGAGCGCGTAATGCGCCTTCAGGCACCTGCTGAGCGCCCGCTGCCGGTGGTGATCCCCTCCTATAACGGTGCACGCAAACAGGCGAATCTGACGCCGCTGCTGGCGATCCTGCTCAGCCGTCTTGGTTTGCCGGTGCTGGTGCATGGCGTGGATGAAGATCCGACCCGCATCACCAGCGCTGAGATTTTCCGCGCGCTGGGTATCCGCGCAGCGCAAAGCCAGCAGGACGCGCAACAACTGACAGATGCCGCTAACGCGCCGGTATTTGTGCCGGTTTCCGTACTTTGCCCGCCGGTCAGTCAACAACTCGCGTTGCGCTGGCAGTTGGGGGTGCGAAACAGCAGCCATACACTGGCGAAACTTATCACACCCTTTACCGGCCAGGACTCCCTGCGTTTATCAAGCGTTTCGCACCCTGAATATGTGCAGCGTGTTTCGTCGTTCTTCCGCCAGATTGATGGCCGTGCACTTCTGACACAGGGCACCGAAGGTGAAGTGTATGCTAACCCTTCACGCTTCCCGCAGACACACTTTATCGCCGGTGGTGAACAGCGTGTACTGGCAGAAAAGGAAGAGATTTTCAGCGCGGACGTACCGGCAACCAAAGACGTGGAGACCACCGTCGCGTACATCACTCAGTGTCTGAATGGCGAGCGCGCTATCCCGCAGGCAATTCTGACTCAACTGATGTGCTGCCTGGTGGCGACCGGCGTTTGTGCCGATATGGCCGAAGCGAAAATGATTGTGGATCAGATTTTCTGATTACGTTCTGGCGAACTCGATCCGCTCCCTCCCCTGCGAAGGGGAGGAGTTAAAAAACAGCCCTTATTACTCTATAAATCCTGCGTTTAGGTTTGTCTCAGCTCCCCAAAAACTCCGTTACCCTGTTCAAAAGGGGGGTTAAACGTTAAAATAAAGGAACTACGAAATTTATTTTATGATTTCATTCGTTTTTTTATAAATATTTATGGAGACTTAACTATGGAAACATTGCCCGCTTGCCCGACTTGTAAATCCGAATTCACCTGGCAGGACGGTGAAATGCTTAACTGCCCTGAATGTGGACATGTGTGGTCCATGAACGGCGATGCCGCTGCGGATGATGATGTGCTGAAAGTGGTGGATGCCAATGGTAATTTGCTGGCGGATGGCGATTCTGTCACCGTGATCAAAGACCTTAAGGTGAAAGGCAGTTCTTCAATGCTGAAAATCGGCACTAAAGTGAAAGGCATCCGCTTAGTCGAGGGCGATCATAACATCGACTGCAAAATTGACGGTTTCGGTCAGATGAAACTCAAATCAGAATTTGTCAAGAAAAACTGATCTCCGCACACCCCAGCCTGACATTCAAAAGCGGTTCTGCCATATCGACATAACCGCTTTGCGAACATACACTCAATGCATAATCTCGTTAACTTTCAGCAGAGACGAATGCATGACACAGGCTCAGGACTACTTTAACGCCCTCAATCGCGATTACCTCAAAGTCCATCAGGATAAAGAGAATTTATTCTGGCAATACTATATGGGCACCGGTGATGATAGCGTTTCCGCCGCTTTCTCCGCTGCCGAAACGGCTTACAAACGTTTTATCGCTGAACCTTCCCGCCCGCAGGAATTACGTGATGCAATTACCCGCGTCGAAAAAGAATCTGCCAGTGAGACGCGTGATGCCTTGCTGCATGGCCTGCATGGCTGGCTGAATTTCTTTGACTGCAATGTGATTGAAGACCCCAAAGCGCAGGCGCTGCTTGATGAAATTATTCAGGCGGAATCCGTACTGTTCGGCAAACGTAAGCAGTACCGTATGACGCACATCAACAGCAAAGGCGAGCGTGTTAATGCCTCCCTCGGTGAGCTGCTGACTAATCAGGCGAATAACGAAAACGAAGCTTATCGCCGGAGCTCGCAAAATGCGTTGCGCGAACTGGAGGACTGGCTGCTGCATAACGGTTTACCTGAGTTGATTGGCTTGCGTAACCGCTTTGCGCGTCAGCTTGGTTACCGCAATTACTTCGACTACAAAGTGAATAAAACCGAGCGCATGTCGCCGGAACAGTTATTCACCATCCTTGATCGTTTCGAAGAACAAACCCGTGAAAGCAACACCCGCAGCCTCAATGAACTGGTGGCGCGTGAAGGCGACGCCGCGCTGCTGCCATGGAATATTCGCTTTGCCAGCGCCGGTGACGTCACCCGTCAGCTCGATCCTTACTTTCCGTTCGCTGATTCCCTGCGTCGCTGGATAGACAGTTTCAAACGCCTGAATATCGGTTTTAACGGTGCAGAGATGCAGCTGGATTTACTGGTGCGCGAAGGCAAGTTTGAAAATGGTTTTATGCACGGGCCGGTACCGCCGTTCTACGACAACGGTAAATGGGTGCCGGCGGTGATCAATTTCACCAGCCTGGCGAAACCTGATCAGATTGGGAGTGGTGCGAATGGTTTGAATACGTTGTTCCATGAAGGTGGCCATGCGGCGCACTTCGCCAATATCCGCCAGAATGCGCCATGCTTCTCGCAGGAATTTCCGCCGACGTCGATGGCCTATGCGGAAACACAGTCCATGTTCTGCGACAGCCTGCTGGAAGATGCAGACTGGCTGAAGCGTTACGCGAAAAATACTGCGGGTGAACCGGTGCCGGATGAACTGATCCGTGCAAGCATTGAAGCCCGTCAGCCGATGCGTTCCTTCAATGAACGCCACATTCTGCTGGTGCCGTATTTCGAGTGGCAGCTTTATCAGTGGCCGGATGAGAAGCGCACACCGGAAGCCATGACAGCGCTGGCGCGTGATGTCGAAACCCATATTCTGGGCGTAACCGGCAGTCCGCGTCCGACGCTTGCCATTCCGCACTTACTTTCTATGGAATCTGCCTGTTCCTATCAGGGCTATCTGCTGGCGATGATGGCCGTTGAACAGACGCGTGCCTTCTTCCTTAAACGTGATGGCTATCTGACCGATAATCCGGCCATTGGCCCGGATCTGGCCAGACATTACTGGACACCGGGGAACAGCGTCAGTCACGACGATACGTTGCGCAGTCTGACCGGTGAAGGATTTAATCCGGATTATCTGGCGCAGGCCTGTAATCAGACGGTGGATGCGGCCTGGCAGGACGCGCAGCGGACGATTGAAAAAGCATCAGAACGTGAGCAGCCTGCAGCGGACTTTGACCTGAATGTACATATCCGCGTAGTGGATGGCACGCTGATCCTGGCAGACAGCGCGGACGGCGATGATGCTATGTGTCAGGACTTTGCCGATTTTGTTGAGCAGAATTACGGCCGTAAATAGTTACGCCAGCACGTTATAATACGCCTGTAAAAGCCACCGCCGGTATCCATCGTGCGGTGGCTTTTTTTGGGCTGAATCTGAACTCAGCGGGCGTCCGGGCGGATAAGATCGAAGCGCAAATCTTCGGAAATACCATAGTAAGCGGAAGGGCCACCCGCGCGTAATACCGGTTCAGCGAGGGCCGTCTGATACACACCATCAACCAGTAAATGCCAGGCAATATGAACACCCACGACTTCGCCCAGGACCAGCCAGGTATCAATATCGCCGCCGGCTGCCGTTTTCAGCTGAATGCATTGCGTGAGCCGGCATTCAAAATTCACCGGACTTTCCAGTACGCGGTCGGCGGCAACGAGGCTGCCGGGTTGTGGCGTCAGGCCCGCGAATTCAAACTCATCCGCGCCGTGTTCCAGCGAAGCCGAACTCTCATTCATTTTAACGGCAAGCCCGCGGGTGGTCAGGTTCCAGACAAATTCACCGGTTTCGACAATGTTTGCCACGCTGTCTTTCCAGCCACTGCTGGCGAAACCGATGATCGGCGGGCGGTAATTGAAGCAGTTGAAAAAGCTGTAGGGTGCGAGATTGCGCTGTCCGGCGGCATTACGTGATGAGATCCAACCAATCGGACGCGGGCCGACAATGGCATTTAACGGGTCATGGGGCAGGCCGTGGCCTTTAGCGGGTTCATAGTAATAGCGATCATCAGTGCTCATGATTTTCCTCAGCAAATAATTCATAAAGACTATGATTTGTACATTACCCGATTTAACCGGGGGGTGACCGTTTTTATGTGCCCGTCTCAGTCTGTATGCATCCGGCAGGCGGCGGCACTTTGTGGTATCTTGTGCGCCATTGATGAATATCTAACGCCCCATCGCATATCTTATGCGTCGCGCACACCTTTCGGAGAGTCACTCAGGTGGAAAAAAAGAAAGTCTTCCCTCAGGAAAAAAGCGGTCTTCACCCGCGAAATCGTCATCGCAGCCGCTATGATTTCCCGGCCCTGATTGCCAGCAGCCCGGAACTTGCACCGTTCGTGGTCGAAAATAAATGGGGCGATTTGTCGGTTGATTTTGCCAATGCTCAGGCGGTAAAAGCCCTGAACCGCGCCTTACTGCGCGATTGCTATCAGATTGAAAACTGGGATATCCCGGCGGACTATCTGTGCCCGCCAATCCCGGGGCGTGCGGATTATATCCATCATCTGGCTGACTTACTGGCTGGCAGCAATAATGGCAATATCCCACAGGGAAAAGACATTTCTGTGCTGGATATCGGTGTTGGCGCGAACTGTATTTATCCGATTATTGGCTTGCGCGAATATGGCTGGCGCTTTACCGCCAGTGAGATCGATCCGGTATCGATGGCGGCAGCTAAAAAAATTGTCGCCACCAACCCGCAACTGACCAACCAGGTGCGTTTCCGTTTACAGGCGAAACCGCAGCGTATTCTCGACACCATTATCCGCCACGATGAGCGTTACGATGCAGTGTTATGTAATCCGCCATTCCACGCGTCGGCGGCAGATGCGGCATCCGGTAGCCAGCGCAAACGCCAGAATCTCGGTCTGGACAGACGTGCGGGTACGGCGGAGCTTAACTTCGGTGGTCAGCACAACGAATTATGGTGTGAGGGCGGGGAAGAAGCCTTTGTTGTCCGCATGGCAGAAGAAAGTGCCGGTAAGGCGCAGAACTGCTTCTGGTATACCGTGCTGGTTTCCAAAAAAACCACGCTGCCGTTATTGTATGATGCACTTCGCGAAGAAGGCGCGACAGATGTCCGCACGGTCGAAATGGTGCATGGCAACAAGATCAGCCGTTTTGTCGCCTGGACCTTCCTGACACCTTCGCAGCAAAAAAGTTGGGCAATCAAACGCTGGTCAGCCTGATCACGTTGTGAATTCCTGTATCCCAGCGTGTTCATCTGACGATGTATGCGCTGGAAAAAATACTGCTGCCAGCCCCTTTCTTTTTCGGTAAATTAAATTAAGCTTAATTCACTATAATAAAATTGATTAATTATCAGAGTAATGATTTTGCGGGTGAGTTTGTTTATTACCGCAATATTTATATTTTGTACACGCCTGCCTAAAACCCACCCAGGGGTCAGACTAATCTTTCGCAGAGTATGAGTAACTTTACTTATCACCTGTGGAAATTAGCACGTGCATTTTTTATCAATTAATTGCGTTTACGCATTAATTCACGTTATCAGCCACAGGGTGTCTGTCCTATGCAATTATTTTCTCATCAGTTTAGTGCGGCATGGCGTGATAAATTCGCTGCGATCCAGCTGGCGGTTCCGATGATTGCCTTTACGCCGGAAGGCGTGGTGCTTGAGGTCAATGATCTGTTTCTCAGCAGCATGGGGTACAGCAGAGGCGAGGTGATGGGCCAGCCTCATCGGATTTTTTGCACCCCGGAATTTGTTGCCAGTGATGCGTACCGTCTCCATTGGGAAGGTTTACGGCAGGGAAAGTCGGTCAGCGGGAATATTAAACGTGTACAGAAGAATGGAAATATCATCTGGCTCGAAGCGACGTATGTTCCGGTAAAAAACAAACAAGGAAAAGTGACTGAGATAATTAAAATTGCCAGCGATGTATCCGAAAGAATTAACGAATCGCACGAACACCAGGGAATTTTACAAGCGCTAGACCGCTCGATGGCACTGATTACCTTTACACCTGAGGGGAGTGTGATTTCTGCGAACAATAACTTCCTGAAACTCATGGGATATTCTTTACAGCAAATTAAGGGCCATTCCCACACGATGTTTTGTCTCCCGCAATACCGTGATTCCCTCGATTACCGCCATCACTGGCAGCGTCTGCGAAGCGGTGAGTTTATTCTCGGGCGTTTTGAGCGCATCAATGGCCGCGGCCAGCCTGTCTGGCTGGAAGCGAGTTATAATCCGGTGATAGATGATGACGGCAAAGTGATAAAGATCGTTAAAATTGCGCATGACATTACGGATCAGATGCATCAGCAGCGTCAGCAGGAAAGCATGATGACACATGTGCATGAACTGTCGCTGACCACTGATAAAACGGCGGCAGAGGGGGTAACCATCGTCCGGCAAGCCGTGGAAGATATGCAGGAAGTGGAAGCGCTGGCACGGCGGACTTCCGATATCATCGGACAACTGGGTCAGACTTCGGAACGCATTGGCGAAATGGTTGACACCATCCGCCGTATTTCCTCACAGACCAATTTGCTGGCCATCAACGCGACTATTGAAGCTGCGCACGCGGGTGAGCAAGGGAGGGGGTTTGCTGTGGTGGCGGGGGAAGTCCGGTCACTGGCCGATCAGTCCCGCAAAGCGGCTGTTGAGATAGATCAGCTCACACAAAACATCCGCGACGGTGTGATGGCTGCGATTGACGGCATGGGGAATTGTGTCAGCCGCGCGGGCGGCGGCGTTGCACTGAGCCGCAATGCGGGTGATGTGATCAATCAGGTAAATCTCGGCATGCAAGATCTGGTGCGAATGATGGCGGAGTTTTCTGTCGTCGCGAGGGAAAAGGAACAGACGAGGCATTAGTGGCAGGAGGCCGCTGCAACGGGGCGGCTAACCGAACGCTTTCTCACTCGCCGTGAAGGCTGAATTGTGAAAATTTCGGTTTCTCAAGTGCGGTGATCGCTTAACGCGCTGCGCCGAAACCGCCCAAAGGAGGGAAGTGCTTTCCCTCCTTTGGATTCCTCCCCGCCTTTACAACAAGCGCTTCGCTGGCTGGCTATGTTTCAGGTACCACCGTGACAGGCTGGAAATCTTGCCGCTGCGCGGTGCCTTCTCTCGGTCCTGAAGCCATAGGTCTTCAGGCCGCTCCGTTCAGCAAGATTTCTGAATCGCCCGTGAGTTTCCACATACTCGATCTGCTCCTCCCCCTGCGAAGGGGGAGGCGGGGAGGGGGTTTTAAAGACGACTCAAACGGCTATTTGATCCATAACGTCTTCATCATTTGCTGAAAATGCTAGCACATCGTTTAAGAGGTTCAGCCTTTCCAAAAGAACAAAATTCAGTATTCTTTAGCGACTGGATTGCAGATTTCGGTGATAGCCAGACAGAGTGCTCGGCATTGATCACAAAGTTCATCGGGTTCAAGCGGTGTCTTATCGAACAGGCCATCAGCGGTAGGATTCGGTAAAGAAGTAGAAATAATCATGGTAAACCCTCAAATGTTTGGTGTGGCGTCATACATGCGTTGCAAATCGCATGGGTGGCAGATCAAACAGAGTTTGCAATACCGGACATTTGAGAAAACCAGCCAGCCCGAAGGCTGCTCTGTCTGATCCGCCATAATATGCTGGCGGAGATCCACGGTGTATTTAACCATGAATATTTCAAATGTCACAGGTTGCAAATCCTGGCTACGGATTTTGCCGCAGCAGGAAACAATTTACGCCGATTAATTTAATAAAAAACTGGCTTTTCAAAGCATTGGAAAGCATCTCGCAAACAAAAATGTAATCAATGTAAAGCATAGATTCAGGTAATATTACGAGTAACTTCATCACTGAGTCGTTATTAAAACCCCCTCCCCGCCTCCCCCTTCGCAGGGCTGTCTCTTATACACAAGTGTCTATACTGTTGTTTTATAAGAAAATTATTTTAAGCTCGCGCTTGAGTAACTCGAAAATATTTCCTTTAAAATCAGTAAGCTATATTTCTCAAATTACGGCCATTTCCTCGTAATTTGAGATGTGTATAAGAGACAGTTCGCAGGGGGAGGAGCAGATCGAGTATGTGGAAACTCACGGGCGATTCAGAAAGCTTGCTGAACGGAGCGGGTTCGAGACCTATGGCTCGAACACCGAGAGAAGGCACCGCAAAGCGGCAAGATTTCGCGCCTGTCGCTGTGATAACTGGAACATAGCCAGCCAGCGAAAGCGCGGAGTAAAAAAGTGGGGAGAGATCCAAGAGAGGGAAAGCACTTCCCTCTCTTGGGCGGTTTCGGCGCAGCGCGTTAAGCGATCACCGCACTTGAGAAACCGAAATTTTCACAATTCAGCCTTCACGGCGAGTGAGAAAGCGTTCGGTTAGCCGCCCCGTTGCAGCGGCCTTCTGCATCACGAAACGTGTTGCAGGAACTCACGCAGACGTTCACTCGGCGGATTGTTCACCAGATCTGCCGGTTTGCCGTCTTCTGCAATGCGACCTTTGTCGATAAAGATTAAGCGTGATGCCACTTTCTCGGCGAAGCCGACTTCATGGGTCACGATAACCATCGTCATGCCTTCTTCCGCCAGTTGTTTCATGACGGTCAGCACTTCGTGACGCAGTTCAGGATCGAGCGCAGAGGTTGGCTCATCAAACAGCATCAGTTTAGGTTTCACCGCCAGAGCACGGGCAATTGCCACACGCTGCTGCTGGCCACCGGAAAGCTCTGACGGATAGTGGTTGGCGCGTTCAGACAGGCCCACTTTTGCCAGCAACTCTTTCGCCAGTTTATTGGCTTCATCCTTCGACGCACCACGAACGCGGATCGGGCCGAAAGCCACGTTTTCCAGCGCCGTCATGTGCGGAAACAGATAGAACTGCTGGAACACCATACCGGCTTCCTGGCGGATCAGACGTTCATCCACTTTCGGATCATTCACTTTCAGGCCATCGACAATCAGTTCACCGGACGTGATTTCTTCCAGCTTATTGATGCAACGCAACAGCGTGGATTTACCGGAGCCGGATGGCCCGATGATAACCACGACTTCTCCCTGAGAAATGTTCAGATCGATGTCGTGGAGCACCTGGGTTTTACCAAAGTGTTTTGAGACGTTCTTGAATTCAATCATATAATTTTCAGTTTGCGTTCTAAGCGGCGCAGAACAAAGCTCAGAGCCAGCGTGATGATCAGATAGATAACAGCAACCGCACTCCAGATTTCCATAGCGCGGAAGTTACCGGCAATAATTTCCTGGCCCTGACGGGTCAGTTCGGCCACACCGATAACGATAAACAGCGACGTATCCTTGATACTCACAATCCACTGGTTACCTAACGGTGGCAGCATACGGCGCAATGCCAGCGGCATGATGATGTAACGTAGCGTCGCACGGCGCGACAGGCCCAGCGCCAGACCGGCTTCACGGAAACCGTTGTGAATCGACAACACCGCGCCTCGTGTAATTTCAGCGATATAAGCACCGGAGTTGATGATGATCGTCACCACCGCCGCGCTGAAAGGGTCGATCCGCAGATCGGGCACCATCATCGGCAGTGCGAAATAAATGAACATCACCTGTACGACGATAGGCGTGCCGCGAATAAGCTCGATAAACACCAGTGCGACGTTGCTGCTAAACCAGCCACCGAACGCGCGGGCAAAGCCCGCAATCACACCAATAATCAGGCCGCCAACCAGACCGAGGACCGAAATCCACAATGTCATTTTGGCGCCTTCGAGCAGGATAGGCAGAGCGGGCCAAATTACGCTCCAGTCAAACTGCATGGATTATCTCCTGGTATAACAACAAACTGCGCCTGGTCAGCATCACTGGCAGGCGCTTCTTATCAAGTGCTCTTTCTGAAAAAGGAACGACTTAAATGAAAAAGGGCTTATTTAGGTTCGCTATCAAACCATTTTTTGTAGATCGCCGCGTAAGTCCCATTCTCTTTGATGGTTTTGAGCGCCGCGTTGGCTTTTTCACGCAGGTCACTGCCTTGCGGGAAAGCAATACCGTACTGCTGTCCAGCCAGTGAATCACCGACTGCTTTGAACTGACCTTTACCGGCCGTTTTGATGAAGTACAGGATATTTGGCGTGTCGTGCATTACCGCATCAGCGCGGCCAGTGCCCAGTTCCATATAAGCGCTGTCGATGTTCGGGAACTGACGCAGATCTTTGGTCTGTACGTTAGCTTTCATGTAATCAACGGAGCTGGTGCCGCTTTTCACTGCAACGGTTTTGCCTTTCAGATCAGCCACGCTTTTGATGCTGTCGTTATTGCTCTTAACCATCACCATCAGGCCGCTGTTGTAATAGCCGTCAGAGAAGTCGATGGCTTTTTTACGTTCAGGTGTGATGGTGATCCCCGCCAGCGCCAGATCGATGTTGTGTGTCTGCAGGGCAGGAATGATGCCGCCGAAGTCCATCGGTTTCAGTTCATAGGAGACTTTCATCTCTTTTGCGACCGCGTCCCACAGGTCAATGTCGAAGCCGACGTACTTGTCGCCTTGTTTGAATTCAAACGGTACAAACGCAGTGTCGGTAGCTACGATCAATTTTTTGTCTGCTGCGTGTGAGCTAACGGCAAAGGCCAGGGTTAACGCGGCCAGGGAAACTTTTAAGAGTGACTTCATCAGGGAATTTCCTTTGTACATATTATGGGAACGACTTTATGTTACGGCGCTATAATGCAATATTTATGCCAAATTTTATATTTATTAAAATTCAATGATTTATCGCGTTGCTGAACCGTTTAAGCAGTGATTGAAAGTCGGTTAGCACCAAATGAGTGCATTGTTACATGTGGCAATGTTCTCTTATGGTGCGTGGTTTTATCATTAACCATATCTTGTATTTTAAACAATCATTAATTAACAACTACGCTGCTCAAATGATAACTTGCTCTAACTTTATTGATACATGAGTAAAATGTGTGCTCAATTTTGAAGCAAACATATTAATGAGGGGGAGATAATAACGGGGGGTAGGACTTTCATTGAACCATAATGGTGCAGTCTGACATATGACAAAATATTAGCGTAGCTGACTGTCTTTGCTGCCGCGTCGGTTGTAGCCAGCGTGATCCTGCTGCTTTTTATCCAGCACTGCCTGACAGGTGACGCAGTACTGCACGCCCTGAAGCGCTTTACGGCGTGCCTCCGGGATCGGGTCACCACACTCTTTACAGTAATGCGCACTTTCGCCATGCCCGAGAGACTGACGTGCGCGATCGACCGCATCATTTACCGTAGAATCAATCTGTTCCTGCACGGCGCCATCTTGCGCCCATCCGCTTGCCATTATGACCTCCCCGCAAGGGTTCGTAAAAAGGTAAAACGGGCAGATGATTATCATCTGCCCGTTTTGTACTGAACTTGAAGAAGTAGGGTAGCTGCGGTTACATGCCTTCAGCTACCGGGGCGCTGATTACTCGATATTTGATTCAATGAACCACAGGAATTTATCCAGGTCGCGCGATGCGGCAGTAAAAATATCTGCGGTGTCTTCATCTTCGACTTCGCTTATGGCTTTGCGCGTGTCATTAGCGACGACGCCATAACGTTCTGCCAGGGCTTTCAGGTGTTCCTGCACGCTATGGATATTGGTCGGATAGCTCTTCAGGGGAGTTTTATCGTTAACAACCTGAACGGTACCCAACGCCACGCCGCCTAACTGCACAATACGTTCTGCAATGGTGTCCTGATGATCGATGATCGCGGTACGGAAGCCATCAAGCATTTCGTGTACGGCAATAAAGTTTGCACCACGCATATTCCAGTGTGCCTGCTTGGTGATCAGTGACAGGTCGATGTATTCGGTCACCAGACGGTTCAGCACCTTGATAGTATTGAGTTTGACGCTTTCATCTAAATCATTGCGTGTATAGATAAGCTCAGAAGATTTCGTTTTGACCAGTTTAGCGGTACTCATATACATATCTCCTTGTTTCATTAAAATTAATTGCTATTAATGTATTTCATAACTGTATTCAGTATAGCAATAAATTGAAAAATTGCAGGGCGACCATTCCTATCGTTCTGATAGCGTATGACTTATAAGCTCTGCAACAGGTTCGCTTTTAAATTATCATGCTGATTTATAAGGTAGATAGGATTCATCCGGAACTTCATCTGCTATTACCCGGATAAAATAAATCAGGACTGATAATTATTTTCATTACGGGAGTCAGGATATTTTTAAGTGTAAGTGACAGTATGCGGATATATCTTTATCAGGTTTTTTCCGGCAGGGCATAGGAATAATAAAAGGTAACAACCTGAAGTATTCATTAGGGGAAATATAACGGCGGGATAATTCCCGCCGTTAATCAGCGCGTGTTGCCTTCAAAGCGCCATCGCACCGCTATACAATACGGCACCTGTGGGTTGCCCCGTCGGAGAACCGCCGCGAGGCTCAAGGCTTATCGCCAGCGTAAAGCCCGCATCCGGCATGTTCGTTGCCAGCGCCAGTTGTGTCGGTTGCTGCGTATTCAGTAACCCGAGAGAATGCGGCTTTCCGCCCGGCGCGATGGCCCACAGTTCGAGGCTGTGGTCTGCGGCGATATTCTGCGCATTAATCGGTGTCAGCAACAAACTGCGGGTGCTCCTGTCAGCACTGACCACCCATTGCCCGGCCTGCGGCGCGTTGCTGCTGGCCAGTATTGCCACCGGCATCGGCGCTTGCGGTTGAACCAGTAAGCGTGGGATCAACAATAAGGCGGCCAGCCCGGCGGCCAGTGCCCAGCCCATATAAGCCCGCACCGGTCGTCGTGCCGTTACCGGAACTCTTGTCGGTTGCAGCGCAAGGTTATGCTGAATGCGTTTCCACACCGAGGCTGGCGGGATGACCGGGGTTATCTGATTATCCAGTTGCGTGAAGGCTTCCTGCCAGCGGGCCACTTCGGCCGCCAGTTCAGGGTCGGCCTGCATTTTTTGCTCAAACTGAATCCGTGCCGCGCCGCGCAAGGTGCCGAGCGCATATTCAGCCGCGAGGGCGGCATGATAATGGCTTCTGCTTTTCATAATCCTACGCAGCTCTTTAAGTGATCCAGGGCGCGACGGATCCAGCTTTTGATCGTCCCCAGAGGTTGTTGAAGATGCGATGAGACCTCGCCGTGCGACAGGCCCTGATAATAGGCAAGGATCAGGCTTTGTCTTTGTTCGGCAGGCAGGTGTGCAAGGCAGGCGGCCAAAATTTTGGCATCACTGTCCTGTTGCAGCCGTTGCAAGGGTTCATCATGGTCGCTGGCATCACCGTCACTCATTGTCTCATCCAGTTCATCTAACTGGTTGTCGCTTCCGCGCATCCAGTCGATAGCGCGGTTGCGGACAATATGGGTGAGCCAGGTCATCGGGGAACTGAGTGCCGGATTGTACGAGGCAGCGCGATTCCACGCGGTGATATAGCTGTCGTGCAATACTTCTTCTGCCCAGGCATGTCGCCGCAACATACGTAATGCAACGGCGAACAGCCGGGGTGACGTCAGACGGTATAATTGTTCAAATGCCTGTCGGTCACCAACGGCCATCGCGTTCATCAGTTCCCGCTGGATTTCCAGCGCTTTCTCTGGTGTTGGCTTTATTAAAAGATTGTCATGCATTCGCCCGTCCTGACTTGCTGAGATGCTGTTTCATAAGAGAAATCATGCACTCAGTATAGCCGGTATTATTTTGGCATCAGCACGGTATCAATGACGTCGATCACACCGTTCTTCTGCTGGACATCATAAGTACTGATATTGGCGATATTCCCTTTGGCGTCTTTGAGCTGAATATTGTGCGGGCCGTTGTTGAGGATCCACAGCGGCTGGCCGTTAACGGTTTTCAGTTCCGCTGTGCCGTTACCTTTTTTCAGCAGTTTTTCGAGATCCTTCATTTCATATTTACCGGCCACGACGTGATAGGTCAGGATGCTGGTCAGGGTGGCTTTATTTTCAGGTTTCACCAGGTTATCCACGGTGCCTGCCGGTAATTTTGCGAAGGCGGCATTGGTCGGGGCGAATACGGTGAACGGACCTTTACCTTGCAAGGTATCTACCAGACCGGCGGCTTTCACGGCAGCGACAAGCGTGGTGTGGTCTTTCGAGTTAAGGGCGTTTTCTACGATATTTTTGGACGGGTACATTTCTGCACCACCGACCATGGTGGTGCTTTGGGACATCATTGCAGCCATTGACGCGGTGCTCAGCAGAAGAGAAGCACAGATAGCGGTACGGATTAATGTTTTCATGATGGTGTCCTTGGGAGTTGAGTAGGTAAGGTCTTGCCTCACATCTATACATACGAATCACCCCCCGCTTTTGGATGCAGGAAAAACGATAAAAAAACGAATTACATGAAAAATATTTTCAACCTGTTGATTGAAAAGAAAAAGCCACGTCGGTAAAACGTGGCTTTATGGGTTGCAGGGGCAGGATTATTTGCCAGAAGGATGGTTGCCGGGAATATCGACTGTCTCGATTTTGGTCTTCCGCTGGATAGTGAGTGTGGAACCTGCCGACGCCGCGATAATCGCTGCCAGACCCATCCACTGGGTCGCGGTCAGGAATTCACCGAGGAAGATAATGCCCGAAAGTGCCGCCATTGCCGGTTCCATGCTCATCAGCGTGCCGAAGGTTTTGGCTGGCAATTTGGTCAGCGCCATCATTTCCAGGGAATAAGGAATGGCAGAAGTGAGCAGGGCGATCAGCAAACCGAGCGGTAAAATCTCCCAACTAAAAATAGAGGTGTGAGCCTGTACTGCCCCAATCGGGAAGAAAATTAACGCGGCAATCAGTGACCCCATCGCCGCGGTACCCGGCCCGTAACTGCTGCCTGCGCGTTGTCCTGCGAGGATATAAACGGCCCAGCAGGCACCGGCGATCAGCGCAAAGCACGCGCCTTTGAGATCAACACCGCCAGCACTTTGCCCGAGAGGCAACAGCAACAGCAACCCCGTCACAGCCAGTACTACCCAGATGAAATCTACCGGGCGTCGCGAGGAGAACATCGCGACTGCCAGCGGGCCGGTAAATTCCAGTGCAACGGCAATGCCCAGCGGGACCGTTTGCAGGGCCAGATAGAACGAATAGTTCATACAGCCCAGCGCCAGTCCATACATCAGCAGCGCACGCAAATTACCGCCGCGCATTTTCAGACGCCACGGACGAAAATAGAGAAGTAATAAAACAGAGCCGAGCCCAAGACGTAATGCCGTGACACCTTGCGGACCGACTACCGGGAAAAGCGTTTTGGCCAGCGACGCCCCGCCTTGTAATGACAACATGGCGATCAGTAACAATAAAATCGCTATCAGCGGTGAGGTTTTTTTTGCTAACACTGGAACCGGCGGGCTGTTGTTATGCGTCGTCGTCTGCAGCGTGTTCTGCGGTTCCTGCGGCTGATGTTGTCCTGACTGTGTCATCCTTTGCGCCTTTTGAGGTGATCCATGAATCCGCAAACTCAAGATTTATAGTTTTGAAAAGAAAGGTAAAGTGCTGTCAGTGTAGAGGGAAATGTGGCGAGAAAAAATCCTCAAAGAAAAGTTTTTTCCGGAACGTTTCTGTTAAAAAGACGCAAAAAGCGGTGTTTTTTTAAGCATAATTTTAGGAATTATCTGCTAATCTCAAAAAGTTCAATAAGTTTACCTTATAGTTTATGGGGCTAAAATATCAATAAAATTAAAAGGATAGGACTCACTGGAAACTTCCTGTTACACCATATGATGCTTTGGACACCTTAATTGAGGCAGAGTTTCACACTGGTTTTTGTTATATTTTCAAACGTGAAGGTTACTTTGGTTTCTCTTTTTGAGGTGGTTTATGAAAAAAATTGCATGTCTTTCCGCATTAGCTTGCGTAGTTGCTCTGGGCGTTTCTTCCAGCGCTTTCGCTGACACCAGCACCGTAACTGCTGGCTACGCTCAGGGTGACGCACAAGGCGTTGCTAACAAAGCAAACGGCTTCAACTTAAAATACCGTTGGGAACAAGATAGCAACCCACTGGGCGCTATCGGTTCTTTCACTTACATCGAAGATGACAGCTCCCCGGCATCTGGCGACTACCGTAAAGCACAATACTACGGTCTGACTGCGGGTCCTGCTTACCGTCTGGCTGACTGGGTTTCCATCTACGGTGTTGTGGGTGTTGGCTACGGTAAATTCCAGTACAACGAAGCAGCAGCATCTACTGCTAACCGTGAAAAAAATGACACCAGCGATTACGGCTTCTCTTACGGTGCTGGTCTGCAGTTCAACCCAATCCAGAACGTTGCTCTGGACGTGTCCTACGAACAGTCCCGTATCCGCAGTGTGGATGTGGGTACCTGGATCGCAGGCGTGGGTTACAGCTTCTAATTCTTCGCCGCAGCGTAACGCTTTGCCGTTACCCTCCCGCGAAAACGAAAACCGCTCAGCTGAGCGGTTTTTTTATGCCTGTTTTTTATACCTGTCAAATTCCGCTGTACCAGTTATAGCCCTGATCTTCCCAGTAGCCGCCGGGGTATTCATTGGTGACGAAAATCGCGCCGATATGCTTGGCGTTTTTAAAGCCGAGTTTGGTGGGCATACGCAGACGTAACGGATAACCAAAATCGGGCGGTAAGGGTTTACCACCAAAATCCAGCGCCAGAATAGTTTGCGGATGTAGCGCCGTTGCCATATCGATACTGGAATAATAGCGGTCATCGCATTTGAAGCCGACATATTTGGCCGTCAGATCCGCGCCAACCTGTTGCAGGAAGGTTTTCAGCGGCACACCTTTCCACTGGCCGATGGCGCTCCAGCCTTCAATGCAAATCAGCCGGGTGATCTGGCTTTCCTGTGGCAGGCGCTGCAATTGTTCCAGCGTCCACGCAGCTTTCTTTTGTACCAGACCCGAAACCTCCAGCCGGTAATTAGGGATGTCGATTTCCGGTACGTTGTATTCGGGGTAATAAGCGTTGAAACGAAATGGCGTGGTGATCTGATCCGCGCGGTAGGTTTGCGCCAGTTTCTGGCCGCCGAACAGCCAGCTTTGAACCCGGTCATTCCAGCGGGACATTGCCCATAGCACCTTATCGACCTGATCACCGTCCTGCAAATTGCAGCCCGTCAGCATCGAAACGGCACCGAGCGTCAGCCCTGACCGCAGTAATAAACGGCGCTGGACATTGACCAGTTGTTTGCGCTGATCGGGCTCAAGAATAATTTTTGGCCGTTGTGGTTTTTCACTCATCGGCGTGGTCCTCCGTGCTTATTTTTTTGCCGCCGGTCAGCATTGCCACGAAGGTTTCAGGCACCAGCAGGACCATCAGTACGTGAATAATGACAAACAGCAGCACGCCGCTCATCGCAAAGAAATGCACATAACGCGCGATATCAAAACCGCCAAACAGCCAGACCAGCCCGCTGAACTGCACCGGTTTCCAGATGGACAAACCCGACAGCACCAGCAGTGCGCCCAGCAATAAAACTCCGCTGTACATCAGCTTTTGCACGGCGTTGTACTGACCGAGCTTGTGAGGGAGCCTGAATGTCAGTGCACGAACGGTATCGCGCCAGACAGAGCGGGGCGAAAAGGGGAAAAAGTCATGCCTGAAATGATCGCTGAAAATACCCCACACCAGATAGAGCAGGGCATTAGCCGCCAGCAGCCACATCACCGCCAGATGCCAGGCTATATTGCCGCCCAGCCAGCCGCCGAGGGTAGTGTTTTGCGGAAAAGTGAAAGCGAAAAGCGGATCGGCGTTATAAATCCCCCAGCCGCTCATCACCATGCCGATCATTGCCAGCACATTGATCCAATGACAGATACGAACCGGCCAGGAATGGATCCGGCGTTTTCGGGGTAATGAGAGCTGAGGTTTCACGCTTAATCTCCTGTTGACTGGCCGGATTACATCGGAGGCGCGATGCCGTCTTTACCGGCAGCAATACCACGGGCAACCAGCGCACCTTTGTCATCTTTCATGGCAAACAATACGATTTTAGTGCCCGGTTTCAGCAGGCTGCGGTCGCCCGGTGCCAGCAGAACAACCGGCACATCGTCAGGCACGACGACAGTTTTCTCGGCATCGTGATATTTCACGGTCAGGGTGCGGCCGTTGCTGTTCACCAGCTTGCCGACGGTGCCGTTGGTCATGGTATTGATTTTGCCATCGGCGGATTCAAACGGATTGAAGCCTTCACCGCTGCCGCGCAGGCTGGGTGCGAAGACGTGGACCTCCAGCGCTTTCAGCGTGCCGTTAGCCTGCGGAACGGCTGCCGTCCCGATAAAGCTGTCCGCTTTGATATCGCTGATGTTGCCTTTGGTGACGGCATTGATTTTGGTCTGATCGGTCAGTTTAACGTCAAGTTTTTCACCCTGACGGGTGGTGATTTGTACCGATGAGTCATTAACTGAATCAATGGTTCCGCGTGTGGGTTTAATCACATTATCGGCGGCAAAAGCGGATGTCATCCCGCTGCACATCAGCAGGGAACCCAGTAACAGACCAGCGATACGTGTTGGTGCATTCATAATTAACTCTCCATTTTCCAGCGTTATTTCATTCTGTTAGATGAATCACTGAACCTGCCAGTGATGGATAACTTCCTTAAGAGTGGACGATCAACCGGTATTGGCTGATGACAAATTGATGACAAAATTGTCATCAAAGATGACTGACGAAACTGATAAACTTTCAGATGAATCATTCTTTAGGTGAATGGTCATACGGCGCTGGGGGCCTGAATGCGAATACTGGTGATTGAAGACGATGTCAGTACAGGCGACTACCTGAAAAAAGGACTGACAGAAGCAGGTTACAGCGTGGATCTGGCGCGTAACGGTGCTGATGGCCTGTTTCTGGCGCTGGAAGACGGTTACGATGCGGTGATCCTCGATGTTATGCTGCCGGGGCTGGACGGCTGGCAGGTGATGGAAGTCCTGCGCAAAAAAAGCGACGTGCCGGTGCTGTTTCTCACCGCCCGCGATGAGGTGCAGGATCGCATTCACGGGCTGGAACTGGGCGCTGACGATTATCTCATCAAGCCGTTCTCCTTCACCGAACTGGTGTTGCGTATCCGTACATTACTGCGCCGCCCGGCCACCCGCGAACCCGATATCTATTCGGTGGCAGACCTGAATCTTGATGTGTTGCGCCGTCGTGTCACCCGTCAGGATCAGGCCATTGCGCTGACCAACAAGGAATTCATGTTGCTGCAGTTGCTGATGCGTCGCGAGGGGGAAGTGCTGTCGCGGACGATGATCGCCTCACAGGTCTGGGACATGAATTTCGACAGCGATACCAACGTGGTGGATGTTGCCATTAAGCGCCTGCGTGGCAAAGTTGACCGCACCTTTGAGGTGAAACTTATCCATACCGTGCGCGGGATTGGTTATGTGTGCGAAGTGCGACATGACTGATCGGCAATTTACTCCACTCCCTGAGCGCGGCATGTCGCTGACGCTTCGCGCCACCTTACTGTTTGCGCTGATCGCCTCACTGGTCGTTAGCGCTGTTGGTTTTTATCTTTATTACTCGATGGATAAAGAACTGGTACGCCGTGCAGATTATCAGGTCAGCGGCCGCGTTCAGTATTTCCGTCATCTGCTTGCCAACGAATTTCCGCTGTCGCAGCTCAGCCGTAATCCCGGCCTGTTTGAAAATATGCTCGGTAACGAGCGCGATATCCTGACGTTTCGTTTGTCCGGTGAGAAGCCGCTGATCAACGTCAATCCATCCCGGCTGGAATTGCCGCCGGTGGTGGCCGTGCCGGACGGTCATCCGCTGACGCTGAATACAGTGCATCACCTCACCGCACCGGATGGCACGCCGGTACGCTTTGCCCGCGCTGCGGTACAAATCCAGGACGGGCGGACGGTTGAAATCACCGGCGCGCATTTCATGACCGAGGAGTCGCATCTGTTACAGACTTTTCGTTGGGAAATTACCGGGGCGGTGCTATTCGCTTATTTGCTGATTGCCGTTCTGGGTTATCTGGTGATCCGCCGCGGATTACGGCCGCTGCGCAATATGGCGCATGAGGCGGCGCAGATCCATCCGGCCAGTTTGTCTACGCGACTGTCTTCTGAAAATGCACCGCAGGAATTGCAGCAATTAATTTATTCTTTCAACGATATGCTCGACCGGCTCGCCGGAGGGTATCAGCGACTAACGCAATTTTCCGCCGATCTGGCGCATGAAATCCGTACGCCGGTAGGGGCGCTGATGGGGCATTGTCAGGTGGCGTTATACCAGCCGCGTACGGTGGAAGAATATGAAACACTGCTGGCGAACAATATGGAAGAGCTGGAACGTATTTCCCGTATGGTGGAAAACATCCTGTTTCTGGCGCGGGCTTCAGATGCGCGCTCCGTCCTGACCATCACCACCATTGATGTTTCTTCTGAAATGACCCGTATTCAGGAATATTTTGAGGGTCTGGCGGAAGAACGCGGTATGACGCTGAACGGTAAAGGTACAGGCGTGCTGTATGCCGATGCCATGTTGTTCCAGCGTGCACTCAGCAATCTGGTTGCCAATGCAGTGCGTTATGGCCGGGAGGGAAGTCCGATTGAGCTGCGCGCTGAACCGCACGCCCGGGGCATGGATATTCATGTGATCAGTCAGGGCGATCAGGTTCCGCCGGAAAAATGTGCAAAACTCTTTGATCGTTTTTATCGGGCAGATGCCTCACGCAGTGAAGGCGGCAGTTCCAGCGGTCTTGGATTATCGATTGTTCAGGCCATCATGGCATTGCATCGCGGAAGTGTAAGCATGACCAGCTCAGCACAGGGAGAAACATGCTTCACGCTGTCTTTTCCCGGAGCCAATCATAAGTTTCCTCAATAGTGACTCAATAAATGAGAAAAATTGTGTAAAATAGAGGGGAATCCTTCATTTTCATGTTATTGAAACATAAGGAATTCGTTAAGTTTGTTACATTATCACATTGGAACTCGTCATTCAGTTTGAACGAAAATGCCCAGCCCGGAGTCTGAATGTCCTAAGGAGTGGGGTCCCACCTCCGGTACGAGCGGTCAGTACGACGCAACCAGACTCACAAAAGAGCCAGTTATTTCTAATGCATAAAATTCGTTCACTTTCGCAACAGAGCATTTCTTTGTTCATTGCACTTTATCTCGGGCTTCTGCTAAACCTTCCGATTTTTATCCGTCGTTATCAGCAATTGCAGTATGACAATGCCTTGTCGATTGCTGTTGAAATGGTGGCCTGTTTTGCGCTGGTCTACTTCTTGTGTATGTTGCTGTCATATACCGGAAAAACGGTTTTCCGTGTGCTGATGAGCGCCATCGTGATTTCTTCTGCCGCCGCCAGTTACTACATGATTCTGTTTAACGTCGATATCGGCTACGGAATTTTAGCGGCGGCGCTGGCGTCTGATTCCATTGATTTATCGAAAGAATCTATCGGGACACATTTCATCGCCTGGACAGTACTGGTGAGTTTGTTGCCGGTACTGCTGCTGTGGCTGAGCAAAATGCCGGGCGCGGCACTGAAACAAACGACCTTTAAAAAACTGGCGGTCAGAACCTTGCTGCTCGCGGTCTCCGGCCTGCTTTGTTACATGCCGCTGCAACTGATGGGCAAAGTGCAGGATCGCCACGACATCGTGAACAACCGCATGATGGCGAGTTACGGCGGTGTGGTGGCCGGAACCTATTCGCCATCCAACTGGCTTTCAGCACTGGGTTTATATTCTTACAGCAGCTACAGTCAGGCGGAAGACACCAAAAATCTGTTCGATCCGGCCAGACACTTCACGTATACCGCACCAGCGGATGCCAAAGATATGTATGTGGTGTTTGTGATCGGTGAGAGCGCCCGCCGCGACCACATGGGGCTGTACGGCTACGATCGTGACAACACGCCCAATCTCGACAAAGAGAAAAATCTGGTCGCCCTGCAGGGTTATTCCTGTGACACCGCCACCAAGCTTTCCCTGCGCTGTATGTTTGTGCGTGAAGGCGGGGCCTCTGAAGAACCCCAGCGTACCCTGAAAGAAATGAACGTGTTTTCCGTGCTGAAAAGCAATGGCTGGAGTTCAGAGCTTTATTCCATGCAGAGCGAAGCCTGGTTCTATAACAAAACCCGTGCGGATGATTATTCGCTGCGTGAAAACATTGCCTCTGAGAAACGCAACGCCGGTAAACCGGTGGATGACATGTTGCTCATCGATGAAATGAAAGACTCGATGAACAATCATCCCAAAGGTAAGCACCTGATTATCCTGCATACCAAGGGGTCGCATTACCTGTATTCCGACCGCTATCCGCGTTCTTTTGCCAAATATAAGCCGGAATGTATGGGCATCGATGATTCCTGTTCTACCGAGGAAATGATCAACGCTTACGATAATTCCCTGCTGTATACCGATTACTTCCTGTCACAAGTGTTTGATCAATTGCGCGACAAGAATGCGATTGTGTTCTATGCCTCCGATCACGGTGAGTCGATTTCCAAAAGCATGCACTTCCACGGTACACCGCGTGATCATGCGCCGGCTGAGCAACGTGCCGTGCCGATCATGGTCTGGGCATCAGACAAATTCCTGTCCAATGATCAGAACAAGGCCAGTTTCGAACAGCTGCAAAAACTGGCTGTCGCGAAAACGCCTGTTTTCCATGAAAAGCTGTATGACTCTATTCTGGGCTGTATCGGTTATACCTCGCCAAATGGCGGGATTGTCGAACAGCATAACTGGTGCCATGTGCCTGAACAGGCCGCCGCCACAAAATAATCCTGGCTAAATCTGTCGCCTTTTTCTGATCAGGGGAGAAGGCGGCGACATCTCCCTGTTTTTCAGTCACAATCGGTTAACAACAAATACCCGTCTATGGCGGGTATTATTTTTGCTTTTTTATCAGGGTTGATAACCGATGCAAGCGTTACGAATCATCATTTGCGGACTGACGGTCATTATGACTTTGCTGACGCTCCTTCCTCTTTCTAAAAATCAGCGCTGGTGGGTGCGGGTCTGGGATTTTCCGCGGTTACAGATGGCCTCCCTGTGTCTGTTTTTTTTGCTGACCGAACTGGCGATCATGCCGTTCGGTGATGCGATCACCACCACAGTTATCATCCTGACCGTGGGATGCATGGCGTATCAGAGCTGGTGGATTTTGCCTTATACCCGCCTGTATCCGGTTCAGGTGAAGAAAACGGTCCCCAACGGTCATTCGCGTATCAAGATCATGAACAGCAACGTGCTGACCACCAACCGTGATCCGGAAAAATTACTGGCGCAGGTCAGGCATTATCAGCCGGATATTCTGGTGCTACTGGAAACTGATCAGTGGTGGGAAGATCAGATGGCAGAACTGGATGCCAGTTATCCGCACAGCCTGCGCTGCCCGCTTGATAATCTGTACGGTATGCATGTGTATTCGCGCCTGCCGATGCACGCAGCGAAGATTCAGTATCTGGTGGCTGATGACATTCCTTCTATGCATTTTCGCGCTGAACTGCCGTCGGGTGAGCGGGTGATTTTGCACTGTCTGCATCCGATGCCGCCCAGCCCGACCGAAGCGGATGAATCTACGTCGCGTGACGGTGAGCTTATCGCCGTCGGTCATACCGCCGCCAAAGCGCTTTACCCGACGATTGTCACCGGTGACCTGAACGATGTGGCGTGGTCGCGCACCACGCGCCTGTTTATGAAAATCAGCGGCCTGCTGGATCCGCGTCGCGGTCGCGGCATGTACAACACGTTCCACGCCAGTTATCCGTTCCTGCGCTGGCCGTTGGATCATGTTTTCCACAGCAAAGATTTCACACTGGTTGATCTTAAACGTCTTGAATTTATGGGCTCAGATCACTTTCCTATCCTGGTCGAACTGGCACTGACGCCTGCTCAGGGAATCGATCAGGAATCACTGGAAATCGACAGTGAAGATATTGAGGAAGCGGAAGAAAAACTCTCCAGTGCCGGGGTGAAAAGTCATGATGTGCACAAAGCTGAAAAGCTTAACCAGCCGGTTTACGCACATTAATCACAATCCGCGAACGTGAGCGGCTGCCGCTGTTAATGCCGTTCCTTCGGGGAAAGGAGTCAATGCGTATAAAAAAACCCGCATTGCGCGGGTTTCTGACGGGCTTGTATCAGACCGGTTGTTCGGGGAAGGTGAGGGTGTTTCCCGGCGCTTCGCGGTTGATATGCAGGAAGTTCAGATGACGTTCGTACTGATCCAGAATGTCATTGATGACCTGATGTTTGGTGAAGTCCATCAGGTCGTTGCCCTGTGTCCCTTCAAGGAGGAAAGTTTCCAGACGGTAATAATGTGATTTACCGGCGCGTGCGCGATAGGTAAAGGCAGGCACCGCATAGCGTACCGGCCAGATCTGATAGACAAAATTCTGCTCTTCGCCCAATGCGACCTGTAATTCCAATGGCCCGATTTTCTCGTCTTCCTGCGGCCCGTGCTCGGTAAACGTGACTTTTGCTCCGCGCAGTTCCAGTTCCAGCGCCACTTCCTGCATGGCAGGACGACATACGGTGTCCATCATTTTCTGCGTATGGCGTGTGCCCGGATAATTCATCACCCGTGACAGGCGCTGCTTCCAGTTCAGCGCCGCGTCGCTGGTGGCAGGCAGCGGTGCCAGAGTCTGCTGGGTACTGGCGCGGCGGTAATCTTCCAGGCGCAGTGATTTATACAATCCGGCCATGATGAAGAAAATCACAAAGCTGAACGGCAGACCCATAATCACCGTGGTGTTTTGCAGCGCGGAAACCCCGTCTGTCATCAGCATCCCCAACGTCAGCACACCGATGGTAACAGACCAGAAAATCCGCAGCCAGTTTGGGGCATCGTTGTTAATGTCTGCCAGTTTCGAGGTGAAGTTACCCAGCACCAGCGAGCCGGAATCGGCCGAGGTGACATAAAACAGCAGGCCGGTGATGGTCGCAACGGACGCGCTCAGCGTAAAGCCCGGATACTGCGCCAGCAGGCTGTAAACGCCGCGTTCAGGGTGTGAAATCACTTCGTTGGCGAAATCCAGATTGCCATGCAGGATCTGATACAGCGCACTGTTACCGAAAATTGACAGCCACAGCAGGGTGAAGACGAACGGAATGATCAGCGTGCCGAGCACGAACTGACGGATGGTGCGTCCGCGTGAGATACGCGCCAGGAACAGGCCGACAAACGGCGACCACGCTACCCACCAGGCCCAGAAAAACAGCGTCCAGCTGTTCATCCATTCCGTCGGGCGGTCAAAGGCAAAGGTGTTAAGCGTCATGCCCATAAAGCGGTTGATGTAATCGCCAATATTGAGCACCAGCGCATTGAGCAGGAATTCGGTATTGCCGAAGAACAGTAAAAACAGAATCAGCCCCAGCGCCAGCAGCACGTTAAGTTCCGACAGAATACGGATGCCTTTGTTAACACCGGATGTCACCGACACCGTCGCCATAATCACAGAAAGCAGGATCAGTGCGGCCTGCACGGTCAGGTTTTCCGGAATGTGGAACAGCACTTTCAGGCCATAGTTAAGCTGTACCACACCAATGCCGAGCGTCGTGGCGATACCGAAAATAGTGCCGACCACGGCAGCGATATCCACACTGTGGCCGATCGGGCCGTTAATGCGCTTACCGAAAATCGGGTACAGCGCCGAACGTATCGTCAGCGGCAGATTATAGCGGTAGCTGAAATATCCCAGTGCAATCCCCATCAGCGCATACATCGCCCAGCCGGTCAGACCGTAGTGGAACAGCGTCCAGGTCATGGCCTGTCGCGCCGCTTCCAGCGTTTGCCCGTTTCCTTCCGGTGGCAACATGTATTGCGTCACCGGTTCAGCAACGGAAAAGAACATCAGGTCGATACCGATACCCGCAGCAAACAGCATTGCGGCCCAGCTCATCATGCTGAATTCGGGTTTGGATTGTTCAGGGCCCAGTTTGATCGAACCAAAACGTGAACAGGCTATGAACACTACAAACACGATGTACAGCGTAGCCGCCAGCATGTAATAC
Organism: Rahnella sp. CFA14(1/10); assembly: GCF_004195095.1. Classification (NCBI taxonomy): domain Bacteria; kingdom Pseudomonadati; phylum Pseudomonadota; class Gammaproteobacteria; order Enterobacterales; family Yersiniaceae; genus Rahnella; species Rahnella sp. CFA14(1/10). The sequence continues at coordinate 350,243 of NZ_SEWS01000004.1, read as the reverse complement.
CAGCCGAAGGTGGCCGACACCCAGTTAAGGGTCAGGCTGATCCATTTTCCCGATAAACCGGTGAAGAAAATGGTCATTAATGTGAAGGCTAAAATCAGCCCGGCGGAGGTGAAAAACACCACCTTGTTCAGCTGGTCGCGCGGTTTTTCGCTCTTTTTCTCTGTCGTATTGGCAATCGCCATCTTTTCCCCTGTTATGTTAATTAATCACTATTTTTCAATAAATTGGATGCTTTAAGGTTCCAGAATTCATACAAATTACTAACGTATTGGTAATAAAATATATGCATTTTTAATTGAACGTTCAATCAAAAAAAAGTTAAATAGAGGGCGTCAGAGCGTTGAAACAAGGTTGAGCAGGAGCGCAAAAAAAGGCTGTTAAGCGCGTTCAACCCGCTCATTTTCAGGAGCCGGAACCATGCCCAAAGTAGGAATGCAGCCCATCAGGCGGCAGCAATTAATTGAGGCAACACTGGCCGCAGTGAACGAAGTCGGGATGCACGATGCGTCGATTTCGCAAATTGCCCGCCGTGCTGGCGTCTCAAATGGCATCATCAGTCACTACTTTCGTGACAAGAACGGTCTGCTGGAAGCGACCATGCGTTATTTACTCAGTCACCTGGGGGAAGGCGTACAGTTGCGGCTGTCGCAACTGACGGATACCGCACCGACGGCGCGGTTGCATGCGATTGCCGAAGCCAACTTTGATGACAGTCAGACCAACAGCGCGGCGATGAAAACCTGGCTGGCCTTCTGGGCGAGCAGCATGCATCACCCGCAGTTGTACCGGCTGCAACAGGTTAACAGCCGCCGGCTCTATTCAAATTTATGTGCTGAATTCAGACGTTTTCTGCCAAAAAATGAGGCGCGTCTCGCGGCGCAAAGCACCGCTGCATTGATTGATGGCTTGTGGCTGCGCGGGGCCCTCAGCGGAAAAGCGTTCAACCACGCTGAGGCGATGCAAATTACACACCGCCATATTGAATCGCAGATCGCACCGCATGCCATTGAGCAGTAAACCGGGCTGAAAAATTTCAGACCGCACAGACCGAGGAGAGATATATGTCCCGCTACGGCAAGCAAAAACTTTATATCGACGGGCGTTTTCAGGACAGCACCGGGGATGAAACCTTCGACGCAGTCAATCCGGCCAACGGCGAAGTGATTGCGACCGTGCAATCCGCCACGCACGCGGATGTCGATCTGGCCGTGAAATCCGCGCAGAAAGGCCAGAAAGTCTGGGCTGCGATGACTGCCATGAGCCGCGCCCGTATTCTGCGCCGCGCCGTGGATATTCTGCGCGAGCGCAACGACGAACTGGCGGCCATTGAAACAGCCGACACCGGTAAGCCGCTTTCTGAAACACTGGCCGTGGATATCGTCACCGGCGCGGATGTGCTGGAGTATTACGCCGGGTTAATTCCGGCAATTGAGGGGCAGCAAATTCCGCTGCGTGATTCGTCATTCGTCTATACCCGCCGCGAGCCGCTGGGCGTGGTCGCCGGTATCGGTGCATGGAACTACCCGATTCAGATTGCCTTGTGGAAATCTGCCCCTGCGCTGGCAGCCGGTAACGCGATGGTGTTCAAACCGAGTGAAAACACGTCACTGACGGCCCTGAAACTGGCTGAAATCTACACCGAAGCCGGTGTACCGGATGGTGTGTTCAGTGTGGTGACGGGTGCGGCCAGTGTCGGCCAGGCGTTAACGGAGCATCCAGATATTGCCAAAGTCTCGTTCACCGGCGGCATTAAAACCGGCAAGAAAGTGATGGCCAGCGCCTCGGCTTCCACACTGAAAGAAGTAACCATGGAACTGGGCGGTAAATCGCCGTTGATCATCTTTGATGATGCGGATCTCGATAAAGCCGCCGACATTGCCATGATGGCGAATTTTTACAGCTCCGGTCAGGTATGCACCAACGGTACCCGGGTGTTTGTACCCGCCGCATTGCATAAAGCGTTCGAAGCCAAAGTACTGGAGCGGGTGAAACGTATCCGCTCAGGCGATCCGACCGATGAAAACGTCAACTTCGGCCCGCTGGTCAGTTTCACGCATATGGAATCAGTGCTGCGTTACATCGAAAGCGGCAAGCGTGAAGGGGCGACTTTACTGACAGGCGGTGAGCGCATCACGACCGGCGAATACGCCAAAGGCGCCTACGTCGCGCCGACAGTATTTACCGACTGTCGTGATGACATGCTGATCGTCCGGGAAGAAATTTTCGGGCCGGTAATGAGCATTCTGACCTATGAAAGTGAAGAAGAAGTGATCCGCCGTGCCAATGATACTGACTATGGCCTGGCCGCCGGGCTGGTGACGCAGGATCTCAACCGTGCTCATCGCGCGATTCATAAACTTGAAGCCGGGATCTGCTGGGTGAACACCTGGGGCGAATCCGCCGCAGAAATGCCGGTCGGTGGCTACAAACATTCCGGTGTCGGGCGTGAAAACGGCCTCACCACGCTTGAGCATTACACCCAAATCAAATCCGTGCAGGTCGAACTGGGCGAATTCAGCTCAGTATTTTGATCCGCTGCAACAGAGGAGATTCAATGGATTACGATTACATCATCATCGGTGCGGGTTCTGCCGGCAACGTACTTGCTACCCGTCTGACGGAAGACAGCAATGTGACCGTTTTGCTGCTGGAAGCGGGCGGCCCGGATTATCGTCTGGATTTTCGCACGCAAATGCCTGCGGCGCTGGCGTTTCCGTTACAGGGACGCCGTTACAACTGGGCGTATGAAACCGACCCGGAACCGCATATGAATCACCGCCGCATGGAATGCGGGCGCGGTAAAGGTCTGGGCGGTTCGTCGCTGATTAACGGCATGTGTTACATCCGCGGTAACGCAATGGATTTCGATAACTGGGCGAAAGCACCGGGTCTGGAAGACTGGAGCTATCTGGACTGTCTGCCGTATTTCCGTAAAGCAGAAACCCGCGATATCGGCCCGAATGACTTCCACGGTGGCGAAGGGCCGGTGAGTGTGGCGACACCTAAAAACGGCAATAATCCGCTGTTTGGCGCGATGATAGAAGCCGGTGTGCAGGCGGGATATTCGCGCACGGATGATCTGAATGGGTTCAAACAGGAAGGTTTTGGCCCGATGGACAGAACCGTAACGCCAAAAGGCCGCCGTGCGAGTACGGCCCGTGGCTATCTGGATCAGGCCAAACCGCGCGCCAATCTGACTATCATAACCCACGCGCTGACCGACAGGATCCTGTTCGACGGCAAGCGTGCGGTAGGTGTCAGCTATTTCCACGGTGACGAATACAACGCCAAAACAGCGAAGGCGAAACGCGAAGTGTTGCTGTGCAGCGGCGCGATTGCCTCTCCGCAAATTCTGCAACGTTCCGGTGTGGGTGCGGCTGAACTGCTAAACCGTCTGAATATCCCGCTGGTACACGACCTGCCGGGCGTCGGCGAGAATTTGCAGGATCATCTGGAAATGTACCTGCAATACAGCTGTACGCAGCCGGTCTCTTTGTATCCGGCATTACAGATGCATAACCAACCGGCGATTGGTGCTGAATGGCTGTTTAAAGGCACCGGCACCGGTGCCAGCAATCAGTTTGAAGCGGGCGGTTTTATCCGCAGCCGTGAAGATTTTGCCTGGCCGAATATTCAGTATCACTTCCTGCCGGTGGCGATTAATTACAACGGCAGTAACGCAGTAAAAGAGCATGGTTTCCAGGCGCATGTCGGTTCAATGCGTTCCCCAAGTCGTGGCCGCGTTCAGGTGAAATCGAAAGATCCGCGCCAGCATCCGAGCATTTTGTTTAATTACATGGCGACGGAGCAGGACTGGCAGGAATTCCGTGATGCTATCCGCATCACACGTGAAATCATGAATCAACCGGCGCTGGATCCTTATCGTGGCCGCGAGATCAGCCCGGGCGAAAATGTGCAGACTGACGAAGAGCTGGATGCCTTTATCCGTGAGCATGCGGAAACCGCGTTCCATCCGTCATGCTCGTGTAAAATGGGCACTGATGAGATGGCTGTGGTCGACGGAGAAGGGCGTGTTCACGGATTGCAGGCGCTGCGCGTGGTAGACGCTTCCATCATGCCGCAGATCATTACCGGTAATCTGAATGCGACGACGATCATGATTGCCGAAAAGATTGCCGATAAAATTCGTGGCCGTCAGCCATTACCCCGCAGTACTGCGCAGTATTACACCGCAGGCGATGCCCCGGTCCGTACCCAGCCGCTAAAAAAATCTGCCTGATCAATTAGCTGTAAAACCGGTGTTAAAAAGAGATATTCTCAGGAATATCTCTTTTTTTTGGCTTTCAGAAAACAGGCAGGGCATTCATTGATGAGCGGATTATCATCACTTCACTGGCAGGATTATCATCACAGCGAACTGAGCGCGGCGCAGCTTTACGCCATTCTGGCACTGCGAAGCGAAGTGTTTGTGGTGGAACAAACCTGTATTTATCAGGATATCGACGGGCAGGATCTGACCGGAGAAAACCGTCATATCGTCGCCTGGCTGGAGGGAAAACCTGCCGCCTATGCACGAATTTTACGTCATGCGGAAGACGTGGCTATCGGCCGGGTGATTGTCGCGCCTTCCGCCCGTGGCCTGAAACTGGGCCATCAGCTGATGGAACAGGCACTGGCTGCCTGCCAGAAACACTGGCCGGGTGAGCGCGTCGCGATTTCCGCTCAGGCGCATTTACAGGGCTTCTACGGCAGACTGGGGTTTGTGGCGTATACCGAAATTTACGATGAAGATGGGATTCCGCATGTGGGGATGGAGTTGAGGATTTAATCTTCAACTTCAACTTCAACTTCAACTTCAAAGTCAAAACCGTGGGTTGCCACCCACACTGGCCTTAAGGGTGGCTTATCGCCGCCACCCTTAAGAATCCCTGGCTCTTAAACTGCGCGTTGCCGCTCGCTGACTATGTTTCATCAACCACAGCGATAGCCGCAAAATCCCGCCGCTGCGCGGTTCCCTCCGTTCGGGTTACAACCCGCGCATAAAGACGCGCGGTTTTTCACCTCTCCTGCGGCGTGATTTTGGAACCGGCCTCAGGCTTCAACTTCACAACCTCACCATATTTGATTTGAAAAACCGATTGGTTTTGAATTTAAGATCCTGCGGGCGGTTTAGAAATCTTGCCGAACGGAGCGGCCTGAAGACCAAAGGCTTCAGGACCGAGTGAGGAAACCGCGCAGCGGCAAGATTTCCAGCCTGTCGCGGTGATACCTGAAACATAGCCAGCGAGCGGAGCGCGTGTTGAGAAAAGCGAGGGGAGTTCAGAGGGGAAAAGCTTTTCCCCTCTGGTCGGTTTCGGCGCGGCGGGTCAGGTGATCGCAGTACTTGAAAAACCGAAATATTCTCGATCTGTCTTTAAAAAAGCTTTAGTGCAACGCCTCACTCCCAGTACGCCGGACTGCCAAATTTCTCCACCAGAAAATCAATCACCGCGCGGACTTTGATCGAGGGGCGGCGGCTGTTCGGATACAGTGCTGATATTGTCTGCGGTTCCGGCGAGGTCGATACCTGATAACTTTCCAGCACGCTGACCAGCCGTCCGTCGCGCAGGGCATCGCCAATCAGCCAGGTGGGAAAGACCACCAGCCCCATGCCGTCGATAGCCGCCTGCGTCAGCGTTTCTGCGTTATTGCTGGTCAGTAATCCCCCCAGATGCAGCGAGTGCCATTCCTGATCCGGCTGACGGAAGTACCAGCGCTGCGAACCGGCAAATCCCTTGAACACCAGACAACTGTGACCGGCCAAATCTTCCGGCGATCCGGGCGTTCCTGCACGGGCAAGATACGCAGGGCTGGCGGCAAGACGGAAAGTCTGATGGCCGAGTGTACGCGCCTGCAGAGTGGAATCCGCCATCACGCCGATACGGATGAGCAAGTCAACGCTGTCCTGCAACGGATCGACAAAATCGTCGGTTTGCATCAGCTCAATATTCAGACGCGGATAACGGGTACTCAGCTCATGCAACCACGGCGCAAGATGTCGCTGACCGAACACTACCGGTGCATTGATGCGTACCAGTCCGCCGGGTTCACTGTCCTGTTCCTGCAAATCCAGAGCCGCCAGATCTAACTGCGCCAGCACCTGCCGCGCATGGCCGGCCAGCAGTTTGCCGGATTCAGTCGGGCTGACGGCGCGCGTATTGCGATACAGCAGTTGTGTTTGTAATGCCTGTTCCAGCTGGGAAATCACCCGCGATACGGTTGACGGCGACATCGCCTCACGCCGCGCCACTTCTGAGAAATTCCCCTGGTCGAGTACTGCGATATACAGGCGTAAAGACTGGATGTTGATCTGATTAAAACCGTTCATCTGTGCATTTTCCGCAAAACTATTTTCCTGATTGTGCTGTTTTTCGCATAGTTGTGCCACGTTATAGTTGCCGTTTCGAAAAAACTAAAAGCAGGACAATGATGAATCTGATGTTAATTCCGCTGGTCATCCTGGCGGGGATGGGGCTTTCACTGGAGGCCGGGCTGATAGGCCCGCTGGGTACTGAAGTGGGGCATTTATGGGCCACACTGAGTATTTTTGGCGTGGGTGCGGTGCTGACCGGGCTGCTGGTGCTGTTTTTCAGCCCGCGTAATGCACCGTCGTTCAGTACGCAACCGGGCTGGAAGTTATTGGGCGGCGTGCTCGGGCCGGTCTATGTGGTAGTACTGACGCTCGCGACACCGGTTATTGGTATCGGCATGACCATGATCGCGATTTTGTCAGGGCAGGTGGCGAAAAGTGTGCTGATCGACCATTACGGCTGGTTCGGTACGCCACATAAGAAAGTCGGCGGTGAGCGCCTGCTGGCACTGCTGTTTATCGTTGTAGCACTTGTTTTGATTGCCTGGGACTGAACCATGACTGAACTGATTATGATCATTCTGGCCATTGTGGCGGGGGCCGCGCTGAGTATGCAGGCGGCAGTGAACGGACAGTTAGGCGAGAAGGTGGGGGTGCTGAAAAGTGCATTCCTGACGTTCAGCGTCGGAGCTGCCATTACCGCGGTACTGGTGCTGTTTTTGCAAACACCGCAACCGGAAACCTTGCTCACCGTGCCGAAGTGGCAACTTGCGGGCGCATTATTTGGCGTGCCTTACATTATTGTGATGGTGACTGCGGTACCCCGGGTCGGGACGGCGGCGGCAACGGTCGCGGTTATTCTCGGTCAACTGTCGATGGGCATGCTTATTGATAATTTCGGCTGGCTGGATAACCCGCAGATCGCGCTGTCATGGCACCGGGTGGCGGCTATTCCCTGTCTTGTCATCGCGCTGGCACTGATTTATCGCAGCAACCGGAAAGCACAGTGATCTTCTGACCGGGAGCGGGCCCGTGCTTTACTGAAGGCGCGGGTCAAACATCATCGGTTCGCGTTCGACAGAACTCAGCAAATCCCCAAACGTCGGGTGCAGCGGATTAAGTAATACGTTGTATTCTGACGGCACAATCACTGACGGCACTTTCAGCCCGACATACTCACCTTCCTCCAGCCAGTCATCACCCTGACGTTGTGTGCTGTCAGGTGCTGATGCACTGCGCCAGTCGGCGGGCAGCTCTGAAACTTCAAGCGTATCAAGCCATTCCTCCGGTACTTCAATACTCAGTAAAGTATAGGCGCGCATCAGCATACTGTTTTGCACATGCACCAGAATTTCCAGAATCGCCAGCGAGATGCTGGTGGTGACATAGACTACCGGTCTGCCCGGAGGATTCCAGCGGCCGCCATAAAGTTGCGCACCGGCTCCCGACCAGGCTGTGGCCAGATGACGGGTCTGCACGATACGAAACAGCTTCAACTGAAAACACCGTGCTGGAGACGACCAATCAGACGGCTGACTTCTACCGCGCCAGCTTCAGAAGACAGCAGTTCCAGCGGACGTGAACCATCGAGTGCCGGAGCAGGGCGGGTGAACCATTCGAGCGCCGAGACACGATCACCTTCGAACAAATCAGTGGCGGCATCCACGATGCGAACCAGCCGTGCCACCCGTTCACTCTCTTCACTTTTCAGCAAGCCGTTCCCGGCTTTACGCCGCGCATAGTTGCGTTCATTAATGCCCATGATTTCCAGTAACACCATTTTTGGCCATCCCAGCTCAGTATTAAGACGGCTGATACTATCAACCGGAAACCCTTTTTGTATGGCATTTATCAAACTGATTCCGCTGCTTGCGGGCAGGCCCGCAGATTGCCAAAGCGGCGTTGCAGAATCTTGCACAGAGCCGGAAGACAGCCCGGTAATTTTTGAATTCATGATGTATACCTCCATACCGTTATTTGTCGTAATTATAGCATGACAAATAACGGTATGGTCATTTTATCAACAGTGATTTTCTGCATCAGACCGTAGAAATAAAATTATGCTGAAACATTATTGTGATCGATATCACATTGGAGATGTATCGGAATGAAACAGAAATTGACAAACCTTGACCAAATCTATTTATTAGCTAAGAAAAGTCGACTCTTGTAGGAAGTAACTGGAAATTGCAGGTTTTTTGCACTATGTGCAGCAATCGGTTGCGGATCACAGTTTTAGGGTTTGTTTTATGCAACGCCTGAAGGTGGCAAGGCGTTGTTCCACCCCCCGCTTCTGGTAAAAATATGAAAAATACAATTATTGCAGCAGGCGCTTTGATGGCTTTGTCCTACAGCGCGACCGTGCTCGCTGATGATAGCAAGGGCGAATTTGTTTCTGACTGGTGGCACCAGAGTGTCAACGTTGTAGGTAGCGCCGATACCCGTTTCGGGCCTACGCTGCGTAACGATGTTTACCTTGAATATGAAGCGTTTGCACACAAAGACTGGTTTGATTTCTACGGCTATATCGATATTCCTAAAACCTTCGGCGCCGGTAACGGCAATGATACCGGTATCTGGGATAAAAACGGTTCTCCGCTGTTTATGGAAATTGAACCTCGTTTTTCTATCGATAAACTGACCGGTACTGATCTGAGTTTCGGTCCGTTTAAAGAATGGTACTTCGCCAACAACTATATCTACGATATGGGGCCGGACAGCGATAACCGTCAGAATACCTGGTACATGGGTCTGGGCACCGACATCGACACCGGTCTGCCGATGAGCCTGTCCCTGAACGTGTATGCGAAATATCAGTGGGAAAACTACGGCGCGGCGAATGAAAACAGCTGGGACGGTTACCGTTTCAAAGTGAAATACTTCGTTCCTCTGACGCAATTATGGGGCGGCAACCTGAGCTATATCGGGTTCACCAACTTTGACTGGGGTTCCTCACTGGGCGATGACGATTTCCGTGATCTGAACGGCAATAAAGCGCGTTCTAACAACTCTATCGCCTCCAGCCATATCCTGTCGCTGAACTACACACATTGGCATTACTCGTTCGTGGCGCGTTACTTCCATAACGGCGGCCAGTGGGCTGACGGCGCTGAGCTGAACTTCGGTAACGGTAACTTCGATGTGAAGTCCACCGGCTGGGGTTACTACGGTGTAATCGGCTACAACTTCTGATTTCAACCGTTGTTCTGGAAAACCCGGCTTATGTCGGGTTTTTGCTTTTGTTGCTTTCTGAAAAGTCCCCTGTCAGGCATTTTTTTAGCTATTGAATGAAAAATGACCACAACTACAGGCGATCCTGACGCGCCGTTGTGGCATAATGCGCGCCAAATCACATTTCCCAATTAAGAGCGAGCGTTGTGCTAAGTACTTACAACATCACCATGCAATTCGGCAGCAAGCCGTTATTTGAAAACATTAACGTGAAATTTGGCGGCGGTAACCGTTATGGCCTGATTGGCGCGAACGGTTGTGGCAAGTCCACTTTCATGAAGATCCTCGGTGGCGACTTAGTGCCTTCTGGCGGTAATGTCGTGCTGGACCCGAACGAGCGTCTGGGTAAATTGCGCCAGGATCAGTTCGCCTTCGAACAGTTCAGCGTGCTGGACACCGTTATCATGGGCCACACTGAATTGTGGGAAGTGAAGGAAGAGCGCGACCGTATTTACGCAATGGCGGAAATGAGTGAAGAAGACGGCTACAAAGTGGCTGATCTGGAAGTCGCTTACGGTGAAATGGACGGCTACAGCGCAGAATCCCGTGCGGGTGAATTGTTGCTGGGTGTGGGCATTCCTGTCGAACAACATTATGGCCCGATGAGCGAAATCGCACCGGGCTTTAAACTGCGTGTTTTGCTGGCGCAGGCGCTGTTCTCCGACCCGGAAATCCTGCTGCTCGACGAACCGACGAACAACCTGGACATCGATACCATTCGCTGGCTGGAGCAGGTGCTGAACGAACGTAACAGCACCATGATCATCATTTCGCATGACCGTCACTTCCTGAACATGGTGTGTACGCACATGGCGGATCTGGATTACGGCGAACTGCGTGTTTATCCGGGCAACTACGATGAATACATGACGGCGGCAACGCAGGCCCGTGAACTTCTCAGTGCCAATAACGCCAAGAAGAAAGCGCAGATTGCAGAACTGCAATCGTTCGTCAGCCGCTTCAGCGCGAACGCCTCAAAATCTAAACAGGCGACTTCCCGTGCCCGTCAGATTGATAAAATTCAGCTTGATGAAATCAAAGCATCCAGCCGTCAGAACCCTTACATGCGTTTTGAACAGGACAAGAAATTGTTCCGTAATGCGCTGGAAGTGGAAAAAATCACCAAAGGTTTTGACAACGGTCCGCTGTTTAAAAATCTCGGCCTGATGCTGGAAGTGGGCGAAAAAGTCGCGATTCTGGGCGCCAACGGCATCGGTAAATCCACCCTGCTGAAAACGCTGGTCGGTGAGCATGAGCCGGAAAGTGGTTCAGTAAAATGGTCTGAAAATGCCAAGATCGGCTATTACGCGCAGGATCACGAATATGAATTCGACGAAACCCTGAACGTCTTCGACTGGATGAGCCAGTGGAAATCCGAGAAAGACGACGAGCAGGCCGTACGCGGTGTGTTAGGCCGTCTGCTGTTTGGTCAGGACGATATCAAGAAGAAAGTGAAAGTGCTTTCCGGTGGGGAAAAAGGTCGTATGTTATTCGGGAAACTGATGATGCAACGCCCTAACATTCTGATTATGGATGAACCAACCAACCACCTTGATATGGAATCCATCGAGTCGCTGAACATGGCACTGGAAATGTACGAAGGCACGCTAATCTTCGTTTCTCATGACCGTGAATTCGTCAGCTCTCTGGCAACCCGTATTCTGGAAATGACCCCGACGCGTGTGATCGACTTCTCCGGTAATTATGAAGACTACCTGCGTAGTCAGGGCATCAATAGTTAATTCGCTGCATCCTTCGCGTTGTCTCGGCGTTGGCTGCGTTACTCGGCCCATCCATGGGCCTCGCTCCTGAAGGAGCCGCTGCAAGCAGCGTTCCAATCTGCTCCCGGCAGATTGGTCACTCACCCCGGTCACTTACCGATGTAAGCTCCCGGGGATTCGTGCAGTTGCCGCCTTGATACAACGCGAATGATTTTGCGAATTGTTTTGGGTGTCATAAAAAATAGAAAACCGCCGATAAAGGCGGTTTTTTGTGTCTGAATTTACTGATTCAAAAATCCCCACACACTTCGCAATGCGGGTCTTTCATCAGTTTCATTTCGCGGAACTGCAACGTCATGGCGTCATACATCAGCAGTTTGCCGCGCGGCGTTTCGCCGAATTTCGTCAGCAGTTTGATGGTTTCCATCGCCTGTAAACTGCCGATGGTGCCGACCAGAGGGGACATAACCCCGGCTTCCACGCAGGTCAGCGCATTTTCACCGAATAACCGGCTCAGGCATTGATAACAAGGTTCATGTGGCTGATAAGTAAATACGCTGAGCTGGCCTTCCATGCGGATGGCAGCGCCGGAAACCAGCGGTTTTTTCTGCGCGAAACATTCACCGTTCAGCTGATTCCGGGTGGTGACGTTGTCGGTGCAGTCGACCACCACGTCACAGGCAGCAATCACCTCACGCAGCCTGTCGTCGCTGGCCTGTGCATTAATCTGATGGATAACGATATGCGGATTAATTGCCGCCAGCGCTATAGCGGCAGATTCTACTTTCGATATACCGATCCGGGCATCAGTATGCAGCGTCTGGCGTTGCAGGTTTGACAGCGAGACGGTGTCATAATCCAGCAATGTTAACGTGCCGGTACCTGCGGCAGCCAGATACTGAGCGGCGGCGCAGCCTAAACCGCCCAGACCAACAATCAGTGCGTGGCTGGATTTCAGCTGTTCCTGACCGTCGAAATCAAACCCTTTCAGTACGATCTGGCGGTTATAACGCAGGGTTTCGGCGTCCGTCAGTTCCGGCAATTGAGACATGTTCAGCTCCGCAGCAGGGCGTTAAACGGTTCGATTTCAACGGATTCGCCCGCTGCTACGTTGCCGCGCCCGCGTTCAAGCACGATAAAACAGTTGGCCTGACTGAATGAACTGAATACATGCGACCCCTGATGGCCGGTGGTAAGTACTTCCAGTTGCCCCCCGGCGCTGGTGCTGAATATACCGCGCTGAAAATCGAGACGTCCGGGAGATTTTTTCAGTGGCGTCACCGCTATTGCCTTCAGCCGTGGCGGGAACTTCCAGGCCGTATGGCCGGATAACTGCGCAATAAAGGGCTGAACCAGTTGATAAAACGTCAGTGCGGCCGACACCGGATTCCCCGGCAAACCGCAGAACCAGCTGTTTTTCAGTTTGCCGAAAGCAAAAGGTTTGCCCGGTTTCATGGCAAGTTTCCAGAAACCGATTTCACCCAGTTCATCCAGAATTTGCCTGGTGTAATCGGCTTCACCGACCGACACGCCGCCGCTGGAAATCACCAGATCCGCAAAAGCATTGGCTTCTTCAAAAGCTTTACGCAGCGCCTGCGGATTGTCGCGAATAATACCTAAATCCAGCACGGTGCAGCCCAGTTGTTCCAGCATCAGGCGTACAGCGAAACGGTTGGTATCGTAAATCTGCCCCTCCTGCAAAGGCGTCCCCACCGGCTGCAGTTCATCGCCAGTCGAAAATACGGCGACTTTCAGCGGCTTCCAGACATTCACATCGGTGACGCCCAGAGAAGCCAGCAGTGGCAATTCTGCCGCACCCAGCCGGACACCGGCAGGTAGCACGCTGTCGCCCCGTTTTATGTCATCACCGGTCAGACGGATATTCTGGCCCCGGGTGATTTCAGCCGTGAAACGTACACCGGCATCCGAAACGTCGGTCTGCTCCTGCATGATCACGGCGTCAGCGCCCGCAGGCACCGGCGCACCGGTCATGATACGGATACAACTTCCGGCTGGCCATTCGCCATGAAAAGGCGCACCCGCAAAGGCTTTGCCCGCGACCGGGAAAACCGCACCATCCTGTAAATCTGCGCAGCGCACGGCATAGCCGTCCATGGCTGAGTTATCAAAAGGTGGGACGAAAACCGGCGAAAGCACCGGGGTGGCGGTAATGCGGCCAGCCGCGCCGGCGAGCGGGAGGGATTCGGCATCCTGAATTATTTTAGGCGATACACAGGCACGCATTTTATCCAGCGCTTCGTCGAGCGAGATCAGACCGGCAGTATTGAATTCCATGAAAAATCCTCAGTAATTCGTCCCGGTTGTGCAGATAATTTCACCAGAGCCGGGCAGGGAAATGAAGCATACGCACAGTATGACAGAGAAACGCAGCGAACCAAAAATCGCTAAGGGCGTAAAAATTCGACGGAGATTCCTGAATAATTGAGATCGATCCCAAAATTAACAATGTAACGCGGGTATGATAGTTACCGTTATTTGTGATTCAAGTCACACAACTGTCATATAAACAGGAATAACCGGTGCTTAAAAAAAATCGCCATCAGGCCATCCTTCAGTTGGTTGAACAACATGAAGTACTACAGGTAAGCGAACTGGCACAATCGCTGGATGTAAGTCTCGAAACGATCAGACGCGATCTGAGTGAAATGCAGGACAAAGGATTGATTTTACGTCGCCACGGACGCGCGCGTCGTCTGGCCGCTCAGCCTGAAACATCCTGGCTAAACAGTTTGCAACGTTGCCCGCAGCTATAAACGCAGCAACGAAGAGGGAAAAGGAAGGCTTTTAAGCCTTCCTTTTTTTATATGCACGATACCGCGTTCAGCGTGCAGGCTGTTGTTCCAGGGCTTCCGCTTTGCTGTTTACTGCGGCGAAAATCAGCGCCAGCAGCAGGAAAACGTAAGCCACAGTCGCGCTATTGAGCGCCCAGAACAGACCGTACCGGCTGTATACCAGCGACGAGAGTGTGGAAAAAATTAGCGTGCCAAGGGTGCCGAGGGTAAGCAAGGCAGAGGTCAGCGTCGGCGGAGAATTACTGACTTGCAAGCTGCCATAACTCATGATGCCCGAGAACAGCCCCGAATTGCAGAAACCGAACAAACCGGCACAAACAAGGATCAACATCGGGTCCGCGCTGTTAGCGGCAACCGCCAGGCACATCAGTCCGACAAACGCGGAAAGCAGCAGATAAGTGCGCAGCTTAACGAAGCGGACAGTGAACTGATTCACAAACAGGCCGATGGATTTCACCGTCCAGTACGTCGTGATATAAAATGCGGCCCGATCCGCCGCCATGCCGAAATGCGCTTTCAGCCAGCTCGGCAGCCACATGGTAAAAATCGGCTCGGCCAGCAGGAAGGCAAACAGTGCAAAACACAGCACCCAGACCGACATCCCCCAGCGCGTCACCTCAGTTTCAGTTGCCATCGTGGTTTGTGCGGCCTGCGGAATCGACGGGAATGTCTGCCCGACGCACAGCACAATCATCGCCAGACTCAGCACCGCCATTACGCCATACATCGCCAGCCAGCTTGCGCCATGCTGGAACAGATAGCCCAGCAGCAGCGACAGCACCACGCCCGCCAGAGCGAAAAAGAAATCGGTGAGGATTAAATTCGCCGAGCGTTTTTTCGGATCTTCATTAATACGTACCACCAGATAACTGCCGATGGACATCATGATCCCCGACGACGCGCCAATCAGGAACACGCCGATACCAAACATCGTGATGGTGGGCATCAGGAAAAGCGCAATGCAGGCCAGCACGGAAACGGCTGAACCGGTGATCAGCTGTTTGCCCGGATTGAATTTACGCATCAGCACGCCGCTGACCATGATCGGCAGGAACAGACCGATATTCATCAGCGTAAACATCTGGCCGATAAATCCCGGATCTTTGCCAAAGGCCTGCGAAACGGGGCCGATAACAATCCCGAGTGTGGAGACCAGCGCGCCGGTAAAGAAATAGCTTAGCCAGGAAATCATATTGATCCGCTGGCGGTTGAATGCCTGTTCCATAGCCGCTCCTTATTTTACGCTGGCTGAAAGATGGGCGAAAAAGGCGCGGATCAGTCGCGTGAAATCTCCGACGGCCAGTCTGGCGCAACGTAAGGTTTGTTCGTGGGAAAGCGGTGTATCAGAAAGCCCTTCGGCGAAATTGGTCATGGCGGAAATCGCCAGCACTTTCAGCCCGCAGTGACGGGCAGAAATCACTTCCGGCACGATGGACATGCCCACTACGTCGCACCCTAAAATTTGCATCATGCGGATTTCCGCCGGGGTTTCGAAATTCGGGCCGGTATAGGCCGCGAATACGCCTTCTGCGACCTCAATGTTCAGCCCTGCGGCAACGGTGTGAAGTTGTGCGCGGAGATCTTTGTCGTAGGCATTGGCGAGACTGAAAAAGCGCGGACCAAAACGCTCGTCATTCGGGCCTGTCAGCGGCGATTCGGGCATGAAACTGACATGGTCGGTCAGCGCAACTAACCGACCCGGCGCGACGCTTTTACGCATCGACCCGGCGGCGTTGGTGGCCAGCATAAATTCGCAGCCGAGCAGTTTAAAAGTGCGCACCGCACAGGTCATCACTGACATACCGTGCCCTTCGTACAGATGGCCGCGACCCTTCATGCACATCACCGGCACATTTTCCAGATAACCCAGTACCAGTTCACCGGCATGACCGGCGACACTGCTTTGCGGAAATCCCGGCAGTTCGTTGTAGGGAATGGTCACTGCGTCGCTCATGTCGTCGCACAACGTACCGAGGCCGGAGCCTAAAATCAGTGCGGCCTGCGGAATAAAATCAGGGGCGCGCTGGCGAATAATCGCGGCGCAGTCAAAAGCATGGTTATTGAGCATGATCACTTCTCTCATTTTTCACAGTAGGGGGAGGATGCGGGCAATGCTAGTGTGAGCAGCGTTTACGGTCTAATACCGTTCTTTATGCGGATTTATAGACAAAATCTATAAATGTAACTCATTAAATTTAAGAGAGAAATTATGTTGCGGAGTCCGGCATGACACGTCCGTTTACCGATTCGGTGTTTGATCTCGGCCAGATCAATCTCCGGTTATTGCACTATTTTCGCGTGGTGGCCGAAGAACTGAGTTTCAGTAAGGCGGCGGTACGGCTGAATATGTCGCAACCGCCGCTGAGCCTTCACATTAAAGAGCTGGAACATCTGCTGGGTACGCCGTTATTTCTGCGTACCACGCGATCTGTTTCGCTGACGCCGGCGGGCGCGGCGCTGATGCGTGAGGCCGGGCTGATGCTCGACGGTATCAACCGATCGTTACATCGGGTACGTAAAATCGGGCGCGGGGAGGTCGGGCATATTCAGCTGGGGACCGTCGGTACCGCAGTCTGGGGCCCGCTGATGCCTGCCCTTAACCGCTTTGGAAAAAATGCACCGGAAATAAGCTGGACGATGACCGAACTGACCCCGGTGCAGCAAATCGATGCCTTACAATTGCAGCGGATCGATATTGGCATCTGGCGTGAGGCTAAACTGACGCTGCCACAGGGGCTGAAAAGCCGGCTGATGGGACGGGAAAACGTCGCGCTGGCGATTTCAGAACACCACCGGCTGGCGACAAAAAACAGCGTGGTACTGAGTGAGCTGGCGCATGAGGATTTCATTGTGATGCCGATGAGTGCTTCAGGTCTTGGCAGTTATCTGTATTCGATGTGCCGGCAATACGGCTTCTTACCGCAGGTGAAACATCAGGTAAACGAACCGCAAACTGCGCTGGCACTGGTGGCCAACGGGAATGGCATTACACTTTTACCGGAAAGCTACGCGCGCATTCACTGGCCGGGCGTGCGTTTTTGTGCGCTCAGCGAACGGCTGCCTGCAGATTTGTATGCCATTTATCAGGCGGATTCGGTGACGCCAGCGGCAACACGTTTTCTGGATTCACTGGGCGAGGTGAATTGAGAAAGCAGGGCCGGAGCCCTGCTGCGGGGAGAGTTTAGTGCGCGGTGACTTCGTGGTTAATTTTCTCTGCCTTGCTCTTCAGGCTGGCAAGCACCACCATCAGCACCAGCAATGCGTAAGAAACGGTCGCAATATTCAGCGCCCAGAACAAGCCGTACTCGTTGTAGATGAAAGAAGAGAAGGACGCGAAAATCAGCGTGCCGACGGAGCTGGTGGTCAGCAGTGCGGATGTCAGCGTAGGTGGGGAGTTTTTCACCTGCAAGCTGCCGTAGCTCATCAGCCCGGAGAACAGACCGGAGTTACAGAAACCGAACAGACCCACAGCGAAGAGCACCAGTACCGGTGAATTGCTGGTGGTCAGCACCGCCAGGCTTGCCATACCGACAATCACGGAAACCAGCAGGAAAGTACGCAGTTTGACGAAACGCACGGTGAACTGATTCAGGAACAGGCCAATCGCTTTCACCATCCAGTAAGTGGTGATGTAAATCGCGGCACGGTCCGTTTCCATACTGAAATGCTCATGCAACCAGCTTGGCATCCACAGTGTGAAGACCAGTTCAGTAAAGACAAAAGCAAACAGTGCGATACACAGGAAGAAGACCGCAATGCCCCACGGCTCTTTCGCCACGTTGTGCGTCGATTCGTTTTTAACCGGTTGCGGCACGTGCGGGAATTTCTGACCTGCGCACAGCAAAATCATCAGCAGGCTGAGTGCACCCATGATGCCGTACATTGCCAGCCAGCTTGCGCCGTGTTTGAACAGGAAGCCCAGCACCAGTGACAACGTCATACCGGAAAGCGCGAAGAAGAAGTCGGTGAAGATTAAGTTTGCGGAACGTTTTTTCGGGTCGTCATTAATACGGACGACCAGATAGCTGCCGATAGACATCATCAGGCCCGCCGTGGCACCGATCAGGAATACGCCCACGCCAAACAGGGTAATCGACGGCACAATAAATAGCGCGATACAGACCAGTACCGAAATGAAAGAGCCGGTCATCAGTTGTTTGCCCAGATCAAACTTACGCATCAGGATGCCGCTGATCATAATTGGCAGGAACAGGCCGATGTTCATTAAAGAAAACATCTGACCGATAAAGCCCGGATCTTTGTTAAATGCAGTGGCCACCGGCCCGATAACAATGCCCAGAGTGGAAACCAGTCCACCGGTAAAGAAATAGCTGAGCCACGAGATCACATTAATCCGACGGCGGTTATAAACAGTTTCCATAAACTGATTTCCTAAAAAGAGAAAATAAAAAAAGCTGCAGGAAGTTTATCCGGAGAGGCATTTATCCGCAGTTAAGACGTTTATTATTGCTGTTCTTTGGTCATTTGTCCCGCGGGTATATTCAATTGCAGCATTTGTTTTTCTTAAACAATCTAAGCAATTAGCGACCTTTTGATGGCGCGACATTTCTGCTTTACATACTGTTGCGGGCTAAATATAGTCAAAAACAGCTCAACATTTTCCTCTACATAAATACAACATCGAAAGGTGCAGCGCTAATGAGTTTTTCTACTGATAATTCAGCGGCTTCCGTTTCGGACAAGAAGCGGCCGGTTATTGCGATCCACGGTGGTGCAGGGGCGATTACCCGCGCGGCGATGAGCGCTGAAAAAGAACGACTTTATTTAGCCGAACTGGAGAGAATAGTCGCCAGCGGACAGGCTATTCTGGCCTCCGGCGGCAGTGCACTGGATGCGGTCACCGAAGCGGTGCGTTTGCTTGAAGAGTGCCCGTTATTTAATGCCGGAAAAGGGGCGGTTTTTACCCATCAGGGCACGCATGAGTTAGACGCCTGCATTATGGATGGCCGTACGCTCGATGCCGGTGCCATCAGTTGTGTGAACCATATTCGCAATCCTGTTCTCACCGCCCGTAAGGTGCTGGAAGTCAGTCCGCATGTGATGTTTACCGGCGCGGGCGCGGAAGCCTTTGCCCGCGAACACGGCCAGGAAATGGTCGGACCGGACTACTTTTTCACGCAGGAACGTTATGATCAGTTGCAACGTGCCATCGCGGCAGATAACGGCGTGATGCTTGATCACGATGGCGCGTCGCTCAGTGCCCCCGTGTCTGATGATCCGCTGGATCCTGAACATAAATTTGGCACCGTGGGTGCCGTGGCGATGGATGCGCTGGGTAATCTGGCGGCGGCGACATCAACCGGCGGTATGACCAACAAACAGGCCGGGCGCGTCGGCGATTCACCGGTTATTGGCGCGGGCTGTTACGCCAATAACAATACGGTAGCGATTTCCAGCACCGGTACCGGCGAAGTGTTTATGCGCACGGTGGCAGCCTACGATGTGGCGGCGCTGATCGAATATGCCGGTCTTTCTCTGGAAGAAGCCACACATAAAGTGGTGCAGGAAAAACTGCTTTCTCTGGGCGGAAGCGGTGGAATGATTGCCGTGGATAAATTTGGCAACGTGGTGCTACCTTTTAACAGCGAAGGCATGTACCGCGGCTTCGCCCGTGTGGGTGACGCTCCCTGCGTCAGTATTTACCGGTCATGAACAGCCCGATGAACAGTTCGCTTATTCTGCCACCCGATCACGTGGTTGCCGTCAGCCAGCTCAGCGTGCAGTTTGCTCATGAAGGGCAGGTCACTCAGGCGGTCAGTAATCTCAGTTTTCAGGTAAAGCGCGGTGAAACGCTGGCGATTGTTGGCGAATCGGGTTCCGGAAAATCCGTGACCTCGCTGGCGCTGATGCGGCTGGTGGAGCAGGGCGGCGGAAAGATTTTACAGGGTCAAATGCAGTTTCGTCGTCGTAACGGTGAGGTAGTTGATTTGATCAACGCCACGCAGCCTGCCATGCGTAATCTGCGTGGTGCGGATATGGCGATGATTTTTCAGGAGCCGATGACGTCGCTCAATCCGGTCTTTCCGGTGGGCGAACAAATTGCCGAATCGATCCGCTTGCACCAGAACAAAGATCACCGCGCCGCCCGTGCGGAAGCGCTGCGGATGCTTGATCTGGTGCGCATTCCTGAAGCCCGGAATATTCTCGACAGTTATCCGCATCAGCTTTCCGGCGGCATGCGCCAGCGGGTGATGATTGCGATGGCGCTCTCCTGTAAGCCTGCGTTACTGATTGCCGATGAACCGACGACGGCGCTGGATGTCACCATTCAGGCACAAATTCTGCAACTGATCCGTGTGTTGCAAAAAGAGATGCAGATGGGGGTGATTTTTATCACGCATGACATGGGAGTAGTGGCCGAAATTGCGGACCGTGTGCTGGTAATGCATCAGGGCAACAGTGTCGAAACGGGGGACGTGAACGCTATATTCCGTTCACCGCAGGCGCCTTACACTCAGACATTGCTGGCGGCGGTGCCCAAACTCGGCTCGATGGCCGGTAAAGCGCTGCCCGCACGCTTTCCCGCGCCTGAACAGCCGGAAAGTGATCCGGCGCTGATACAAAATACTCTCACACCAGGCGCGCCTCCTATATTGCAGGTGCGCGATCTGGTGACGCGTTTTGACCTGCGCAGCGGTGTTTTCAATCGCGTAACCCGACGGGTTCATGCCGTGGAAAAAGTCAGTTTTGATTTGCATCCCGGTGAAACGCTGGCGCTGGTGGGGGAATCAGGCTGTGGTAAATCCACCACCGGCCGTTCGCTGTTAAAACTGGTGAAAAGCCAGGGCGGTACTATCACCTTTAAGGGCCAGACGCTGACCGATATCGGGGGCAGTGAACTGCAACATCTGCGCCGTGATATTCAGTTTATTTTTCAGGACCCTTACGCCTCGCTCGATCCGCGCCTGACGGTAGGTTATTCCATTATGGAGCCGCTGCTGGTTCACAACCTGGCAAAAGGCGCAGAAGCCGAAGCCCGCGTGGCATGGTTACTGGAAAAAGTCGGGCTGTTGCCGGAACACGCGCAGCGTTATCCTCACGAATTTTCCGGCGGTCAGCGGCAGCGAATTTGCATTGCACGCGCGTTAGCGCTTAATCCAAAAGTGGTGATTGCCGATGAATCGGTTTCGGCGCTGGATGTGTCTGTCCGTGCGCAAATCATCAATCTGCTGATGGATTTGCAGAAAGAGTTTGGTCTGGCATTTTTGTTTATTTCACACGATATGGCCGTTGTTGAGCGCATCAGCCACCGTGTGGCGGTGATGTATCTCGGACAGATCGTGGAAATCGGCTCGCGCCGTGCGGTATTTGAAACGCCGCAACATGCCTATACCCGCAAACTCATGGCGGCGGTGCCGGTCGCCGATCCGGCGCACAAACGAAAAGATCAGGCGCTGCTGGTTGATGAAATCCCAAGTCCGGTTCGCGGGCTGCACGATGAGCCGGTGGTGATGCCATTGGTAAAGGTGGGCGAAGGCCATTTTGTCGCCAGGCACAGTATTGCGGGTATTTACTGATTTTTCTGGCGGCTTATTTAAGCCGTCAATTCTTCGCAAGATAAACGGGTAAGACAGGAAAAGGAACTGACATGAATCAGCAGAAATCTAAAGGTAAGAACGTTGTCCGTCAGGCCGTGCTCGCTGCCGCTGTTTTTGGTTCGCTGGCGTCGGCTTCTGCATGGGCGGCAAAAGACGTGGTCATCGCCGTAGTTTCTAACTTCACCTCGCTCGATCCGTATGACGCCAACGACACCCTGTCGCAGGCTGTCGCCAAATCCTTCTATCAGGGCCTGTTTGGCTTTGATAAAAATATGAAACTGGAAAACGTCCTGGCGGACAGTTACACCGTCAGTAAAGACGGTCTGGTTTACACCATCAAGCTGCATCCGGGCATCAAGTTCCAGGACGGCACCGACTTCAATGCGGCGGCGGTAAAGGTTAACTTTGACCGCGCCAGTAATCCGGACAGTCACCTTAAACGCTATAACCTGTTCAAGAATATCGCCAGCACCGAAGCCGTTGATGACAACACGGTGAAAATCACCCTGAAAGAGCCGTTCTCAGCCTTTATTAATATTCTGGCACACCCGTCTGCGGTGATTATTTCCCCGGCGGCGCTGACCAAATACGGCAAAGACATCGGTTTCCATCCGGTTGGCACCGGCCCGTATACGCTTGAACAATGGAATCAGACTGACTTTGTGAAAGTGAAGAAGTTTGACGGGTACTGGAAAAAAGGCGAGCCGAAACTCGACACCATTACCTGGCGTCCTGTGGTAGATAACAATACCCGGGCGGCAATGTTGCAAACCGGCGAGGCTGACCTGGCATTCCCGGTGCCTTACGAACAGGCGGCCTTGCTGGAGAAAAACGCTAAACTGGATCTGGTGACCGCGCCGTCGATTCTGCATCGTTACATCAGTTTCAATGTCACGCAAAAGCCGTTCGACAATGTGAAAGTGCGTGAGGCGATTAACTACGCGATTAACAAACAGGCGCTGATCAAAGTTGCATTTGCCGGTTACGCCGTGCCGTCTGAAGGGCCGCTGCCGCAGGGCATCGAATACGCGGCGAAATTTAAACCGTGGCCGTATGATCCGGCAAAAGCGAAAGCGTTATTGAAAGAAGCCGGTTATCCGGACGGTTTTACCACCACGTTGTGGTCTTCACATAACAACAGTACCGCGCAAAAAGTGTTGCAGTTTACCCAACAGCAACTGGCGCAGGTGGGTATTAAAGTGACAGTCACCGCAATGGATGCCGCGCAGCGTGCGGCGCAGGTTGAGAACGTCGGACAAAAAGAGGCGGGCATCCGTATGTTCTACACCGGCTGGTCTGCCTCTACCGGTGAAGCAGACTGGGCACTGTCTCCGCTGTTTTCCACCCAGGCCGCGCCACCGAAGCAGTTCAATACTGCCTTCTACAGCAACGCACAGGTGGATAAAGATCTGTCCGATGCGCTGAAAACGACCGACAAAGCCGAGAAAGCCAAACTGTACGCCGATGCCCAGAAACAAATCTGGACCGATGCGCCGTGGGCATTCCTGGTCACTGAACGTCTGGTTTCAGCCAAAAATAAACGTCTGACCGGTTTCTATGTGATGCCGGATACGGCTTTCAGCTTTGACGATGCAGATGTGAAATAATACGCGGTGAAGCCTTCAGGGCGTGTCATGTAACAGCATGGACGCCCTGAAATCGTGTGTTCCGGGGCCGGAACATAGATGTCTACCGTGAAATCACAGACAGCCAATCATGCTTAATTATTTTTTAAAACGATTACTCGGACTGATACCCACGCTGCTGATTGTGGCCGTGCTGGTCTTTTTGTTTGTGCATCTGTTGCCGGGCGATCCGGCGCGGCTGATGGCCGGCCAGGATGCTGATGCCAGCGTGGTTGCGCTGGTGCGTCAGGATTTAGGGCTGGATAAGCCGCTTTATCAGCAATTTTTCACTTTCTTCGGCAATGCGCTGACCGGTGATTTCGGCCACTCGATGGTTTCAAAACGCCCGGTCATTGAAGAAATCAGTTCGCGCTTTATGCCGACGTTTTGGCTGACGCTGACCAGTATGGTGTGGTCAGTGGTTTTCGGTCTGGTGATTGGCGTGGTCTCCGCCGTGTGGCGTAACCGCTGGCCGGACAGACTGGGCATGGCGCTCGCCGTCTCAGGTATTTCCTTCCCGGCTTTCGCGCTGGGTATGTTGCTGATGCAAATTTTTTCCGTTGAACTGGGCTGGCTGCCTACGGTCGGTGCCGACGGCTGGCGGCACTATATTCTCCCTTCTGTTACGCTCGGTGCAGCGGTGGCGGCGATCATGGCCCGCTTTACCCGCGCGTCCTTTGTCGACGTTATGCAGGAAGATTATATGCGTACCGCGCGCGCCAAGGGCGTGCACGAAGCGGTGGTGGTGGTCAAACATGGCCTGCGCAACGCGATGATCCCGGTTGTGACGATGATGGGGTTGCAATTTGGCTTCCTGCTCGGCGGGTCGATTGTGGTTGAAAAAGTGTTCAACTGGCCGGGGTTAGGGCGGTTGCTGGTTGATTCGGTCGAGATGCGGGATTATCCGGTGATACAGGCAGAAGTGCTGCTGTTTTCGCTGGAGTTCATCCTGATCAATCTGCTGGTAGACATGCTGTACGCCGTCATTAACCCTTCCATCCGATACAAGTGAGTAAGCGCATGAAAAACTGGCGGCGAAATGCCGTACTCGCGAGTTTACCGGTCATCACGCCGGAAACTGCGCCATCACAGGCGGGAAGGACACCGTGGAAAGCGTTCTGGCGTCGTTTTCGCCGGCAGCATATTGCGATGATTGCGGGGGCTTTTATCCTGCTGCTGATCGCGGCGGCCATTCTTGCGCCGTGGCTGGTGCCGTTTGATGCGGAAAATTACTTTGATTATGACCGTCTGAACGACGGGCCATCGCTGGTCCACTGGCTGGGCGTGGATTCTCTCGGGCGTGACATTTTCAGCCGCATCCTGATGGGCACGCGGATTTCACTCGCCGCAGGCGTACTTTCTGTGGTGCTCGGCGCGGCAATTGGTACGGTGTTCGGCTTGCTGGCGGGATATTACGAAGGCTGGTGGGATCGCATTACCATGCGCGTCTGTGACGTCCTGTTTGCTTTTCCCGGGATTTTACTGGCAATCGCCGTCGTTGCGGTAATGGGCAACGGTATGTCGAACGTGATTATCGCTGTGGCGATTTTCAGCATTCCTGCCTTCGCACGTCTGGTTCGCGGCAATACGCTGGTGCTGAAACAGCAAACTTATATTGAATCGGCGCGCAGCATCGGCGCATCCGACGCCACGATTTTGTTCCGCCACATTCTGCCAGGCACGTTGTCGTCCATAGTGGTGTATTTCACCATGCGTATCGGCACGTCGATCATCACCGCCGCCAGCCTGTCGTTTCTGGGTATGGGCGCACAGCCCCCGACGCCGGAGTGGGGCGCGATGCTCAACGAAGCCCGCGCCGACATGGTCATGGCTCCCCATGTGGCCATATTCCCCAGTCTGGCCATATTCCTGACCGTACTGGCGTTTAATTTGCTGGGTGACGGATTACGGGATGCGCTGGATCCAAAATTGAAGAATTGATTTTTGCTCCCTTCCCTGCGAAGGGGAGGGAGCAAGGCGAAACACTGCCCTATCAGCAGGGAGAGGAGCCGGTTGCTTCTATTTTTAGGATCCTGCACTCATGCCTTCGGGTGCAAAAACTCCGCATGGAATCTCAGGTGATCTTCCACAAACGAGGCGATGGTGAAGTAGCTGTGATCGTAGCCCGGCTGAACCCGCAGTTGTAACGGCCAGCCGCGCTGACGCGCTATCTCTGCCAGTTTTTCCGGTTGAAGCTGATCCGCCAGAAACTGGTCGCTGTCGCCCTGATCGACCAGAATCGGGAACGGCTTTTGATCCGCTGGCAATGCACTCAGCAGGTGACAACTGTCGTATTTCAGCCACTGGCTTTCATCATCGCCCAGATACGCACTGAACGCTTTACGCCCCCACGGTACCTGAGCCGGATTGACGATCGGCGCAAACGCTGATGCCGAACAGAAACGTTGCGGATTACGCAATGCCAGCATCAGCGCACCGTGGCCGCCCATTGAGTGACCGAAAATTGACTGACGCTCGCTGATTTTGAAATGGTCGCGGATCAGCGCAGGCAGTTCATCAAGCAGATAATCGTACATCCGGTAATGGGCAGCCCAGGGTGCCTGAGTCGCGTTCAGGTAAAAACCGGCGCCCTGACCCAGATCATAACCGTCATCGTTGGCAACACCCTCACCGCGCGGACTGGTATCAGGCATCACCAGAATGATGCCGAGTTCAGCTGCGACGCGCTGCGCCCCGGCTTTTGTCGTGAAGTTTTCATCATTACAGGTCAGGCCCGACAGCCAGTACAGGACGGGCGGCGGCGCGTCATCGGGTGACGGAGGCAGATAAACGCTGAACGTCATGCTGCAATTCAGGCTCTCAGAGGTATGGCGGTAGCGCTGCTGCCAGCCGCCAAACATCCGGTGTTCTTCGAGTAGTTCAACCGAGCTGCTCATTGACACATTCCTTACTTATTAAAATGAATAACCGTGCGGATAGATTTCCCTTCATGCATCAGGTCAAAGGCTTCGTTGATGTCTTCCAGCGGCAGGGTGTGGGTGATGAAATCGTTCAGGGCAAATTCCCCGTCCAGATAACGTTCCACAATACCTGGCAACTGACTGCGGCCTTTCACACCACCGAACGCAGAACCACGCCAGACGCGGCCGGTGACCAGCTGGAACGGGCGGGTAGAGATTTCTTCGCCCGCACCTGCCACGCCGATGATGACAGATTCACCCCAGCCTTTATGGCAGCATTCCAGTGCGGAACGCATCACGTTCACGTTACCGATACATTCGAAGGAAAAGTCCACACCGCCGTCGGTCATTTCAACAATCACATCCTGAATAGGCTTGTCGAAATCTTTCGGATTGATCAGGTCGGTTGCGCCGAGTTTACGTGCCAGATCGAATTTACTGGTATTCAGATCAATACCAATGATGCGGCCTGCACCGGCCATCACCGCACCGATAATCGCAGAAAGACCAATGCCGCCGAGACCGAAAATGGCCACGGTGTCACCTTTTTTCACTTTAGCCGTGTTGATGACCGCGCCCATACCGGTGGTCACGCCACATCCGAGCAGACACACTTCTTCCAGCGGCGCTTCTTTGTTGATTTTTGCCAGTGAGATTTCAGGTACTACGGTGTATTCAGAGAAGGTTGACGTGCCCATGTAATGGAAAATCGGCTTGCCGTCTTTGAAGAAACGCGTGGTGCCGTCCGGCATCAGACCTTTACCTTGTGTGGTACGGATCGCCTGACACAGGTTGGTTTTACCGGATTTGCAGAATTTACACTCGCCACATTCCGGCGTGTACAGCGGGATGACATGGTCGCCTACGGCTACGCTGGTGACCCCTTCGCCCACGGCTTCGACTACGCCGCCGCCTTCATGGCCAAGGATTGCCGGGAATACGCCTTCCGGATCTTTGCCGGAGAGTGTGTAGGCATCAGTATGACAAACACCAGTGGCAACAATACGCACCAGCACTTCGCCTTTTTGCGGCGGCATTAAATCCACTTCTTCGATGGACAGAGGTTGGTTCGGGCCCCAGGCGACAGCCGCACGTGTTTTGATCATTTGCATTTTTTAGCTCCAGTCAGGTGTTTTTGCTTATTCAGGTTTTTAACTTAATAGGTGGGATGCAGCACCGGATCATGTTCCCCGGCGAGCGGATGCTTCAGTAACGGGATGACCCCGTCATTTTGTTCAATAATCAGTTCCTTCAGCGCCCGGACATTCGGGCTGAACGCATCCCGGCGCCAGATAAGCCAGGTGGCGGTATCGGCGAATTCATCCGGAATGTCGTGAATTTCTACCCGCTCGTGGCCGGGCAGTTGTTCCAGCACAGAACGTGGGATCATGGCAATACCCGCACCGCTGGCGACACACGCCATCATGGAGTGGTAGGACTGAATCTCCAGAGTATTGGCGACCGGAACGTTCATCTGTCTGATCCATCCCTGTAAACGCTGGCGGTAGGAACAGCTGGGACGGAATGCAAAAACGGTGTGGCCGCTGCGACCGTCAGGCACTTCCAGCGGTGATTCACCCGGCGGGGTGATCACCACCATCCTTTCACGAAAAGAAATACAGCCGTTGATATCATCAAAATCGATCGGGCCATCAACCAGTGCTGCGGCGAGACGGCCGGCACGCACGCTGTCGATAATTTCACCGGAAGTCGCCGTCACCAGCGACAGTGCCACCTGTGGAAACTTCTGATGATAAGCCGCCAGCAACGAAGGCAGGCGGGTTGCCGCCGTGCTTTCCATCGAACCCAGCGCGAAATTCCCGGCGGGTTCACCGGCATGCATGATGCTCATGGCCTCATCACTGAGCGCCAGAATGCGCTCGGCATAGTTGAGGAAGTTATGCCCCATGGCGGAAAGACGGATGCGCTGCTTCTCGCGGATAAACAGATCAGTGCCCAGTTCAAGTTCGAGCTGACGCAGACGGGTGGTCAGGTTCGACGGCACACGATGCAGTTGCTCGGCCGCACGCGCCAGCGAACCGGTTTCCGCTACGCAGCAAAACATCCGTAACTGAGTCAGATCCATGGTGGGTTCCTGTGTTCTCTAATCGTAAACAAGTTGGTTTGTATTATTCAGTTTTCGTGATTGTACCCATAAGGCATCATAGCGACAACTTCCAATTAACTTTCTTTTAAGAAATCTGCTGTTTTCCGCGACAGGCTTTGAGTATGTTTATTCATTGTTTCTAATATGTTGCATTGCAGTTTCTTCTGACGGAGCAATTATGGCTTTTCGCATTGCGCTAAGTGGTTTTCTGGCTTTTGTGGTCGCGATGGGTATCGGGCGCTTCGCCTTTACACCGCAGGTTCCTTTAATGATAGCTGAACATCAGTTCAGCCTGACCGGCGCAGGTCTGGTCGCCGCGTTCAATTATCTCGGTTATCTGTGTGGCGCGTTTGATGGCATGCGTGCCAGCAAACATCTTGAGCGTCGTTTGTGGCTGGGGGTATGGGGTGGGGTGATCCTGACCTTACTGTCGGCGGTGATTTCCGGCGAAGTGCTGCACAGTATTGTACGCTTCCTGATCGGCTGGACCAGCGGCTGGGCGATGGTGATGGTATCGGCATGGTGTAACGAACGGCTGGCGCACTATGGTCGTCCGGCGCTTAGCGCGGCAGTCTTTGCCGGGCCGGGCGCGGGGATTTTCCTCAGCGGCATGCTGGCGGTGGGGATCCACAGTTTACAGCTGACCTCAGCGCAGGCCTGGTGCGTTTACGGTGTGCTGGCGCTGATTTTTGTGGCGATCATTACACCGAATCTGCCGCGAAAAGGGGATTTGCACCGGTCGCATATGGCGTCATCACCGCTGGTGATGACGCCTGCGCTCAGACGTCTGGTGTGGAGCTACAGCCTGGCAGGTTTCGGTTACATTCTGCCCGCGACCTTTTTATCGCAGATGGCGAGTGCACGTTTCCCTGACAGCCTGTTCGCCCAGTTTGTCTGGCCGGTGTTTGGCGGTGCGGCGGTCACCGGCATTGTCATCGGTATTCTCACCCGGCATTGTCTGACCACCCATACCCGTCTGGCGCTGACGCTATGGATCCAGGGACTGGGGATTTTGTGTGCGGAAGTGGTGCCGGGTGTCAGCGGACTGGTGCTCGGGGCATTACTGACCGGCGGTGGTTTCCTCAGCGTGGTGCAATTAGCCTTACAATACAGCCGCGAGCTTGCGCCTGACCACAGCCGTTATATGGCCGGGTTGCTGACGACCGGTTATGCCGTCGGCCAGTTATTCGGCCCGGTGCTCTCCGCCATTTCTACCGCGCTGACCCATCGGCTGGAGCCCGCGTTGTACGTTGCGCTGGCCGGTTTCATTATCGCCGGTGCGCTGGTGGTTCGCCACAAACGATAACTTGCCGCTATTTCATCCATCAGGGCTATTTCATCCATCAAGAAAGCAATCACTGGATTCTGAACCGGCTCTCTACTACAGTAAGCCACCTCACTTTGGCGTGATCTGCGTCAAAGTGATTACATCTGCCGGAGAAGAAACAATGCCAACCCTGAGTAAAGAAGCCGTCTTGGTTCACGAGGCCCTGTTAGCCCGTGGTCTGGAAACCCCTCTGCGTGAAGCTTTGCCGATCGACAACGAAACGCGCAAGCAGCGGATCCAGGAGCATATGACCGGTATTATGCAGCTTCTCAATCTGGATCTTTCCGATGACAGTCTGGCGGAGACGCCGCACCGCATCGCCAAGATGTACGTGGATGAAATTTTCTCCGGGCTTGATTATGCCAACTTCCCGAAAATCACCGTCATCGAAAATAAGATGAAAGTGGATGAAATGGTCACGGTGCGCGATATCACGCTGACCAGCACCTGCGAACACCATTTCGTGACCATCGACGGTAAAGCGACCGTGGCGTACATCCCGAAAGAGACCGTAATTGGTCTGTCCAAAATCAACCGCATCGTGCAATTCTTCTCGCAGCGCCCGCAGGTTCAGGAACGCCTGACCCAGCAGATACTGGTTGCACTGCAAACCCTGCTCGGCACCACCAATGTGGCGGTATCGATTGATGCAGTGCATTACTGCGTGAAGGCGCGTGGTGTCCGTGACGCGACCAGCGCGACCACCACGACCTCTCTGGGCGGTCTGTTTAAGTCGAGCCAGAATACGCGACAGGAATTCCTGAGAACGGTCAGACACGCCAGCTAACAGCGGCGTTTTAACCGGTCAGACACTTTATATTGCGGCACCTTACGGGTGCCGTTAGTCTGTCTGAAGCCCGCACAATTTTCAGCTCCTTACCGTTAACAGGAACGTCAGGTATGCGCTCACGTATTGCCACGCTCGACTTTGCCCGTGGTCTCGCCATTTTTGGCATTCTTCTGCTCAATATCAGCGCCTTCGGTTTGCCGAAAGCCGCTTATCTGAATCCGGCATTTGCCGGGACACCTTCTGCTTCTGACACCTGGACCTGGGCGGTGCTTGACGCTGTGGCGCAGGGCAAGTTCCTGATGATGTTCGCCATGCTGTTTGGCGGTGGCCTGTATTTATTACTGCCACGCGGCAAACACTGGATCCAGGCGCGGTTGTCAATTTTATTATTGTGCGGTTTTCTCCATGCCACGTTGTTATGGGACGGCGATATTTTGCTGTCTTACGGGCTGATTGGTCTGGTGTGCTGGCGGATGGTGCGGGAAGGGCGCAGCAGCCAGTCGCTGATATCAACGGGCATTATTTTGTATCTGATCGGTGTGGCTGTGCTGGCAATGCTGGGATTTATTTCCTCACCAAAACCTGGCAGCTTCTGGCTTCCGGGGCCGGCGGAAATTCAGTATGAGCAATACTGGCGACTGAAAGGCGGGTGGGAGGCGATTCAGAACCGGCTCGATCTGTTGTCGTCCAGTTTGCTGGCGATCGGCGCGCAATACGGCTGGGAACTGGCGGGCGCCATGCTGATTGGTGCCGGCCTGATGCGCAGCGGGTGGCTGAAGGGTGAATTCCGTTCATCCCATTACCGCAAAGTCGCAGCCGTGCTGTTACCGTTTTCATTACTGATTCAGATCCCGGCGATTTATCTGCAATATCGTACCGGCTGGGACTACCGGTGGAGCGGTTTTTTGTTGCAGGTGCCGCGTGAGATTGGCTCGCTGATGCAGGCGGTGAGTTATCTGGCGCTGTGTTACGGCTTCTGGCCGCTGATTTCGCGCTGGCGCGTGACGCACTGGCTTTCGCAGATTGGCCGCATGGCGCTGACCAACTACCTGTTGCAGACTGTCATCTGTACCACATTTTTCAATACCTTTGGTTTCTATCAGCATTTCGACCGGTTGCAACTGGTGGCGCTGGTGCCGCTGATCTGGGTATGTAATTTGCTGGTGACAGTGCTGTGGTTGCGTCATTTCCGGCAGGGACCGGTGGAGTGGCTGTGGCGGAAACTCACCATCAAAGCCTCCGGCGTAGAACTGAAAACAGCCTGAACCCGATGACGTTACATCATCCTAAATGATAGATTTGGGATGAAGGTTGCAGATTTGTATGTAAACGTTTTCTTTCCTGTGACGAGATTCACGCAGGCGTTTTCGCAAAATGTTTAGGATAGCGGTCGTGCCACTCCGATGACCACTACACTAAAAAAGGAAACGCCATGCGCACTTCACCTCGCTTCTCTTTGTCTGGTTTTTTTACTTCCTGGGTCAAAAATTTCCGTATTCCTCCGTACCATTCCCTGACTGATCACGGAGCGACGCATGGTCACAATTCGTGATGTCGCCCGGCTGGCGGGGGTTTCTGTCGCCACCGTGTCACGCGTTCTGAACAATCCGACCATTGCCAGCAAAGAGGCGCGCGAGCAGGTGCTACAGGCTGTCGCCACGCTGGGATACCGTCCTAATGCCAATGCGCAGGCACTGGCCACGCAAAGCAGCGATACTATCGGCGTTGTGGTTATGGATGTTTCAGACCCGTTTTTTGGGGCACTGGTGAAAGCCGTTGATACTGTCGCGCAGCAACATCAGAAATATGTCCTGATAGGTAACAGCTATCATATTGCCGAAAAAGAAAGGCACGCCATTGAGGTTTTGATTCGTCAACGCTGTAACGCGCTCATTGTGCATTCTAAGGCACTGGGTGATGACGAGCTTTCGCAGTTTATGGATCAGGTGTCGGGTATGGTGCTGATTAACCGTGTCATTCCGGGCTACGAACACCGCTGTGTCTGGCTTAATAACGTCAGCGGCGCAGAAATGGCAACCCGGCTGTTACTGTCGCAGGGACATCAGCGCATCGGTTACATTGGTTCAAGTCATGGCATTGAAGACGATTTGCAGCGTTATCAGGGCTATTCGCAGGCAATGACGCAGGCACATCATAGCGCTGAAGCGCCACCTGCCGCATGGCGGGCGCAAAGTTCGCCCGATCTGCAGGGCGGGGAAGCCGCCATGGTGGAACTGCTCGGGCGCAATCTGCACCTCAGTGCGGTGTTTACCTACAACGATTCAATGGCTGCCGGGGCGATGGCGGTGTTGAAAGAAAACGGAATTAATATTCCTGATGACTTTTCGCTGATCGGTTTCGATGACATTCCGATTGCCCGTTATACCAGCCCGAAAATGACTACCGTGCGTTATCCCATCGTTTCCATGGCGACGCTTGCCACGGAGCTGGCGTTAAAAGGCGCGGCAGAACAGTTAGCTACGGGGGTTTCGCATTGCTTCATGCCTACGCTGGTCAGACGCCATTCGGTAGCACCGTGGCAAAATGTGGCACCCGTCACCTTTTGATCAAATAACGCGATGTAACCGTTTTCAATCTGTGAGAACTTTCACAGTTTAT
Organism: Rahnella sp. CFA14(1/10); assembly: GCF_004195095.1. Taxonomy (NCBI): domain Bacteria; kingdom Pseudomonadati; phylum Pseudomonadota; class Gammaproteobacteria; order Enterobacterales; family Yersiniaceae; genus Rahnella; species Rahnella sp. CFA14(1/10). The sequence goes on along the minus strand of NZ_SEWS01000004.1, from coordinate 317,220 downwards.
TAACATCGCCCACATTATGATTCATTCGTTTTCAATATGATTCAATTTGGGTCCGGTTTGCCGGACTTGTTACACAGCGAGTCAGGACGTTATAAGTCAAGGATGGCAGGCACCCACAATCATGATGTGGAGCTGTACTGCTCCCGCAAGGATTTCCGGTGCCAAATTCTGTAACACCCTACATAACCGGAGATACAAATGAATAAGAAGGTCTTCACCCTGGCGACTCTGGCTGCAAGCATGATGTTTGGTTTTGCCGCACATGCTGCTGATACTAAAATCGGCGTCACCATCTACAAATATGACGACAACTTCATGTCCGAAGTTCGCAAAGCCATTGAGAAAGATGCGAAAGCGTCTCCAGATGTGCAACTGCTGATGAATGACTCGCAAAACAGCCAGTCCACGCAGAACGACCAGGTTGACGTTATGCTGGCGAAGGGTGTTAAAGCGTTGGCCATTAACCTGGTTGACCCGGCTGCTGCCCCGGTAATCATTGAAAAAGCCCGCGGTGCCGGCATTCCTGTCGTTTTCTATAACAAAGAACCTTCCCGTAAAGATTTAGACAGCTACGACAAAGCCTATTACGTCGGGACTGACTCTAAGGAATCTGGCGTTATTCAGGGTGAGCTGATTGCTAAACACTGGAAAGCTAATCCGGCCTGGGATCTGAACAAAGACGGCGTGATCCAATACGTGCTGATCAAAGGCGAACCTGGCCATCCTGATGCTGAAGCGCGTACCAAATACGTCATCAGCACCCTGAACGGCAAAGAAGGTCTGAAAACTCAACAACTGCAACTTGATACCGCTATGTGGGATACCGCCCAGGCGAAAGACAAGATGGATGCATGGTTGTCCGGCCCGAATGCTAACAAAATCGAAGTGGTTATCGCCAACAACGATGCCATGGCAATGGGCGCTGTAGAAGCGCTGAAATCCCATAACAAAACCAGCATTCCGGTATTTGGCGTGGATGCCCTGTCAGAAGCGCTGGCACTGGTGAAATCTGGTGCAATGGCCGGTACCGTGCTTAACGATGCAAACAACCAGGCGAAAGCCACGTTTGATCTGGCGAGAAACCTGGCTGACGGTAAACCCGCCGCTGAAGGGACTACCTGGAAAATTGAAAACAAAGTTGTACGTATTCCTTACGTTGCCGTGGATAAAGACAATCTGTCTTCCTTTGTGAAATAAGACTACGTCAACAGCAGTAAAGGCAGGCAGCAATAACAAACAAAGCTAAGCAGTGGCAAAAATAATTGCGGTTAAGCCGTAAATAAAGACTAAGTATGATTAGACGTTAATGCTTATCTGACAGGACGTCATGTCGCTCTGCGTGCGGTGCGTTTACCGGCTGCACGCAGGGCTGACATCAGGTATTAATACACCCGTTTATTTTTATCTTTAGCCAGGTATAACTATGGCCGATAATACGTTATCTGACACAACACATAAACCGGACGAATTCCTTCTGGAAATGAGTGGCATTAATAAATCATTTCCTGGCGTCAGGGCGTTAGATAATGTGAATTTAAAGGTGCGTCCTCATTCCATTCACGCCCTGATGGGTGAAAATGGCGCCGGTAAATCCACATTATTAAAATGCCTTTTCGGGATATACAGTAAAGACTCCGGTACTATTCTTTTTCAGGGACAGGAAGTTAATTTTAAAAGTTCGAAAGAAGCGCTTGAACAAGGCGTGTCGATGGTCCATCAGGAATTAAACCTGGTGTTACAACGTACGGTCATGGATAACATGTGGCTGGGACGTTACCCGACCAAAGGACTTTTTGTCGATCAGGACAAAATGTACAAAGACACCAAAGCGATTTTTGACGAATTGGACATTGATATCGATCCGCGTGACAAGGTCGGTAAGTTGTCCGTTTCACAGATGCAGATGATCGAAATCGCCAAGGCTTTTTCTTACAATGCAAAAATCGTCATTATGGACGAACCGACATCTTCCCTGACGGAAAAAGAAGTGAACCATCTGTTCACGATTATCCGTAAACTGAAAGATCGTGGCTGCGGCATTGTGTATATCTCTCATAAGATGGAAGAAATTTTCCAGCTATGTGATGAGATAACCATCCTGCGTGATGGGCAGTGGATCATTACCCAGCCGCTGGAAGGTCTCGACATGGATAAAATTATTTCCATGATGGTCGGCCGTTCACTGAGCCAGCGCTTCCCTGACCGCCAGAACGTACCGGGTGAAGTTATCCTCGAAGTGCGAAATCTGACTTCACTGCGCCAGCCTTCAATTCGTGATATTTCCTTTGATTTACATAAAGGGGAAATTCTCGGGATTGCCGGTTTAGTCGGTGCAAAACGTACAGATATCGTCGAAACATTATTTGGTATCCGTGAGAAAGTTGCCGGAACCATTAAATTACACGGCAAAAAAATTAATAATCACAGCGCTAATGAAGCCATTAACCATGGTTTTGCGCTGGTAACAGAAGAACGTCGCTCAACCGGTATTTATGCATATCTGGACATTGGCTTTAACTCGCTGATTTCCAATATTCGTCAATATAAAAATAAAGCCGGTTTACTTGATACTTCCCGGATGAAAAGCGACACCCAATGGGTTATCGATTCCATGCGGGTAAAAACGCCGGGACATAAAACCAGTATTGGTTCATTGTCAGGCGGAAATCAGCAAAAGGTTATTATCGGGCGCTGGTTATTGACCAACCCTGAGATATTGATGCTGGACGAACCGACGCGCGGCATTGATGTTGGCGCTAAGTTTGAAATTTACCAGTTAATCACCGAGTTGGCGAAAAAAGAGAAGGGGATCATTATTATCTCCTCTGAAATGCCGGAGTTGCTGGGTATTACTGACAGAATATTGGTTATGAGTAATGGACAGGTGGCGGGTATAGTTGAAACTAAAAATACCTCGCAGAACGAAATATTACGCCTGGCTTCCTTGCATCTCTAATTTTTAAGGGTTCTTATTATGAAAGCATTAAATAAGAAAAGTGTGCTCACTTATTTAAAAGAGGGCGGGATTTATGTGGTATTGCTGGTCTTACTGGCGATTATTATCATCCAGGATCCAAGCTTCCTCAGTCTCGTCAACTTAAGTAACATCCTTACTCAGTCCTCCGTGCGTGTCATTATTGCACTGGGTGTGGCGGGGCTTATTGTCACGCAAGGTACTGACCTCTCCGCCGGGCGGCAGGTGGGTTTAGCGGCGGTGGTCGCCGCCACCATGTTGCAGGCGATGGATAACGTCAATAAAGTTTTCCCGCATCTGGAAGTAGTGCCTATTCCGCTGGTTATTCTGACTGTATGTATTGTTGGCGCGTTAATTGGTTTGCTGAACGGTATTATTATCGCTTACCTGAACGTAACGCCATTTATTACCACACTGGGCACGATGATTATCGTCTACGGGATTAACTCCCTGTATTACGATTATGTCGGTTCTTCACCGGTGGCGGGTTTTGACCCGGGCTTCTCCCTGTTCGCACAAGGCTTTATCCATTTAGGTGGCCTGAAGCTTTCCTATATTACGTTCTATGCGCTGATTGCTATCGCCTTTGTCTGGGTGCTGTGGAACAAAACGCGCTTCGGTAAAAACATCTTTGCTATCGGTGGCAATCCGGAAGCAGCAAAAGTCTCCGGCGTTAACGTCCCGTTAAACCTGATCATGATTTATGCATTGTCTGGCGTGTTCTACGCGTTCGGTGGTTTGCTGGAAGCGGGGCGTATCGGCAGTGCCACTAACAACCTCGGATTCATGTACGAACTCGATGCTATCGCGGCCTGTGTGGTCGGCGGCGTGTCCTTCGCAGGGGGGGTGGGTTCTGTGGCAGGGGTGGTGACCGGTGTACTGATATTCACCGTTATCAACTACGGCCTGACCTATATCGGCGTGAATCCGTACTGGCAGTACATCATCAAGGGCAGCATCATCATTTTCGCGGTGGCGCTGGATTCTTTGAAATACGCCAAGAAGAAATAAGCTATCAGGCAGTAAAACAAAAGGCCGCTTATGCGGCCTTTTTTGCTGTCTTAAATTCGGAACTCGATCAACTCCCTCCCCTGCGCAGGGGGAGGCGCTAAAGGCCAAACCCTTCGCAGGGGAGGGAGCAGTCCGGAGATCACTGCTGGAATGGATTTCTGCCTACCGGCTTTGCCGGTTCGGGTTTCGCGGTCGGCTCAACATCTTCCGTTTCATCTTCTGCCGCGTCATTGGCTTCCTGTTCTGCTTTCAGCCGGGCCGCTTCGTCTGCGGCCGCTTTGTCTGCTGCGGCCTTTTCAGCTGCTGCCTTATCGGCCGCGGCTTTGGCAATAGCCGCTTTCTTTTCGGCTTCCAGTTGTTGTTGCAGTTCAAGCAGTTGTTCCGGGGTTACTGCCGGATAGCCCTGAGCATCGTCCGGAATAGTGTGTACCGCAGGAATGGGGATCAGCGGGCCGAGGAAGCGGGGTTCGCGCTTAAGCAGATACAAATCCGTCAGTGCGCCGAGGCGGGCGAAGATCTCGCGGCTGCGTACACTGAGCATATTCTTCGGCGAAGGGACGGCGAAACATTGCGCCTGAATGCCCATATGCAATGCGATGAATAATGCCCGCTCGCAGTGGAAACGCTGCGTAATGATGATGAAATCGTTGGTGTCGAAGACCTTGCGGGTTCTGACGATGGAATCCAGTGTACGGAATCCGGCGTAGTCGAGCACGATATCGCTGGCGGGGATACCCGCAGCGATCAGGTCACGGCGCATGGTGCTTGGCTCATTATAACTTTGCTGTGCGTTATCACCGCTCAGCAGCAGATATTTTACCTTGCCGCTGTTGTACGCGTTAATCGCGCCCTGGATGCGGTACAGATAATACTGATTGATGACTCCGGTCCGGTAATACTTCGCCGTTCCGAGCACCACGCCAACCTGACGGTGTGGCAGGGTCTGGACCTCATCATAAATATAGGGCTGGGTACGTAAACTGATCCACTGATCAAGCCCAATAGCGACAGCCAGCATCAGAATCATGATGCCGAAAACGCCAGCTATAAGTCGCTTAATCATAGGTATCCCTGTTATGACCAGATGGAAATCGGATCCAAGGCTACTTTACCTCTTCGGGCTTCGCAATACGTGGGACTCCGCATCCACAGGCTTCGCAGGTTTTTTCAGCATTTTTCAGTAAATTACTTCTTAATCTGCGCGACGTACTGCAATTTGGACGAAAAAAAAGACCAACGCACCAAGCATTGGTCTGGATCATGGTCTCTGAACTCTTTTGCTACAGCGGGATCAGAAAGACGTACGTTTATAACTCCGGTACTGCGGTGCCCAGAAGTTGTGCTCGATGGCTTTCGACAGCGAATCTTCTGACGTGACCATCGCCACGCCCTGCAATTGGGCGGCTTTACCGACGGCCATCGCGATGCATTTAGATACACCCTGAATATCATCAACGTCCGGCAGCAACGAACCTGTGCCTTCAGTGGCCAGCGGCGAACACTCTGCCAGCGTCCGGCTGGCAGCCATCAGCATACCGTCAGTAACGCGGGTGGCACCCGAGGCAATCACACCCAGCCCGATACCCGGGAAGATAAAGGAGTTGTTACATTGTGCGATAGGGTAAAGCTTGCCTTTGTGACTCACGGGAGCAAACGGGCTGCCGGTGGCGACCAGCGCGGCGCCGTCGGTCCAGTTCAGAATATCAGCCGGTGTGGCTTCAACGCGGGATGTCGGATTACTGAGCGGCAACACCACCGGACGGGCGCAGTGTTTGTGCATCTCACGAATGATTTCTTCGGTGAACAGGCCTGGCTGGCCGGAAACCCCGATCAGTACCGTTGGCTTGGCGTTACGCACCACATCAAGCAGGGAGACACTGTCGCTTTCCATGCCCCAGCTGGCCAGCGCGCTGCTTTTTTGTACCAGTTTACTCTGGAAATCCAGCAGGTTAGGCAGTTTGTCGGTCAGTAAGCCAAAGCGGTCGACCATAAAGACCTTTGCACGGGCTTCTTCTTCGCTCAGACCTTCAGATTTCATCTGCGCAACGATTTGTTCTGCGATACCACAACCGGCAGAGCCAGCGCCGAGGAAGGTGACGGTCTGATCGCTCAGTTTGCCACCGGCGGCTTTACTGGCGGCGATCAGGCTGCCCAAGGCCACGGAAGCTGTGCCCTGAATATCGTCGTTAAAGCAGCACAGCTCATCACGGTAGCGTTCGAGGATCGGCATGGCATTTTTCTGTGCGAAATCTTCAAACTGCAACAGCACGTTCGGCCAGCGGATTTTTACCGCCTGGATGAACTGATCAACGAACGCTTCATATTCTTCGCCGGTAATGCGCGGATGACGCCAGCCCATGTACAGCGGGTCATTCAGTAATTGCGGATTGTTAGTGCCGGCGTCGAGTACCACCGGCAAGGTATACGCCGGGCTGATGCCACCACAGGCGGTGTACAGAGAAAGCTTACCGATAGGAATGCCCATGCCGCCGATACCCTGGTCACCCAGGCCGAGAATGCGTTCGCCATCGGTCACCACCACAACTTTAACGTGTTGCTTGGTGGCGTTTTGCAGCATGTCGTCGATGTGGGCGCGGTTCGGATAAGAGATAAACAGGCCACGGGCGCGGCGGTAAATATCGGAAAAGTGCTCACAGGCTTCGCCGACCGTCGGTGTATAAATCACCGGCATCATTTCGCTGAGATGACTGTCCAGCAGACGGTAAAACAACGTCTCATTGGTGTCCTGAATATTTCTCAGATAGATGTGTTTATCAATATCGGTTTTGAAATTCTGAAACTGGCGGTAGGCACGGTCAGCCTGTTCTTCGATGGTCTCTACTGCTTCAGGCAGCAAACCATGAAGGTTAAAGTTACTGCGCTCTTCTTCAGTAAAAGCGCTGCCTTTATTCAGTAACGGAAACTCTAACAGGATCGGGCCAGCGTGAGGAATGTACAGGGGGCGTTTACTTTCGTATTCAAGTTCCATCGTTTTACTCTTCCGGTTGTCAGAATGTTGTTTTTTATATTTCGGAGCGGTGAGGGTAACAGAGAGGAAATAAGTATTACAAATGACAAATGTAATGAAAATGTTATGTAACTAAAGACTCCGGAAACGGAGCCTTTAGTGTTAACCGGCTCACATTATCAGCAGGTCAGCGTGGTGATATCTTCGCAGCCCAGCGCTGTTAAGGTGGCACGCGTAGCATCGTTTTGAGTGATCAACGCTTCTTTTTGTTCAACCAGTATTGCCCGGCGAACGTTGTGGCAATCTTCCCCTGACATATTCAGCAGGATTAACGCGGCTTGCAACGGAGGAAGGCCCGGGTTGAACGCGGCATTTTCGGCATAACGTCCCCCGAACTGCTTACCGTTGTGCGTTTCCAGCGCCACACCGCTGTGTGACTTACTGTAAGGTGCATGACTTTGATTGCAGGCATCCAGCGCAATAAGTGCCAGGGAGTCAGCATCTTTCAGTGTATAACCGTGGTTTACCTGGTCCATCAGCAGGGTCGTGATGTCCAGATCTTTCGGGCCAAAGGAGTGCGGCAAATAATCGCCAAGTGTTGCCACATCACGATCGGGCAGATGAATATCCAGTGCCGTGCCGCTGGCCAGCTCATTCATAAACTGGCGGCAATGGCCGCAGGGGGTGTAATTCACGGTAATCGACACCAGACGGGTTTCACCGCGCAACCAGGCGTGGGTTACCGCTGACTGTTCTGCATGCACTGTCTGTTGCATGGGGGCACCGGCAAACTCCATATTGGCACCGAAATACAGGTTACCCGACGTGCCGCGCGCCACTGCGCCCACATTAAAATGAGAGATAGGTGTAACGGAGCAGGCCGCGGCCAGAGGCAACAGAGCAAATGCCAGCGCGCCATCGTCCAGCCCGGTCGCCTGTTTTATCTGCGCAACGTCAGCCGCAGTGAGCATTGCCGGGAAGTCATCATGTCGCAGAAACGGCTCAAGGGCGGAGGATAAATTTTCAGGGAGTGCCGCAAAGGCGGTGTGAAAACGTGCGTGCATAAACATTCGATCTCGCAGTGATTACGGTTGAACAGTGTAAAAGTCATTCCATGAATGTAGTGTGACGAATATCACTTTTTAGATGTAATAAGTTCTGCTTCGTTGCATATTTGGGAGATATTACGCATAACAGCCGCCTTTTCAGACGACTGTTAAAAGAGATTTAAGCGGGAATCAGTGAGCCGGGAACCACTTGTCATTGATCTTTTGGAATTCGCCGTTGGCTTTAATTTCTTCAAGTGCCGTGTTTAGCTTCGCCAGCAGTGCCTGATTATCAGGGCGCACTGCCATACCAACGCCGGTACCAAAGTATTGCGGATCTTTAATCAGTTCACCGACTTCACCCAGGTTCGGATTGGATTTCAGCCAGCCGTTCAGGACCGCGGTATCCCCTAACAGTCCGTCCAGACGACCACTCTTGAGATCCAGAATCGCGTTCTGATAGCTGTCGTAGCCGACCGTGGTGATTTCAGGATGCTTTTCCATCAGGTATTTCTGGTGTGTGGTGCCATTCTCCAGGCCGACGCGTTTACCTTTCAGGTCTGCAACAGAAGCGAACTTGCCTTTCGGCCCGATGATCATCGCGGTGTTGGCATAGTAAGGCTGGGTGAACGTCACCTGTTTGCTGCGCTCTTCGGTGATATCCATACCGGAAATAATCACATCGAAACGACGGAATTTCAGTGCCGGGATCAGACCATCAAACGGCTGATTGGTGAAAGTACAGGTTTCCTGCATTTGCTTGCACAGCGCTTTCGCCAGATCGATATCAAAACCAATAATCTGGTTATCAGCTCCGATCGATTCAAACGGCGGATACGTGGCGGAAGTGCCGAAACGAAGAGTATCAGCGCCGGTGGCAGCAAAAGCACTGGCAGACAAGAGGGCAGCGAGGATCAGCTTTTTCATGCAATACGTTCCTGTTTAAAAAATGACATTCCCTTCTTGGTACAGTTTACTGATTTTATTACTCTAATCTGGCAACTGGCAGGAAGTGAGACCGTCTGATAAAGTGCCACTAAATGAATTTATATGCAATAAAATTGATTAAAAAACTATAAAAATGGAATGAGGCTGGTTTTCAGACACAAAAAAGGGACGATTTCTCGTCCCTGCAGAGTGCTATCTGGCTATCAGTATCAGTTGCGACGTTCAAACGCCAGGGCGCGACGCTCAATCAGGCGCATCATCAGGGTCAGCAACCCGTTCACACAAAGATAAACCACCCCTGCGGCACCGAACACCATCACGTCATAGGTCCGCCCGTACATCAGCTGACTGTGGCCCATCACATCCATCAGCGTAATGGTGTAGGCCAGCGAGGTACTTTTAAACACCAGCACCACTTCGTTAGAATATGACGACAATGCGCGCTTAAAGGCATAAGGCAACAGAATGCGCAGGGTCTGTGGTTTAGACATGCCCAGCGCTTCGCAGGATTGCCACTGACCAGACGGAATGGCACGTACCGCACCCGTAAACAGCTGTGTGGTATACGCCGCGCTGTTCAGCGCCAGCGCAAACATCGCACAAAGCCACGGCTGCGACAGCACCTCCCATAACCAGGGAATCTCCCGGATCGACGGAAACTGACCGGGGCCGTAGTAAATCAGGAAGATTTGCACAAGCAACGGTGTACCGGTAAACAGCGTGATGTAACCTTTGACGATCTGGCTGGCAATCTGCACTTTCAGCGTCAGCATAACGGTGAAAATCATCGCCAGCAGCAGCGCCACAAGCAGCGCAGCCACGGTCAGCGTCAGGCTGGTGTGCAAACCTTTCAGAACTTCAGGTAAATATTCCCACATCAGGAAGCACTCCGTTCAAAGCGTGTGGTACGCAGTTCGATGCGTTTAATCACGAACTGGCTGAACAGGGTGACAAGCAGATAAATACACGCCGCAATCACATACCAGGTAAACGGCTCCTGCGTGCGGGTGGCAATGCTTTTGGTTTGCAGCATCAGATCATTGACGCTGATAAGCGACACCAGCGCGGTATCTTTAAGCAGAACCAGCCACTGATTACTCAGCCCCGGCAACGCATGGCGCCACATCTGCGGCATGATCAGACGGAAGAAAATCGCCGATTTTTTCATGCCCAGTACCTGACCGGATTCCCATTGTCCTTGCGGTACGGCTTTCAGTGCACCGCGCAGAGTCTGTGAAGCGTAAGCCGAATACAGCAAAGAAAGCGCGATCACCCCGCACACAAACGGGCTAACTTCGAAGTTCTCAATGGGCAGTTTGACCGGAATAGCGAACAGGCCGAGATTGATATTAAAGCCGTCAGCCAGCACCATCAGCAGTTGCGAGGAACCAAAATAGATGAACAGCACCACCAGGATTTCCGGCAGACCGCGCAGCACGGTTACCCACGCGGTGCCGAGCCAGCTAAGCGGCTTCCACGGCGCGGATTCCCAGACGGCGAAGATCATCGCCAGCACCAGGCCGAGGATCAGCGCACAAACGGCAAGGCCGACGGTCATCCCGGCGGCGCTTGCTAAAGGTTGGAATTCAGTCATTGATAGGCAAACTTATTGCTGGAACCATTTTGAATACAGCGTCTTGTAAGTGCCGTCTGCTTTCACTTTTGCCAGAGCATCATTCAGTTTAGTCAGCAATTCCGTATTGTTCTGACGAACCGCAACACCCAGGCCGGTACCGAAGTAGGTCGGGTCAGTGATTTTGTCACCCACAGCGGCCAGATTTTTGTTTTGTTTCAGCCATTCGTTCACCACGGCGGTGTCACCAAATACGGCGTCCAGACGACCATTTTTCAGATCCAGCACGGCATTCTGATAGCTGTCGTAAGGAACAGCAGTGATTTCAGGGTGCTTATCCATCAGGTATTTCTGATGAGTCGTGCCGTTTTGCATACCGACACGTTTGCCTTTGAGTGCTGCAACGTCAGTGAACTGACCAGAATGGGCGATGAAAATCGCAGAGTTGTCATAGTACGGGTTGGTGAAAGCCACTTGTTTCTGACGTTCAGGCGTGATGTCCATGCCGGAAATGACCGCGTCAAAACGGCGGAACTTCAGGCTTGGGATCAGGCTGTCGAATGCCTGATTAGTGAACGTACAGGTCGCCTGCATCTCTTTACACATGGCATTAGCCAGATCGACGTCAAAGCCCTGGATCTGATTGCTGGAGTCTACAAACTCAAACGGAGGATAAGACGCTTCCATCGCGAAACGGATGGTATCAGCAGCGCTGGCAGACAAACTGACGGTAGCCAGAACCGCGGCAATTACTAATTTTTTCATCGCAAACTCCGTAGAAACATCAATCAATATATTGATAGAAAGACCGTTTAGTGGGAAAGGTAGCTGGCAAACTCTTTGGTTTGCGGCTGTGCGAAAACGGAGGCATCGCCTTGCTCGACAATGCGGCCATTTTCCATGTACACCACGCGGCTGGCGGTTTTACGCGCAACTTCAACTTCGTGGGTCACGATAACCTGAGTAATGCCGGTACCGGCCAGTTCGCGAATAATGCTGACGATCTGGGCGGTGATTTCCGGGTCAAGCGCGGCGGTCGGTTCATCAAACAGCAGAACCTGAGGCTCCATCATCAGCGCACGGGCAATAGCCACACGCTGTTGCTGGCCACCGGAAAGATGCAACGGAAAACGATCGGCGTAATCGGTCAGACGCAGACGGGTCAGCAATTTCTGGGCACGTTGCATCGCGACCTCTTTTGTCAGCCCCAGTACACGTATCGGGGCTTCCAGTAAGTTGTCGAGCACGGTGCGGTGTGGCCACAGATTGTATTGCTGGAAGACCATGCCGACATTCTGACGCAATTCGCGAACGGCTTTTTCATCCGGCTTGCGGGTGAAATCGAAGGTGTTACCGGCGATCTGCAATGTACCCGAACGCGGCATTTCCAGCAGGTTCAGAACCCGCAACAGGGAGCTTTTGCCTGCACCACTTGGCCCGAGTAAAACCAGAGTTTCACCGGCGGGGCAGTCCAGCTGAATGTCAAAAAGCGCCTGATGCACGCCGTAGAAGCAGTTGATGCTATTTAGTTGAATACTCATGCGCAAATAGTGAATAGCCATTGATGCCGCAGATGGTAACTTCCACAGCATAGTTATGCAACGATCGCGGCTTAAAAATTATGTGTTGCCGCAGGAATGCCAAAGTCTAGCACAACATGTTGTTGCGTAATTGTAGGGTACATGTTGAACGGCGATGAAATTCATTGCCGTCCAACATGATGCATACGCTTTTTTACATAAAGAAGGGATTACTGATGTTCTAAAACCTGGCGCAGTGTGCCGCTGGAAGCGAAATCGAGATTTGCCATGTACCGCACATCATCTACCGTCCAGCATTTACCCTCACGGACCATCAGCACTTCATCTTTCCAGCTTGTCGATGCGCCTTTGTCTTTTTCATGCGTGAAGGTGACTCGCAGGGGAATGTTACGGGCGTCGGTATTCGGAATGCTGGAGGCGCTGTCAACGGAGGCCGATGTCGGGCCATCAAACAAGCTGGAGAAAATGTCGCCGTCACCTGAGCCAGCACCGGTTTTTTCGTTCGGTGAGGCGGCGATATCCACTTTCGGCTGCGACTGCGCTTTCAGCAGCGCATCATACAAGGCAGTGCTCAGATAAGGGCGGTACGCGGCAAGCTGGCTGGAATTGGGTAATCCACTGCCGCCTTGTTTGATGCGAAAATCATAAAATTGCTGGGCAACGCTGTCAGGGCCGCCGTCGACACAGGGTGCGGTGCGGCTACCAATATCCTTATAGGCAGGTTCTACCGTGGTGCAGGCACTTAACATCAGCACCAGCGGGATGACGGCGACGAGAGTTTTCTTTTTCATTGTATTCCTTACTGAAAGATTGAACATTTTCACCATGACGTTCTTTACCATACAGTATAAAACCGATTTGGCTTAATGCATGGCGATGAGAAAAACAGTCACAGGCAATAACCGGATCGCGCGCGCAGGGTTTATGCTATTAATGGCATTATTGCCAGGATCTGGACGACAACTGATAAGGAATACTCATGCAAATTTCTACCACCCCGACTCTCGAAGGTTTCACCATCGCTGAATATTGTGGCGTAGTCACGGGCGAAGCGATTTTAGGGGCGAACATCTTTCGCGATTTCTTCGCGGGTGTACGCGATATCGTTGGCGGACGTTCCGGCGCTTATGAAAAAGAGCTGCGTAAGGCGCGTGAGATTGCTTTCCGTGAACTGGAAGAACAGGCCAAAGAGCGGGGGGCAAATGCGGTTGTCGGTATTGATATTGATTATGAAACCGTGGGCAAAGACAGCAGCATGCTGATGGTCAGCGTGTCCGGCACCGCAGTGATTGTGCACCGCAAATGATCTGCCGACGTATGAAACGTGGCCTGCTGACTGCCGCATTGTTCATGCTGGCCGGTTGTCAGCACGCCGGCCAGCAGAACGCTGATGCGCCGTTCCGGCTGGAAACGGCGAGACAGGCGCAGGGCGCGGATCAGCGGATACGTTTTCTGGTGATCCATTACACGGCGGAAGATTTCAACAACGCATTAAATACGCTTACAGATGAGCACGTCAGCGCACATTACCTGATCCCGGCACAGCCGCCGCTTGAAGAGGGTAAACCGGTGGCGTGGCAACTGGTGCCGGAAAATATGCGCGCCTGGCATGCCGGCGTCAGCGGCTGGCGCGGGCGAACCAATCTCAATGATACGTCCGTGGGAATAGAACTGGAGAACAAAGGCTACAGTAACGCTTTGCTCGGCAAAAAATTCTACCCTTTCCCGCCCGGGCAAATCGATTTACTGGCTAATCTGAGCCAGGAAATTGTTGCGCGTTATCAGATAGAACCGCGCAATGTGGTGGCGCACAGTGATATCGCGCCGCAGCGCAAAGATGACCCCGGCCCGCTGTTTCCGTGGCAGGAGATGGCCGAACGCGGTATTGGCGCGTGGCCGGATGCGGCGCGTGTGAATCAGTACCTGGCGGGACGTAATCCGCTGCAACCTGTCGGCCAGGCGCAGTTGCTGGCGTTGCTGAAAGCGTACGGATATTCAGTGGAAGATAATATGACGCCGCGTCAGCAGCGTCGTGTGATTGCGGCATTCCAGATGCATTTCCGCCAGAATGATTATCGTGGCAATGCGGATGCTCAAACCGAAGCGATTGTCCGGGCGTTATTACAGCAGTTTCCGGATAAGAACGACTGACATCAGCGGCTGAAGATGTCGGTCAGTCGCGTTTCGGGCCGATGCCGTGCAACCCCTGAAGTTTACCATGATCACGCAGCCAGTCGGCGGTACGGATTATTCCCTGATCGAGTGAAATCACCGGCACATAGCCCAGCTCTTTCTGCGCACGCTGTGTGTCGAGCGTGAGATCAAAATTCAGTTTTGCCACGCTGTAATGCGTCAGCACCGGTTCTTTCTGCGAGCTTTTGCTGATGTGCTCCATACCCCGGGCCATCATATCCAGCAGCGGATACGGCACTGAACGGATGCGGTATTTGATATCCAGATTTTCCATCAGCTGTTTCACCAGCGTACGCAGCGGACGCGGTTGCTGATTGGTGATATTGAATGCGCGGCCAGATTCTGTCGCCTGTGATTGCGTCGCCAGCCACATGGCATGCACCGCGTTCCCGACATAGGTCATGTCCACCAGCGCTTCACCGCCGCGAGGCAACATCAGCGTTCCGCCATATTTCAGCATTTGCAGTAAACGCGGCAACATCACGTTGTCATGCGGGCCGAAAATACCCTGCGGGCGCAGAATCGTAAAATGCGTGTGTGGATTAGACAACGCCAGCGTGTGGATCACCTGTTCTCCGGCGGCTTTACTGCGGGCAAAGGAGTTGGCGAAACGGTGGGGGCGAAAGTCTTCCTGGATATCGCGGTGATGGTGAAAATCGAAGTAGATGGCCGGTGACGAAATATGCACGAAGTTTTCCACGCCATACGCGGTGGACCATTCGCCCAGACGTCGTGTGGCGCGCACGTTCGCCAGCTCGAATTCCTGTTCACTGCCCCACGGTGACGTCAGCCCTGAGCAGTGCCAGACGGTATCGATGTCTGCCAGCAGGGCTTTGGCCTGAGCAGACACCAGCGTGGTGAGATCGGCGTGAATGAATTCTGCGCCCATTTTCTGCAAAAGCGAGCCCATGGCGGCATTACGGCCCGTCGCCCTGACTTTGATGCCTTTATTTCGCAGAAACTCAACGGCATTTCGTCCAAGACCGCCACTTGCACCGGTAACCAAAACCTTCATATACAGGCCAATGCCTTCAAAAATAGAGAAAAATAGTTTTCAGCGTCAGGGGCTCTGGCACCCCTGAGCAATAAGGGTGCCATTCTTTCGTGAAATTGTGCGGGTTGCAATGGGAAAGGGGGAAAGCTGTGTCTGAAAGCAGATTAAATGACCCTCTTTAGCGTCCGCAACGGTCTTTCTGCCGGGCAAGGCTGGCGATGCGTTTTGCCATGCCACGAAAAATAAACTGATGAGCGGGCATCATACTGAACCAGTAAAGCAGTCCGCTGAACCCCGCCGGATGCCACCATGCACGCACATCCAGGCTGCGGCTTTCACCGTTGTCGGTAATCGTGAAGGTTAAACGACCGAGTCCCGGTGCCTTCATGCCAAATAACAACGCCAGTTCCCGCTGCGGTTTCAGCCCGATGACTTTCCAGCCATCAATTTTATCGCCGGGTTTCAGGAAATCCCGTTCAGGGCGGCCATATGTCACGCCACCGCCCAGTAAATCGTCGATCCGTGCCCGCGTTTTCCACAAGCCGTTGGCATAGAAATACCCTTCAGCGCCCCCGGTTTGCTGAATAACTTTCCATAATGCAGCTTTTGACGCCGACGTTTCCAGGGTGAATCCCGCCTGTTTCGGATAATAACCGTAGCCAGGCCGCCAGCGCGCGCGCGCGTCAGGATCGTATCCCCAGTCCGGCGAATCCATGATTTGTTGCTGTTCTTTTTCCAGCGTACTGCGGATCGCCTCATCAATGGGGATCAGAGTCTGCGGTATCAGCCTTTGCAGTTTCTCACTGTCGGCGGGCAGATCGTGGTTCAGCCCCTGGATCAGCGCTTTTGCCAGCGACGTGGGAACGGAGGTGATCAGGCTGAGAAAATATACCGAAACAAAAGATGTCGGCAGGGGAACGGGGATCAGCCAGCGGCGTTTACCGCTCATCGCAATGAAGCGTTTAAACAGCGCCTGATAACTGAGGTATTCCGGTCCTGCAGCCTCCAGAATCTGATTCTCTGTGGCAGGCTGCGCTACCAACCCCTGTAGGTAATTAAGCAGATTTTCCAGTGCGATAGGCGAGGACTTCGAGCGAACCCAGCGCGGCGGTGTCAGCACCGGCAGGTTGTATACCATGTCACGCATGACTTCAAAGGCAGCAGAACCCGCACCAATCACAATGCCGGTACGCAGTTCTGTCACCGGGATCGTGCTCATGCGCAGTAAATCACCCGTCAGCTTTCTCGCCTGCAAGTGCGCAGAATGGTTACCTTCGGGCTGCATCGAGCCGAGATAAACAATGTGCTTAATGGAGGAATCTTTCAGTGCAAGAAGGGTGTGCTGTGCCGCCTGCCGTTCTTTTTCGAGTAAATCATCATCTTCTGCCATGGCATGCACCAGATACACCAGTACGTCAGCGCCTTCGAAGGCGGCAGCCAGCGTTTTACTCTGATAGACATCCGCGAAGCAGCAGCGCACGTTTGGCCATTTTTGCTGTTGCAGCCATTCGATACGACGCGCGGCTGCTGTGACCTGAAAACCTTGCCGGCTCAGATGTGCCGTCAGATGTTGTCCGATATACCCGCTGGCACCGAGAACGACGATCCGGCCAGTGTGTGTGGTGATTGGCATTTCCATTTGCTCGGTCAGTGTAAGGGAGATAAAGCAGAAAGTACGGCGATACCGGGCAGGCATCGCCGCCAACCGGTCAGACTGTCAGGCGTGCTGATGCAGGAATTCCTGCCACAGCGCCACGACTTTTTGCAGATCTTCACGGCTGATATTGATATGCGTCAGCACCCGTGTGACCGGTCCCGCACTGATGATCACACCGCGTTCCTGCATCCATGGCCCCATTCGGGCTGCCAGTTCCGCGCTTTGTTTAATGTATAACACATTGGTTTGCGCACCGGGCTCAGCGATTTCAACGCCGATTTTACGCAGTTCCTGTGCCAGCCACTGTGCATTGTCGTGGTCGTCTTTCAGACGCGCAACGTTATTTTCCAGTGCGTAAATCGCCGCTGCGGCCAGAATACCGGACTGGCGCATACCGCCGCCGGTCATTTTGCGCCAGCGGTTCGCACGCCCGATGTACTCCTTGCTGCCGACCAGCAGGGAACCAATCGGCGCACCCAGACCTTTCGACAGGCAGATGGTCAGGGTGTCGCAATACTGGGTTATCTCACGCAATTCTACGTTCAGCGCCACTGCCGCATTCATGATGCGCGCACCGTCGATATGCAATGCCAGCCCTTTTTCGCGGGTGAAAGCGAATGCTTTTTGCAGGTAATCCAGCGGAAGCACTTTGCCGCTGTGAGTGTTTTCCAGGCTGAGCAGGCGGGTGCGGGCAAAATGGATATCATCCGGTTTGATAGCGGCAGCGACTTTATCCAGCGGGATAGAACCGTCAGCATCCATGTCCAGAGGCTGCGGCTGAATGCTGCCAAGCACCGCAGCGCCACCCGCTTCGTACATATAGTTGTGGGCTTTCTGACCCACAATATATTCTTCACCGCGCTGGCAATGCGTCAGTAACGCCACCAGATTGGCCTGCGTACCGGTCGGTAAAAACAGCGCGGCTTCTTTACCGCACAGTTTTGCTGCCATGTCCTGCAAAGCGTTGACCGTCGGGTCATCGCCGTAGACATCATCGCCGACTTCAGCGCGGGCCATAGCCTGACGCATCGCTTCACTGGGGCGGGTTACGGTATCACTGCGTAAATCGATCAACGTGGCTTCCTTCTGGTAATTGCCCCTTAAGGGGCAGGTATGATTATTTAATCATGCACTATAGCCCTGTCGGGGTTATCGCAGCCAGTTGGTTTTTGCCAGTTCAATCACTTCGTCGCCGCGACCGCTGATCACCGCGCGCAGCATGTACAGGCTGAAGCCTTTGGCCTGCTCAAATTTGATCTGCGGTGGCATCGCCAGTTCCTCAGTGGCGGTGATCACATCAATCAGCACCGGTCCTTCGTAAGCGAACGCATCCTGCAGGGCGGTGTCGATGTCTGAGGCTTTTTCGACACGAATGCCTTTGATGCCTGCGGCTTCGGCAATGGCGGCGAAATCCGGATTTTTCAGCTCGGTGCCATCCGTCAGGTAACCGCCGGATTTCATTTCCATTGCCACAAAGCCCAGTACGCTGTTGTTGAAAATGATGATTTTCACTGGCAGTTTCTGCTGTGCCAGCGTCAGGAAATCGCCCATCAGCATCGCAAAGCCGCCGTCACCGCACAGCGCAACCACTTGCCGTGAACGGTCGATGGCCTGTGCGCCAATCGCCTGCGGCATGGCATTGGCCATCGAGCCGTGGTTAAACGAACCGAGCAGGCGGCGCTGGCCGTTCATTTGCAGGTAACGGCAGGCCCAGACGGTTGGCGTGCCGACGTCGCAGGTGAAAATCGCGTCCGAAGCGGCGAAGCGACTGATTTGCTGCGCAAGATATTGCGGGTGGATCGGCTGCTTGTCGTTTGGCGTCGCCAGCCCGTCGAGGTCTTTGCGGGCTTCTTCGTAATGCCTGAGCGCCTTGTCGAGGAACTTGCGCTCATTTTTCACCTGTAACTGCGGCAGCAGTGCGGTGAGGGTCGATTTGATGTCGCCGACCAGCGCCATATCCACATGGCAATGTGCGCCGATACTGCCCGGATTAATATCAATCTGGATGATTTTGGCATCGGTCGGATAAAACGCCCGATACGGGAATTGCGTGCCGAGCAGGATCAATGTGTCGGCATTAAGCATGGCATGATAACCGGAAGAAAAACCTATCAGCCCGGTCATACCAACACTGTACGGGTTATCCCACTCGATATGCTCTTTGCCGCGCAGGGCATGCACCACCGGCGCTTTCAGGGTTTCCGCCAGTTTAATCACTTCGTCGTGCGCACCTGCGCAGCCGCTGCCACACATCATCGTAATGTTGGTTGCGCCGTTCAGCAGTCCGGCCAGCTTTTCCAGTTCTGCCGGCTGCGGGGTCACTTTTGGCAAGACGGGCGGATACCAGCTGACTTTGGCATCTTCCGGCGCGGGCCTGAGCGCCACGTCCCCCGGTAATACGATGACTGAGACACCACGGTTAAGAATGGCTTTGCGCATGGCGATTGCCAGTACCTGAGGAAGTTGCTCGGGATTACTGATCAGTTCGCAGTAATGACTGCATTCACGGAATAACTCGGTGGGATGGGTTTCCTGAAAGTAACCGCTGCCGATTTCACTCGACGGGATATGTGCGGCAATGGCGACCACCGGGACGTGATTGCGATGGCAATCGAACAGGCCGTTGATCAGATGCAGGTTACCGGGCCCGCAGGAACCGGCGCAAACCGCCAGTTCGCCGGTAATTTGCGCTTCGGCACCGGCGGCAAAGGCGGCCACTTCTTCATGGCGCGTGCCCAGCCATTCGATGGTGCCCATGCGGTTCAGACTGTCGCTTAGCCCGTTCAGGGAGTCGCCGGTGACGCCCCAGATCCTTTTTACGCCTGCGGCTTCAAGAGTTTTTGCCAGATATGACGCTACGCTCTGCTTCATCTTTATATCCCTCGGTGAATTTCATAAAAAAGACTGGATTAAGCATAGTCCACTGAT
This sequence comes from Rahnella sp. CFA14(1/10), assembly GCF_004195095.1. Classification (NCBI taxonomy): domain Bacteria; kingdom Pseudomonadati; phylum Pseudomonadota; class Gammaproteobacteria; order Enterobacterales; family Yersiniaceae; genus Rahnella; species Rahnella sp. CFA14(1/10). Next base: position 297,387 of record NZ_SEWS01000004.1, on the reverse strand, counting down.
TACATCCTTGAATGTTCAGTCTTAAACCATACAAAAATACACAGAGGAGGGAGGTGAAGATTTGTAAATCTGCCCGAGCAGACTGTAAAAAGCCATGTGCGGGCAGACGGCAGGTGCGGGGATCAGGCGAGGGTGACGTCCCCCTGAAGCTGACAGCTACAGGCCAGCACATAACCCTGAGCGACTTCCTCATCGGTCAGCGTCATGCGGCTGGTCGTCTGATAATCACCGGAAAGTATGCGGGTTTTACAACTGCCGCATACACCTGCACGGCAGGCCGCGGTCACCGGTAAATGATGCTGTTCCATGGCAGCCAGTAAAGCAGAGCCCACCGGTACGCGGTAATTCTGTAAGGGTTTCAGGCAGGTCAGCGTCAGTTGCTGATCAGCCGATATTTCAGTTTCCGCAGCCTGAAACTGTTCCTTAATGATATTTTCTGACGTGGTGCCCAGTGCTTTTGCCCATTCTCCGGCCAGTTGCATATAAGGCGCAGGGCCACAAATCATTACCCGGCGTTCACTGATATCCGGCACCTGACTGTGCAGCAAGTCCTTGCTCAGACGCCCGGCGATGTGCCCCGGTGCGGCATCATGTTCCGCCAGGATAGTCAGGTTTAGCTGTGAATATTTAGCCGCCAGTTGCTGCCACTCTTCGGCAAAGATAATGTCCTGCGGACGGCGCACGCTGTAAAAAACTTTTACGCTTTGTGCCGGATGATGCGCCAGAATATCGCGTGTAATCGACATGACCGGCGTCACGCCACAGCCAGCCGCCAGCAGTAATAAAGGCTGTTCCGTGTCACAGGTAAATTCCCCCTGCGCATCGCTCAGCCAGAGATAATCACCGGCTTTTATCTGCTGTGTCAGCCATTGCGAACTTTCACCGCCTTCAATGCGTCGTACCGTCAGTTGAATAAAACGGCTCTTGCCCGGCGTGGAGGACAGCGTGTAGGCACGCTGTATGTCGCCACTCTGACCAATATTCACCAGTGCAAACTGGCCGGGACGATAGGGATACACATCGTGATTAATCAGCGACAGCGTGCGGACATCCGGCGTTTCCTGCGTCACGGAATATACCTGCATACGGTTCTGGCACAATGCGGTCGGCTGATCGGGAAATAAGGGAAAATTCATTTCAGCTTACTCCGGCAACATGGTTTTCAGATCCTGCTCAACCGAGGTAATTGCACGCAGGCCAAATTTTTCATTCAGGATCGTCAGCAGGTTTTCGGTAAGGAAGGCCGGTGCTGTCGGGCCGGTGGCAATATTTTTTACGCCCAGTGACAGGAGGGTCAGCAGGATCACGATCGCTTTTTGTTCAAACCACGACAGCACCAGGCTCAGGGGCAAATCGTTCACGCCGCAGCCTAATTTCTCGGCCAGGTTCACGGCCAGAATAATGGCGGAATAAGCATCATTACACTGCCCGACGTCCAGCAGGCGAGGCAGGCCTTCAAGTGTACCGAAATCCAGTTTGTTGAAGCGGTATTTGCCACAGGCCAGCGTCATGATCAGGCAGTCCTCGGGGACGCTGCGTGCCAGATCGGTGAAGTAGCTGCGTTCACCGCGGCTGCCGTCACAGCCGCCGATCAGGAAGATGTGGCGCAGTTTTTTGGCGGCAACCAAATCAATCACGGTGTCTGCCGCGCTGAGTAATGTCTGGCGGCCAAAGCCGACGGTAATTTCCTGCTCAATTTCGCTGTAACGGAAGCCCGCAAGCTGCAACGCCTGCGCAATCACCGGTGCAAAGTCTTCACCTTCCAGATGTTGTACGCCCGGCCAGCCGACGATGCTGCGGGTCCAGATCCGGTCGCCATAATTGCCGACGTTCGGGTCAATGATACAGTTTGAGGTCATGACGACAGGACCAGGGAATTTAGCAAATTCCACCTGCTGATTTTGCCAGCCGCTGCCATAGTTACCGGCCAGATGCGGGAATTTTTTCAGTTCGGGATAACCGTGCGCCGGCAACATTTCGCCGTGAGTGTAAATGTTGATGCCGGTGCCGGCAGTTTGCTCAAGCAGCATCTGCAAATCTTTCAGGTCGTGACCGGAAATCAGAATTGCTTTGCCTGCCAGCGGACGGACGTTGACTGCCGTTGGTTGCGGATGTCCGTAAGCGTCGGTTTCGCCTTTATCCAGAATGGCCATCACGCCAAAGTTCATTTTGCCGATAGCCATCGCGTTTGCGAGCAGTTCGCCCATGTCCGACGGTTGTGTGCCCAGCCAGGCCATCAGACGATGATATTCGGCGTAAAGGGCGGTATCAGACTGACCCAGAACATGCGCGTGTTCCATATACGCGGCCGCACCTTTCAGACCATACAGACACAGCATACGCAGGCCGTGAATGTCATCGCCTATCTGCGCTTTGTCACCGTTGAGCGCAAATTGCCCGGCCTGTTGTTGCAGCTCGCTGAGGTTATTGCTGACCAGTTCCAGTGAGGCGAGGGGGTGACTGACGGTGACTTGCGGATCCGTCAGACGGCAGCGGACAGCCAGCGATTCGCGGTAAAGAATGGCTTCCCGGGCATACCCGACGATACGCTCAGAATCGAAGTTTACATTGGTCAGTGTGGAGAAAAAAGCGCGGGGCGCGAAGCTGTCGATCTCTTCATCGATGATGCCATAGCCTCGTGCGGTCAGTGCCCAGGCGGATAACCCTTCTAACACCGCAACCAGTAAATCTTGTAAATCAGAGGTTTCTGCCGTTTTGCCACACATACCCTGCGCATACGCGCAACCATTGCCCGCCGGGGTACGGACTGTTTGTTCACATTGCACACAAAACATAAGGAGGTCCTTTTAAAGTTGCATTTGAAATGCTTGTTTTAATGCAAGCCTAGAACCGGCTGAGACAGAATTGAAGGGATTTTTAAGACAAAGTGATGCGGAGTTGATTTATCGCAATTTTTGAGGGAGTTTCCCGCTGCACAACGGCAACGGGACGGGCAGGGGTCAGGCAGAGAAAAAGGCCATTAAGACCGGGGCAATCAGGCTGAGGATAAATCCGTGTACCACGGCCGGAGGCACCATATCCAGCCCGCCACTGCGCTGTAATACCGGCAGGGTAAAGTCCATGGATGTGGCACCGCACAAGCCAAGTGCCGTCGAACGGCTGCGGCGCACCAGTGTCGGGATCAGCATAATGGCGCAGAGTTCGCGGGCCAGATCATTAAAGAAGGCCGCGCTGCCAATCACCGGTCCGAAAGAATCCGTCAGCACGATGCCGGAAAGCGAATACCAGCCATAACCGGAGGCGATGGCCAGCCCGGTTTTCAGTGGTAAACCCAACAGCAGAGCGGCAAGAGCGCCGCCAGCCAGTGCGCTGAGGGCCACCACTATCGCCACCATCATGCCGCGCCGGTTCAGGATAATCTGACGCAGGGTCATACTGCTGTTACGCAGTTGCAGACCGACCAGTGCCAGCAGGAATAACAGCGCAATTTCACTGGCCTGCGACGCGAAAGTCAGCCAGTGCCATTGTGTCAGACCCAGGGCAAAACCGCCGACCACCACGCCGCACAGTTTCAGTGATTCCAGCGCCATATGAATGCGGGACGGTAATTTTTCCTGTTTATACTGTGTTTTCCAGGGCCTGCGGCGTTCCAGCAGCCACAGCGCGGCATAGTTCATCACGAAGATGCACAGGAAACTGACGGCGGCATATTTGAAAATCAGTACCAAATTCGCGCTGAGGTTATCGAGGAAAGCCAGACTGACGCCCATAATGAACAGGATGACGTACACCATCCAGCTCAGTAACTGGTTTACAAGATGCAACAGGGCACGGTTTTTTAGCGGAATGAGATAGCCGGCAATCAGCGGCAGGAGAATAATTAACAACCCGGAGTACATGATGCAAAAGTCCCTGAAAAGTGAGGTTCCGTGAGTAGAGCGCAGTACAGAAAATACCGCCCGCCACGCTAACGAAAAGTTATCTGACTGTAAAGCAGCTTTGGCACACAGAGATATCGTTGTGAGCTTGACCTGAACCAATTTTTAACGCCATGCTCAGGAAAGCTTTGAGCGCACAGGAGGCGTCTGATGTATCTGGAACGTATTGATATTGTCGGTTTTCGCGGGATTAACCGCCTGTCTTTGACGCTGACGCAGCCCGCGCAACGTGGCGCATCGATCACCGGTTCTTCTCATCAGGGGCAGGCCGAATCCTTTCTGACCAACACGGTGTTAATCGGCGAGAATGCCTGGGGGAAATCCAGCCTGCTCGATGCGTTAACTTTGCTGCTTTCTCCCGAACCCAAACTGTATTGCTTTAAGGAGGAGGATTTTTATTTCCCGGCGGGCGAAGAAGAATCTAAATCACAGTATCTGCACGTAGTGTTTACCTTTTGTGAGAATCAGGCCGGGCATCACATGTCGCCCCGTTTTAATCCGCTGTCACCGCTCTGGGTTAAATGTGCTGACAAACTGAACCGTATTTATTACCGGCTGGAAGGTGAACTGGACGATGATGGCAGTGTGATGACGCTGCGCAGTTTCCTGTCGTCGAATGGTCAGCCTTTAAACCTGGTGACAATAGATCCGCTGGCGCAGGCGCTGATCCGTCTGAATCCGGTATTACGTTTGCGCGATGCCCGCTTTATCCGTCGCCTGCGCAGTGAAACACTGGCACCAAGGCTGGCAGCCAATAATGAAGAACTGGCAAAACAGCTGGATGAACTGACGCGCGAGTTGGTTCACAGTCCGCAGACCCTGAAAAACAGCGAGCTGCGCAGCGGCCTTTCGGCGATGCGACAGTTGCTGGAGCATTATTTTGCCGAGCAGGGCACTTCCAGCAGCGCGCCGTGGCAGCAAAAGCGTCATGGCCGCGCGGAGAGCCGCCGTGCCTGGCGTTCACTGGATAACATCAATCGTATGATTGCCGAACCCAACAGCCGCAGTATGCGGGTGATGTTGCTTGGCATGTTCTCGACATTATTACAGGCCAAAGGCTCGGTGGTACTGCACCCGGATGCACGGCCGCTGTTACTCATTGAAGACCCCGAAACCCGTTTACATCCGATCATGTTGTCAGTGGCCTGGGGATTACTGGATCAGTTGCCATTGCAACGCATTACCACGACCAATTCCGGTGATTTGCTGTCGCTGGTGCCGGTTGAGCAAATATGCCGGCTGGTGCGTGAGTCCGGTCGCGTCGCGGCTTACGCCATCGGGCCGGAAGGGTTAAGCATGGAAGACAGCCGCCGCATCGCTTTCCATATCCGCTTTAACCGCCCCTCGTCGTTATTCGCCCGGTGCTGGTTGCTGGTGGAAGGCGAAACCGAAGTCTGGCTGCTGAATCAGCTGGCGCGCCAGTGCGGCTATCATTTTGAATCGGAAGGGATCAAGGTTATCGAGTTTGCGCAGTGCGGCCTGAAGCCTTTGCTACGCTTTGCCCGGCACATGGGTATTGAATGGCATGCGCTGGTCGACGGTGACGAGGCAGGGCGCAAATATGCGGCAACTGTGATTGCTAATGTCGAAAACCACGACGATACGCTGCGTTACCGTCTGACAGCGTTACCCACTCAGGACATCGAACATTTCCTGTATCGTGACGGTTTCGAAGACGTTTATCGCAAAAATGCGGCGATACCGGCCAATGTGCCGATGTCGCCGAGAAGAATTATCGATAAAGCGATTCACCGCAGTTCGAAACCGGATCTGGCGATTGATGTGGCACTTGCGGCGTCACTGAGGGGAACCTCGTCGATCCCTGCGCTGTTGCGGCAAATGTTTTCCCGCGTGGCATGGCTGGCACGCGGCAGGGCAGATTAAGCAGCCTGGCTGTTTTCAGTCAGCACCGGATGACCATGACCGCCGGAGAAAGTTTGACGGATCTGCGTTTCCAGATCGTCTAACAGCTGGTAACGGCGACGGTATTCCGAGCGTCGTTTACTGGCAATTTCTTCCAGCGGGCGGTGGGCAATTTGCGACGGTAAGTGGAAGTAGCCATCATCGCCCGGTTTGGCGTCCAGGGTTTCCCAGAAACTGTCGTAATCGGCAAACACCATTCCTTTGCGTTTTTTGTAACGCGGATTTTCATAGATATGGGTGTGATTACCCACCGCGATGATTTGCTTCATGCCAGTCACATCCGCAAGGGTGGTCAGTGCTTCAATCACCAGGCGTTTAGGGAATAAGCCGTGGCAGGCTTTGGTCGCAGTCTGAATTTCCTGATGATCGACATGCGCGCGGGGTCCCTGCAATGCACCGATGAACAGCGTCGGACGGTCCTGATAGTTGATAAACGAGAACGTCACAATCGCAATCGGTTCACCCTGAGGATTATTAAAGGTCAGCGTGGCTTCCCCTTCTTTATCCAAACGGCTGATGGCATTAAAAGTGACAGAAAAATGCTGTCCTTCTTTGCCGGTCACCGTGGCAATGGCCATCGTTTTTTTATTCAGATAGCCATGATTAATCGCTTCAGGCAGACAGTGGCCAATCATATCGTAATGATCGGTGATACGTTTCATTGCCTGTTCCTGCGTGATATTTGCTGCCTGATATACCCGGTGTAATTTACACGGCAGGCCTGGCATCGCGGTCAGGATCTCGTCGCGCTGCGGGTGTTGTGCCAGGTAACTGAGTAATCCGAACGTTCTGTACGGATTGATCAGCGTGCGGAAAAGGAATTTTAAGCGATAGCGCGGTAATTCCCATGACGGCCCGGGCGTTATCTGACGGGAGAGCAATGCTTTCATTAACTGAAGGCCGGAAAGTGGCGCCTTTTCTACGGAAGGGTAGCCGAAAGTAGTCATGGAAATACCTGTTGTTATAAGCCAGAGTTTTGTAGTGGCTATTTCATCAGGCCAAGAATAAACGGGTGTACAACGGCGTGAATTAGGGAGAAATAGAACGTGATTTGTTGAGATTATGTTTAGACTTACTTCGTTATATGTCATGTCTTAGCAATTGGTGTCTAAAAAATGTACTTTTTTTCACGCTGAGGGCTTGAAGCCGGAAGCATTCTCCCCCATAAATGAAAATGCCAGTCAGTGATTGACCGGCATTTGCAGTTGAAGCGTTATCTGATGCGTGATGCTGAACCGGTCAGGCGACCGCTTCACTTTCCACCGGGATAATGAGACTGGCATGATTCCCCTTTGGGCCTTCATGAACGTCGAAATTGACCTGCTGGCCGGCCTTCAGTGTCCGGTATCCCTCCATCTGGATAGTGGAGTAGTGAGCGAAGATGTCTTCACCGCCATTTTGCGGGCAAATGAAGCCAAAGCCTTTAGCATTATTGAACCATTTAACAGTACCCGTCTGCATGCTTCTACATCCCTCTCATGACTAGTCTGGTAGTAAATAGATAAAGCCAGTTGAGTGAGCACGAAGGCCGGAACACAGCGGATAAGCGTCTGTTCAGGCCGGCTTAAACTCCGTTCAGCTCACGAATTTACACTCTAGTGGAATAGAGTTAGACGTCAAGGAAACGGCATTTGTGGCGGGGGAGCAGATAACCAAAGTTTGAAGCAGGTAACGCTATTGACATATTTTGTTAATTTTCGACCAGCGTTATCTGATGCACGCAGACATTTTGTGCAGCGGCAAGGTGAGGCCAGAGATGGTAAAATACAGGAATAACAGCGTGAGGCTCTGCAGAAGGCCTTCCCGTTTATGTATTTGGCTTCCAATACGATCTTCACAGGTGATGAACAGGCAATGGGTAACAATCAAGACTGGTTAAATTTCGAACATTTGGCGGCGGATAAGCAAAAGGATGAGGTAAAACCGCCATCTATGTATAAAGTTATATTAAACAACGACGATTACACTCCAATGGAATTTGTGATTGACGTTCTGCAAAAGTTCTTTTCTTATGATATTGAACGTGCAACGCAACTGATGCTCCAGGTGCACTACAGAGGTAAAGCGATATGCGGCGTTTATACCGCCGAAGTCGCGGAAACCAAGGTCGCACACGTAAATGAGTACGCCAAGGAGAATGAGCATCCGTTGCTGTGTACGCTGGAAAAAGCCTGATTAAGGCAATCTATTTGGGAGGTGCCTATGCTCAATCAAGAACTTGAACTCAGTCTCAACATGGCTTTCGCAAGAGCCCGTGAGCACCGGCATGAGTTTATGACCGTGGAGCACCTGTTGCTGGCACTGCTCAGCAACCCTGCTGCCCGTGAAGCGCTTGAAGCTTGTACAGTGGATTTAGTGGCCCTGCGCCAGGAACTGGAAGCCTTCATCGAGCAAACCACACCTACCTTACCTGCCAGTGAAGAAGAACGTGACACCCAGCCTACGCTGAGTTTCCAGCGCGTTCTGCAACGTGCGGTATTCCACGTGCAATCTTCTGGCCGCAGTGAAGTGTCCGGCGCCAACGTTCTGGTCGCAATTTTCAGCGAGCAGGAATCTCAGGCAGCCTACTTACTGCGCAAACATGATGTCAGCCGCCTTGATGTGGTGAACTTTATCTCGCACGGTACCCGTAAAGATGAATCGGGCAGCCAGGCGCAAAACAATGCGGAAAACCCAGTTAACGAAGAACAGTCGGCAGGGGAAGATCGTATGGAGAACTTCACCACTAATCTTAACCAGTTAGCGCGTGTAGGTGGTATCGATCCGCTGATTGGCCGTGATAAAGAACTGGAGCGCGCCATTCAGGTGCTCTGCCGTCGTCGTAAAAATAACCCGCTGCTGGTGGGTGAATCCGGCGTTGGCAAAACAGCCATTGCTGAAGGGCTGGCATGGCGAATCGAGCAGGGCGATGTGCCTGAAGTCATGGCCGATTGTACCCTGTATTCTCTGGATATTGGTTCGTTGCTGGCGGGAACGAAATACCGCGGCGATTTCGAAAAACGTTTCAAATCTCTGCTCAAACAGCTGGAGCAGGATAAGAACAGCATTCTGTTTATTGATGAAATCCACACGATTATTGGTGCCGGTGCGGCGTCCGGTGGTCAGGTGGATGCGGCAAACCTCATTAAACCGTTGCTGTCGAGCGGTAAAATCCGGGTGATCGGTTCGACAACTTATCAGGAGTTCAGCAATATTTTTGAAAAGGACCGTGCCCTGGCGCGTCGTTTCCAGAAAATTGATATTACTGAGCCAAGCGTTGAAGAAACCGTCCAGATCATTAACGGCCTGAAAACCAAATACGAAGCGCATCACGATGTGCGTTATACCGCGAAAGCGGTGCGTGCGGCGGTTGAGCTGTCGGTTAAATACATTAATGACCGCCACCTGCCGGACAAAGCCATCGACGTGATTGACGAAGCAGGCGCACGCAGCCGGTTAATGCCGGTCAGCAAGCGCAAGAAAACCGTCAATGTCAGCGATATTGAAAGCGTCGTGGCACGTATTGCCCGTATCCCTGAAAAAACGGTGTCTGCAACCGACCGTGATGTGCTGAAAAACCTGGGCGACCGTCTGAAAATGCTGGTCTTCGGACAGGATCCGGCCATCGAAGCATTGACTGAAGCCATCAAGATGAGTCGTGCCGGTCTGGGTCAGGATCATAAGCCTGTCGGTTCATTCCTTTTCGCCGGTCCGACGGGTGTAGGGAAAACCGAAGTGACCGTTCAGCTGGCGAAAGCGCTGGATATCGAACTGTTGCGTTTTGATATGTCTGAATACATGGAACGTCATACGGTCAGCCGTTTGATCGGTGCACCTCCGGGCTATGTTGGTTTTGATCAGGGCGGTTTGCTCACGGATGCAGTGATTAAGCATCCTCACGCCGTCGTGCTGCTCGATGAAATCGAGAAGGCACACCCGGATGTCTTCAACCTGCTGCTGCAGGTCATGGACAACGGTACGCTGACCGATAACAACGGCCGTAAAGCAGATTTCCGTAACGTGATCCTGGTGATGACCACTAACGCCGGTGTTCGCGAAACGGAACGTAAATCGATTGGTCTGGTGCATCAGGATAACAGCCCGGATGCGATGGAAGAGATCAAACGGACCTTTACGCCGGAATTCCGTAACCGTCTGGACAATGTGATCTGGTTCAACCATCTGTCTACGGAAGTTATCCAGCAGGTTGTCGACAAATTTATCGTCGAACTGCAGGCGCAGCTGGATGCGAAAGGCGTTTCTCTGGAAGTCAGTGACGAGGCTCGCGACTGGCTGACAGTGAAAGGCTACGACCGTGCGATGGGTGCACGTCCGATGACCCGTACCGTTCAGGAAAACCTGAAAAAACCACTCGCCAACGAGCTGCTGTTTGGCTCACTGGTAGACGGGGGTTCCGTCTCGGTTGCACTGGATAAGGCTGCTGACAAGCTCACTTATCACTTCATGAGTGCGCAGAAGAAAAAACCGGAAGGTGCGGTGCATTAATTTTTCATAAAGCATGAAAAAACAAAAGGCGATGTGAAAACATCGCCTTTTTTCTTTCTGAAACTCTGTGTTTAATTGCAGTAATTAGTGAGGGGTTTCAGAAAGGATAATGGAACAAAATGCCGGATTGCGGATACCACAAAACGCCCTTGCAACAGCAGGAAGGGCGAAGAGGGTATCCTCAGGTATCGCCGGAAAATCAGCGATGAGTGAGCCGCTTATTAACGGCTACGGAAGACAATGCGGCCTTTGCTCAGGTCGTACGGGGTCAGCTCTACAGTGACTTTGTCGCCCGTCAGGATGCGGATGTAGTTCTTACGCATTTTACCGGAGATGTGAGCGGTAACTACGTGTCCGTTTTCTAATTCTACGCGGAACATAGTGTTTGGCAGCGTATCAAGTACGGTGCCTTGCATTTCAATGTTGTCTTCTTTGGCCATCGAATCCTCTAGGTCTAACTACCATAGTTTTTAACCGGCAAGATAATGCCGAAAAACCCACATTATGTAAAGAAGTATGGTCCATGACCGCACCTATTCCCTATCCTTCGGGAACACCGGCAGGTCTTCATCATGTGGGGATAAGTCTTGTGGCAACCAGCAATCCGGCGCTAACGCATGTTGTGAAAGTTCGGATAACTGCTGCAAAAATTGGCGGCGGGGGATCTCTCTCGCACCCAGCGACGCAGTGTGAGGGTTGAGCACCTGACAGTCAATCAGTTCTCCACCATTGCGGGAAAAATGTTGGCAAAAAAGCATAAGCGCGCATTTGGAGGCATTTTCCCGGCGGCTGAACATCGACTCGCCGCAAAATAATTTGCCAACAGAAACGCCATATAAACCGCCAACCAGCTCATCACCTTCCCAGACTTCTACCGAGTGCGCGCGCCCGGCTTCATGCAATTCCTGATACCCGCGCTGTACCAGCGGCCCGATCCAGGTGCCATCTTCACGCTGCATGGCGCAGGCATGAATCACCCGCTCAAACTGCTGATTGAGGGTGAAACGGAACGGCATCTTGCGCATAAAACGTTTCAGACTGCGGCTGGCATGGCGTTCTCCGGGAACCAAAATCGCACGCGGGTCAGGCGACCACCAGAGGATCATCTCTCCGGGCTCGAACCAGGGAAAAATGCCATGCTGATAAGCGGAAAGCAGACGGGGGGCGGTGAGATCGCCTCCGATAGCCAGCAGGCCATTCGGCTCCTGCAATGCAGTTTCAGGCGCCGGGAAATTCACTGAATTGGCCTCAAGCTTAACTAACCGCATAGATCTCCTTATCCGGCGGACAGGTCCGCCGTAAACCATAAACAACCACCTCAGGCGCGGGCGAGGAATCTGGCATAACGACTTTGTGCCGCGGCTAACGTCTGGTGATCACCTTGTTCAACAATCTGCCCCTCTTCCATGACGCATATCCTGTCGAGGGCTTCCAGACCGTGTAAACGGTGCGTCACTAAGAGTAGCGTCTTATTCTGACAATGTTTATGCAGCAGAGCCAAAATATGCTGTTCTGTTTCTGCATCCAGCCCTTCCGTCGGTTCATCCAGCAACCAGAGGGGTGCATTATGCAATAACGCACGGGCCAGTCCGATCCGGCGCTGTTCGCCGCCGGAAAGCTGACGTCCGCCTTCACCGAGCCAGGCATTCAGACCTTCGTTTTCTAAAAGTTTATGTAAATCAACCTGTCTCAACGCTTCTGCAAGCTGTTCATCGGTGCTTTGCGGTGAGGCCATGCGCAGGTTTTCACGCAGCGTGGTATTAAATACATGCGCACGCTGGCTGACCACCGTGATCATTGTGCGCAGCGTGGCTTCGTCGTAGCCCTCAATGGCATGACCGTTGATTTCCAGTGACCCGCTGCTGATATCCCAGCCGCGGGTCAGCAATTGCAGCAGGGTGGATTTACCACAACCGGTCTGGCCGAGCAGGGCGATATGCTCACCGGCGCGGATATTCAGCGTAATATTTTGGAGAACCGGCAAAGGCTGGCCAGGATAAGTGAAATTCACCTTTTTCAGCGACAGGCTGATCTGTTCACCAGCCAGCGGGCCTTGTGACGGGAAGGTCACATCGGCGGGTTGATCAATGATCTGGCTGACGCGCTGGGCGGAGGCGATGACCTGCCCAAGATGCTGGAATGCGGCGGCTACAGGTCCCAGCGCTTCGAATGCTGCCAGCGGGGTGAAGACAAACAGTGCAATCAGCGCGCCCGGTTGCGGAAATTCACTGATGCCTCCTGCCGCCAGCCACAGCATCAGTGTGACAGTCAGACCGGCCGCCGCAATCACCATAGCCTGCGATAAACCGGTAAGTTTTGCCTGCTGTTGCTGGCGCAACATCCATCGCTGTTCGATATCATTGAGTTGCTGGCGGAAACGTGGCTGAGCGCCGAAAACCACCAGTTCAGACTGCCCCTGTAACCACGAAGCCAGTTGCATCCGGTAGTCACTGCGCAGCGCCGTCAGCTCGCGGCCTGCGGGTTTTCCTGCACGATAGAAAATCACCGGCAGGATCAGCATCAGCACCAGCATAATCCCACCCAGCGTCAGCGCCAGCTTCAGGTCAAGGAAACTCAGGCCCGCTGTCACAAGGATGATGACAACCAGTGCACTTACCAGCGGAGATATTACCCGAAGGTATAAGTGATCGAGCGTATCGACATCAGCGACCAGACGGTTGAGCAGATCTGCCTGACGGAAATGCGCAATGCCGCCCGGCGACAACGGCATGATTTTTGTGAAAGTAAACACCCGCAAATGCGCCAGCACACGGAAGGTTGCGTCATGACTGACCAGACGTTCGGCGTAGCGACCTGCGGTACGAAATATGGCGGCACCCCGTACACCGGCGGCGGGAAGCATGTAGTTGAAGCTGTATAAACCGGCGATACCGGCCACCGCAGAGGCCGCCAGGAACCAGCCGGAAAGCGTCAGCAGGCCGATGCTCGCCAGTAAGGTGACGATAGCCAGAATGACGCCCAGTGACAAACGGAACCCGTGGCGGCGGTACAGGGCGAGATAAGGCAGAAGAGTTTTCATGATTACAGCTCCTTATTCCGCCGGGAAAGCAGACGGGCGAATAAACCGTTCTGAGCCACCAGTTGCGCGAAGGTGCCGCGCTCAGCGATCAGGCCTTTATCCATCACCCAGATTTCATCGTAGTCACGCGTATCTTCCAGTTGATGTGTGACCAGCAGGGAGGTTTGTGCTTTTGACGCGTCGTTCAGCGCATTCATCACACGCTTTTCGCTGTGCGCGTCAAGACTGGCCGTGGGTTCATCGAGCAGCAGCAAACGGCACGGACAGAGCAGGGCGCGGGCAACGGCGACACGCTGAGCCTGGCCGATGGATAACCGCGCCGCGCTGTCGCCCAGTTCGGTTTCCAGCCCCTGTGGTAAGAGCGGCAGGAATTCGTTCACATAGGCACGGTCGATGGCGGACTGAAGCTGCTCGTGGCTGACATCCGGCTGACTGAGGAGGATATTGGCGCGCAGGGTAAGTTCCGGCAGGTGCGGATTCTGGCCGACCCAGCTTAGCTGTTTACGCCATTCTTCTTTACGTAATGATTGCAATTCAATGCCGCTGACGGTAACGGAACCCTGATAGGGCAGGAAGCCCAGCAAGGCGTTGAGCAACGAACTTTTACCTGCACCGCTCAGGCCGACGATCGCGATACGCTGCCCGGTTTGAACATTAAATGTTAACGGGCCGGCCAGCGTTTTACCTTGCGGCGACTGAATAATGACGTCGCGGGCTTCCAGTGACACTGCCTGTCCGGCTGGCCAGTGTTGCTCGCCGTCCCCCATATCAGCACTTTCTGCGCTGAGGAAGGTGACGAGACTTTCGGCAGCCCCCACCGCCTGCGCTTTGGCGTGATAAAACGCGCCCAGATCACGCAGAGGCTGGAAAAATTCAGGGGCGAGTATCAGCACCAGGAAACCGGCGAACAGGGTAACAGGGGTACCGTAGCTGCCGAAATTGAGCTCACCGAGATAGGAGAAACCGAAGTAAACCGCGACAACTGCGATGGAAATAGACGCGAAGAATTCCAGCACAGCGGAGGATAAAAAGGCCAGGCGCAGGACGTCCATCGTGCGGGCACGAAAGTTTTCAGTTGAACGTTTGATCTGATCGATTTCCGCTGTGCCGCGATGGAAAAGACGAAGCGTATCGAGGCCGCGCAGGCTGTCTAAAAAGTTCCCGCTCAGACGTGCCAGCGCCACAAAGTTACGTCGGTTCGCCTCCGCTGCACCCATCCCGACCAGTGCCATAAACAGCGGAATAAGCGGGGCGGTCACCAGCAGTATCAGCCCGGCAGCCCAGTTAACCGGGAAGACGCTGACCAAAATAAGCAGAGGGATGATACCTGCCAGGGCAATCTGCGGCAGGTAGCGGGAATAGTAATCCTGCATATCTTCGATTTGCTCAAGAATGATGCTGGCCCAGCTGCCCGCCGGTTTTCCATGGATCCAGGCAGGACCGAGTTTTTCCAGACGGTCGAGTACTCGCTTGCGCATTTCCTGACGTATCACCCGTCCGCAAATAAAACCCACCTGTTCACGCAGCCAGGTGACGACAGCGCGCAGAACAAACGTCAGCGCCATTAACAGGAAACTTTGCAGCAAGGCATCTCGCGGGGTGTGCTCAATGATCAGGCTGTGCAGTAATCCGGCCATCAGCCACGCCTGCGCGAGGATCAGCAAACCGGAAAGTAAACCCAGCATCATAGACAGACGTATCCAGCCTTTGGCGCGTGAGCTTTGTTGTTTTAACCAGCGGATAAGTTCTTGTTGTCGTGTTTTATTCATCAGGCATCAGTCTGTGCAGCAATCCGGATGGGAGGGCGCTCATGTTACATGCTTGGCTCAACACTGAAAACAATAAGGCGGCAATTAAGCCGCCTTATTCGTTACTCTTTGTGTGGACTCTTCGTCCGATAACTCGCCGCAGGCGTAATTATAAATCTGGTGCCTGGGATAAACCGTCCAGATAGCGTTCTGCATCCAGTGCGGCCATACAACCGGTTCCGGCGGAAGTGATCGCCTGGCGATAGATGTGGTCCATCACGTCACCCGCGGCGAAGACGCCCGGAATGCTGGTCTGGGTGGCATTGCCATGCGAGCCGGACTGCACTTTGATGTAGCCATCTTTCAGTTCCAGCTGGCCTTCAAAAATACCGGTATTCGGGCTGTGGCCGATAGCGATGAACACGCCTGCCACATCCACTTGCGATTTCTCGTCAGTGCGTACATCAAGCAGGCTCGCGCCCGTTACACCCATCTGATCGCCAACCACTTCATTGAGGGTCTTGTGGGTATGCAGAACGATATTACCGCTGGCCACTTTGTCATTGAGGCGGTCTACCAGAATTTTTTCTGCACGGAAGCTGTCACGACGGTGAATCAGATGCACTTCAGAGGCAATGTTTGCCAGATAAAGGGCTTCTTCGACAGCGGTATTGCCGCCGCCGACAACCGCGACTTTCTGGTTGCGGTAGAAAAACCCGTCACAGGTTGCACAGGCTGAGACGCCGCGACCTTTGAACGCTTCTTCGGAAGGCAGGCCGATATAACGTGCCGAGGCGCCGGTAGCGATAATCAGCGCGTCACAGGTGTATTCGCCACTGTCACCGGTCAGACGGAACGGACGATTCTGCAAATCGACTTTATTGATGTGGTCGAAAATGATCTCAGTATTAAATTTGGTGGCATGCTCGTGCATACGTTCCATTAAGCCCGGACCGGTCAGACCTTCCGGATCACCCGGCCAGTTTTCCACTTCGGTGGTGGTAGTCAGCTGCCCACCTTTTTCCACCCCGGTAATTAATACCGGATTGAGGTTTGCACGCGCGGCATAAACCGCTGCGGTATAACCCGCCGGACCGGAGCCCAAAATCAATAATTTACTGTGTTTAACCGTACTCATGCGTAATTCATCTCCGCGATGGCGACAAGCGATAAACCGATTGTAGGGAAAACGGCGCAGTAAAAAAAGTAAACTCAGATGTTGTTAACGATTTGTCTGATAGTTTTTATTGTGCAACCCGCGTAAAAAGAGTTTCGTCAATATCGATGAAGCAGGTAACTGTTTGATGGATAGGATGAAAAACAACCATTCTGACGACCATACGTGATGAACGTTGCTCATCAAAACGTGTTAATTCGGGCATAATTCAGGACGCTTTGTAGGGATTTTGCAGAAATAACGCGTGAGATGCGTTGTTATTGTTCAAAGAGAAAAGATAGCTAAAAAGGGGGTACCAGCTTTTCAATCTGGCACGTTCTTCTGATTTTGCTTCTTTTACTTTGACAATCCGCTGTGCATTTGCGAAAACATCAGGGGAAGGAGAAATTAACTGCCTGTCTGTGACTTGAATTTATGCCATTGGCTGCTACCGGACCTGTTCCGGTCTTGTTTTTTGGCTTTTCGGTTGCAGCAGGGATGAGTGAATCAGGTTGTTTGTTGACAACCTATTAATTTCGCAGGGTTATTTCTTTTGAGTATCCGCTTTACGGCCGTGTTCCTTTTGACAGGGGATCAACGCGGCTTTTGGATGCGTAAACCTTAATCATCGGGTCTTCGCTTGGGACAACCCTTAGACATTGAAGTTGGCTGGGGTATGGCAGGTGCAGGGAAGGACAGCAGAGAGACAATAATAATGGTAGACAATAAAAAGCGTCCGGGAAAAGATCTCGACCGTATTGACCGTAACATCCTCAATGAATTGCAGAAGGATGGCCGGATTTCAAACGTCGAGCTTTCCAAACGTGTGGGATTATCTCCAACTCCATGTCTGGAGCGCGTTCGTCGTCTGGAACGTCAGGGCTTCATCAATGGTTATACTGCATTGCTCAACCCGCATTATCTGGATGCCTCGTTGCTGGTATTTGTTGAAATTACCCTCAATCGCGGCGCGCCGGATGTGTTTGAGCAGTTCAATGCGGCAGTGCAAAAACTCGAAGATATTCAGGAGTGTCATCTGGTTTCAGGGGATTTCGACTATTTGTTGAAAACCCGCGTACCTGATATGTCTGCTTACCGTAAGCTCTTAGGTGAGACTTTACTTCGTCTGCCTGGTGTTAACGACACCCGCACCTACGTGGTGATGGAAGAAGTGAAGCAGACAAATCGCCTGGTCATTAAGACCCGGTAATTGTTCTGGTGCAAAACCTTGTCATTTTAGCTACACTCCTGTGTATCTATACAGCTATGGCGCCGGGGAGTCTCGGCGCTGTTGCTTTTTCTCAGTTCACAGGAACCTGGAGAGCCTTTCTTGAGCCAGGAATATACAGAAGATAAAGAAGTTACCCTAAAAAAACTGAGCAATGGCCGCCGTCTGCTGGAGGCTTTGCTGGTTGTGGTGGCGATTTTTGCTGCTTATTTAATGGCAGCATTGGTGAGTTTTAACCCCTCAGATCCCAGTTGGTCTCAGACCGCCTGGCATGGGCCAATTCATAACTGGGGTGGAGGTGTAGGTGCATGGATGGCCGACACGCTGTTCTTCATCTTTGGCGTATTTGGCTACGCGATACCCCCTATTATTCTGTGTCTCTGTTGGGCGGCTTTCCGTCAGCGGGATAGACAGGATTTCGTCGATTATTTTGCCCTTTCGCTGCGCCTTATTGGCACGCTGGCGCTCATTGTCACGTCTTGTGGTCTTGCGGCCGTCAATATTGATGACCTGTATTACTTCGCTTCCGGCGGTGTAATCGGCAGTTTGCTCAGTACCGCGATGACCCCGTACTTCAATAACGTGGGGGCGACCCTGGTTCTGCTGTGCGTCTGGGCTGCCGGTCTGACTTTATTTACCGGCTGGTCCTGGCTGACCATCGCTGAAAAGATCGGCGGCGCAGTGCTGGGTGTGACGAATATCGTGACCAACCGCTCCCGTCGCGATGAAGATTATGATTACGACGAGCATGACGATCCGCTACTGGAAGACGACGCAAAACCTGTCGCTAAAGTTGCGCCTGCCGTCGCTGCGGCAAGCGTTGTCACAGCATCGGCAGTTGCTGCTGAAGCCGATGAAGATGATGTGCTGTTTTCTGCACCTTCCGTGAATGAGCCTGCTGCTCAGGTGTCTTCGGTAGCCAGCCCGGCGGAAGCTGAACCTGCAGCGGTTGTGAGCCCGGCACCGGCAGCCGATCCTTATGCCGCTGAACCGCCGGTTGCTAATATTGCACCGCCGCCGGCACCGGCTGCAGCTACTCCGCCGTTATACAATTTCGAGATCCCGGAAGAAACACCGGTACCGCGCCATCCGCAACCCGTTCAGCAATCCCCTTCACCCGCGCCCGTTGAGCGCAGAGAGGACGATGGGCCGAGCCTGGGCAACTGGCAAACGGCAGTGGAACATTCCCGTTCTCCGTTTGATTTCAGTTCAGCGGTGCCTGATGCCGGTCAGGCAGCCAGCGTGGCGGCCACCGCAGCACTGGCGACTGGTCTTGCGCAGGCAGGACAGTCAGCGGCATCTTCTGTGGGTAACACCTTTATGCCGGCTTTCAGTGCGGTGAGCGATGAAAATCCGCAGGTGAAAAAAGGCTTTGGCCCTGAGTTACCACGTCCTAATCCGGTGCGTATACCTACGCGCCGTGAGCTGGCCTCATATGGCATTAAACTTCCTTCCCAGCGTATGGCAGAGCAGCAGGAACAGGCGCAGTCAGCGACGACGCAACGGGATGCCGAACAAAGCGTATGGCATAACGACTCTCTGGCGCAGGCTGACGAGGAAGCCATGCAGGAAGCAGCATTGCAGCAAGCCTTTGCGGCTCAGCAGCAAGCGCGTTATGGCGATGCAGAGCCTGCTGATGAACCGGATGCCGCCGCCTTGCAGGAGGCCGAATTACGCAATGCGTTTGCGGCGCGTGAGCAGGCCCGTTATGAGCAGGATGTCGAACCGCAAAGTGGTGTGCTTCAGCATCATCATTCACAAAGTCACCAGGCTGTATCACCCGCTGTTGCAGCGGATGATTTTGCCGCTGCGGCCATGAAGCTCAGCCAGCATGATGCCTTCAGTTTCTCGCCAATGGCTGATCTGATTGACGATACGCCTTCTGAGCCGCTGTTTACCTTGCCGGCACAAGCGGAAGAAGAACCGCAACCTGCTTTTGCGCAGCAACCTTATCAGCGCGCTGCGGCCTCTGAGCCCGTGCAGCATGCCCAGGAATATAAGGCTCCTCGTCAGTCTGCGCCATCGGTACAGCCGGATATGGACAGTTTGATCCACCCGTTCCTGATGCGTAATGAGCAGCCGCTGATTAAACCGACCACGCCGCTCCCATCGCTGGATTTGCTCACTTCGCCTCCGGCTGAAGCGGAGCCGGTGGATGAGTTCGCGCTGGAACAGATGGGCAATCTGATCGAAGCACGCCTGAATGATTACCGGATTAAAGCCGATGTCGTCGGGAAATTACCCGGGCCGGTGATCACCCGTTTTGAACTGGATCTGGCGCCGGGTGTTAAAGCCGCACGTATTTCCAACCTTTCGCGTGACCTTGCCCGCTCATTGTCAGCAGTTGCGGTGCGTGTTGTGGAAGTGATCCCAGGCAAACCGTATGTCGGCCTGGAGTTACCCAATAAAAAGCGCCAGACCGTCTATCTGCGTGAAGTGCTGGACTGTGCGAAATTTAAAGAAAGTACATCACCCCTGACGATTGTCCTGGGTAAAGATATTTCCGGTGAACCTGTTATCGCCGATCTGGCGAAAATGCCTCACTTGCTGGTTGCCGGTACGACCGGTTCCGGTAAGTCCGTCGGCGTTAATGCCATGATCCTGAGTATGTTGTACAAGTCCAAACCGGAAGATGTGCGCTTCATCATGATCGATCCGAAAATGCTCGAATTGTCAGTGTATGAAGGTATTCCGCATCTGCTGACCGAAGTCGTGACCGATATGAAAGATGCCGCCAATGCGCTGCGCTGGTGTGTCGGTGAAATGGAGCGTCGCTATAAACTGATGTCGGCGCTGGGTGTGCGTAACCTTGCCGGTTACAACGAGCGGGTACTGGAAGCGGAAGCAATGGGGCGTCCGATTCCTGATCCATTCTGGAAGCCCGGCGACGGAATGGCTGCGGAGCCTCCGTATCTGCAGAAAGAACCGTTTATCGTGGTGATGGTCGATGAGTTTGCCGACCTGATGATGACCGTCGGTAAAAAAGTGGAAGAGCTGATTGCGCGTCTTGCTCAGAAAGCCCGTGCGGCAGGTATTCACCTGGTTCTGGCGACGCAACGTCCTTCCGTTGACGTCATTACCGGTCTGATTAAAGCCAATATTCCGACCCGTATTGCTTTTACGGTGTCGAGTAAAATTGACTCTCGCACTATCCTGGATCAGGGCGGCGCAGAATCCCTGTTGGGGATGGGTGATATGCTGTATATGGCACCCAACTCCTCGATTCCGGTTCGTGTTCACGGGGCTTTTGTCCGTGACCAGGAAGTGCACGCGGTCGTGCAGGACTGGAAGGCGCGCGGTCGTCCAAAATACATCGAAAGCATTGTTTCCGGTGGCGATGATGGTGAAGGGGGCGGTTTAGGTCTGGACGGTGATGAAGAGCTTGATGCTCTGTTTGATCAGGCTGTTGCATTCGTTGTCGATAAACGTCGTGCGTCAATTTCCGGCGTTCAGCGTCAGTTCCGTATCGGTTATAACCGTGCGGCGCGAATTGTTGAGCAAATGGAAGCGCAGGGCATTGTCAGTACGCCGGGCCATAACGGTAACCGTGAAGTCCTGGCACCGCCGTCACACGAATAAAACTGTACCGATCTGCCTGTATTTTGTTAAGAAGGGTCGCGAATGCGACCCTTGTGCAAAGAAGCGTAAAACAACGTTTTTTCAGATGATTGAGCTACCTTCTGGGCGTCGCCTCGGATAGAGTTCGCACCATACGTCTTTTGCCTGTGTAAAAGGCATCGTCTGAAGTTTATGGATTTCTGAGGTAAGAATAAGAATGAAAAAATTGTTAATGGTAGGGTGTTTACTGACCGCATTTACCTCCGCTTCCGTATTAGCGGATGCCAGCAGTGACCTTAAATCCCGTCTGGGTAAACTTAATACTTTCCATGCCAGTTTTACACAGACGGTCACCAGCGATGATGGTGCAGCTGTTCAGCAGGGTGAAGGTCAGTTGTGGGTGAAACGTCCAAACCTGTTTAACTGGCATATGACCACGCCAGATGAAAGCATTTTAGTTTCTGATGGTAAAACCCTGTGGTTCTACAACCCGTTCGTTGAGCAGGTCACGGCGACCTGGCTGAAAAATGCTACAGGCAACACGCCGTTTATGCTGATCACGCGTAATGACAGCAGTGACTGGGCAAAATACAACGTGAAGCAGAAAGGCGATGATTTCGAATTAACGCCGAAAACGGCGACCGGTAATCTGAAACAATTCGCGATCAACGTGACCCCTTCAGGCACTATCAAAAGCTTCACTGCCGTTGAGCAGGACGGGCAGAAAAGTGCTTATACATTGAAAGGCGAGCAAAATGCGTCTGTTGATGATGCCAAGTTTAAATTTACTCCGCCGCAGGGTGTGACGGTGGACGACCAGCGTCAGTGAGGTTAGTTTGAGTAATCTGTCACTCGATTTTTCCCAAAACGAATTCCAGCCACTGGCCGCCAGGATGCGGCCAGTTACCCTTGCAGAATATATCGGACAGCAGCATCTGTTAGCGCCAGGCAAACCTTTGCCACGGGCGATTGAAGCAGGGCAATTGCATTCTATGATTCTATGGGGTCCGCCGGGCACCGGGAAAACAACGCTGGCAGAACTGATTGGCCGCTATGCAGACGCCGACGTCGAACGGATATCGGCGGTGACCTCCGGCGTCAAAGATATTCGTGAAGCGATTGAACGTGCCCGGCAGAATCGCGATGCCGGACGCCGTACCATTTTGTTTGTTGACGAAGTTCATCGCTTTAACAAAAGTCAGCAGGATGCATTCCTGCCGCACATTGAAGATGGCACCATCACGTTTATTGGTGCGACCACCGAAAACCCCTCTTTCGAACTCAATTCCGCATTGCTGTCTCGTGCCCGTGTGTATTTGCTGAAATCACTGACCTCCGAAGATATCGAGAAAGTGATTGATCAGGCATTGACGAATGCGGAGCGCGGTTACGCCAACGAGAAAATCCGTGTTCCGCCGGAAACCCGTCGTATGCTTTCGGAGCTGGTGAATGGCGATGCACGCCGTGCGCTGAACAGCATTGAAATGATGGCTGATATGGCGGAAATTGACGCCAAAGGTTACCGGACACTTACGCCGGAATTGCTCACTGAGATTGCCGGTGAACGCAGTGCGCGCTTTGATAATAAAGGCGATCGTTTTTACGATTTAATCTCTGCTTTGCATAAATCAGTACGGGGTTCTTCGCCTGATGCGGCGCTTTACTGGTACGCCCGCATCATCACCGCCGGTGGTGACCCGTTGTACGTGGCGCGACGTTTGCTGGCGATTGCGTCAGAAGATGTGGGTAATGCGGATCCGCGTGGCATGCAGGTGGCTCTCGCTGCCTGGGATTGTTTTACTCGTGTGGGTCCGGCTGAAGGTGAGCGTGCAATTGCGCAGGCTATCGTATATCTGGCCTGTGCTCCGAAAAGTAATGCGGTTTATACGGCGTTCAAATCAGCCATGCGTGATGCCCGGGAAATGGCAGATTTCGATGTACCGGAACACTTACGTAATGCACCGACGAAGCTGATGAAAGAAATGGGGCTGGGTGCCGAGTATCGTTATGCGCACGACGAACCGAATGCCTATGCTGCGGGCGAAGATTATTTCCCGCCTCAAATGGCCCGTACGCAGTATTATTACCCGACATCACGCGGCCTTGAAGGCAAGATCGGCGAAAAGCTGGCATGGCTTGCCGAACAAGATCAAAATAGCCCGACAAAACGCTACCGCTAATTTTATCGTTGCGGTAAGGTTATCCGTGATAACTCTTTGACACGCTGTCGTTTCAGTCAGTGTGCATCGTCAAATTAACATTCAATAACGACACGTACAGGATTAGCATGCTGGATCCCAATCTGCTGCGTAATGAGCTAGACGCAGTTGCAGAAAAACTCGCTCGCAGAGGTTTTAAACTCGATGTGGAAACGCTGCGTTCTCAGGAAGAACGCCGCAAAGTCTTGCAGGTAGAAACGGAAACTCTACAGGCTGAACGTAACTCCCGATCGAAATCTATCGGTCAGGCAAAAGCCCGTGGCGAAGACATCGAACCCCTGCGTCTGGAAGTGAATACGCTGGGTGAGAAGCTGGATGCCGCGAAAGCGGAACTGGATGCATTGCAAAATGATATCCGCGATATCGCTTCTGCTATTCCAAACATGCCTGATGACTCTGTGCCCGCCGGTAAAGATGAGAACGATAACCAGGAAGTCAGCCGCTGGGGTACGCCGCGTCAGTATGATTTCGCCGTGCGTGATCACGTATCGTTGGGCGAAATGGCAGGCGGTCTGGATTTTGCCGCGGCCGTAAAACTGACGGGTGCGCGTTTTGTGGTGATGAAAGGGCAAATCGCCCGTATGCATCGCGCGCTGTCGCAGTTCATGCTGGACTTACACACAGAACAACATGGTTATCTGGAAACGTATGTTCCGTATCTGGTCAATCAGGAAACGCTGTTTGGTACCGGTCAGCTGCCAAAATTTGGCGAAGATCTGTTCCATACCAAACCACTGAGTGAAGAAGCGGGCAGCAGCAATTATGCGCTGATCCCAACGGCAGAAGTGCCGCTGACTAACCTGACTCGTGATGAAATTCTTGAAGAAGAATCTCTGCCACTGAAGATGACGGCGCATACCCCTTGTTTCCGTTCAGAAGCCGGCTCTTATGGCCGTGATACCCGCGGGTTGATCCGTATGCACCAGTTCGACAAAGTTGAAATGGTGCAAATTGTGCGTCCTGAAGATTCAATGGATGCACTGGAAGAACTGACCGGTCATGCGGAAAAAGTGCTACAGTTGCTGAATTTGCCATACCGCAAAGTTCTCCTGTGTACCGGCGATATGGGCTTTGGCTCTTGCAAAACCTACGACCTGGAAGTTTGGCTGCCAGCGCAGGACACTTATCGTGAAATTTCCTCATGTTCAAACATGGGCGATTTCCAGGCCCGCCGTATGCAGGCGCGTTGCCGCAACAAAACTGACAAAAAACCACGTCTGGTTCATACACTGAACGGTTCTGGTCTGGCTGTGGGGCGTACACTGGTTGCGGTGTTGGAAAACTATCAACAAGCTGATGGCCGTATTGAAGTGCCGGAAGTATTACGTCCATACATGGGCGGTTTAGAATATATCGGTTAAGCCCGTGATATATGCATTAATATAGCGAAAAAGCGCCTAAGGGCGCTTTTTTTATGCATAAAAACGTGCGCTACGCTAAGAAATCCTCATTTCACCTGATCCAACCCCGGCTTTTTTGATAGCAGACAAGGTTTCATACCTCCTGCTGAGTAGTATCCATGCAGTCAGAGTGGGTATTGCCTCGTTACCGGAGTGGAATATGTCAGAAACCAAATCAGAAATTACCACGGTAAAGAGTGGTATCAGCCGGCGGAGGTTGATGAAGACATCAACACTGGCCGGGCTGGTCATTGCTGCGGGTGGCGTATCGTTGCCTTTTAGCCGTAAAGCACTGGCGCAAGCGACAGAGAAGCCAAAGCATGAAGATAAAGTGGTGTGGGGCGCCTGCTCGGTCAATTGTGGCAGCCGCTGTGCACTACGTTTGCACGTGCGCGATGATGAAGTTTACCAGGTTGAAACGGATAATACCGGGCAGGATATTTATGGCGATCATCAGGTACGCGCCTGCCTGCGCGGGCGTTCTATCCGTCGCAGGATAAACCATCCTGAGCGTCTGAATTACCCAATGAAGCGCGTCGGTAAGCGCGGTGAAGGTAAGTTCAAACGCATCAGCTGGGAAGAAGCCTTTGATGAAATTGCCGGTAATTTGCAGCGTATTGTTGCGAAATATGGCAATGAAGCCGTGTATATCAATTATACCTCCGGCGTGGTAGGCGGCAACATTACCCGTTCTTCTCCTTACGCCTCGCTGGTGGCGCGTCTGATGAATTGCTATGGTGGTTTTCTCAGTCATTACGGCACCTACAGTACCGCGCAAATCGCCTGCGCTATGCCATATACCTATGGTAGCAACGACGGCAACAGTACGTCAGATATTGAAAACAGTAAACTGGTCGTCCTTTTCGGTAATAATCCGGCGGAAACGCGCATGAGCGGCGGCGGGATTACGTACTATCTCGAACAGGCGCGCCAGCGTTCCAATGCCCGGATGATCGTGATCGACCCGCGTTATACCGATACCGCCGCAGGCCGGGAGGACGAATGGATCCCTATCCGGCCGGGAACGGATGCCGCACTGGTGGCAGGCCTTGCACATGTGCTGATCACTGAGGACAGGGTCGATCAAGACTTCCTTGATTCGTATTGCGTGGGCTACGACGAAAAAACCTTGCCTGCGGAGGCACCGGCTAACAGTCACTACAAAGCCTATATTCTCGGTCAGGGCGAAGATGCGACGGCAAAGACACCTGAATGGGCATCCCGTATTACCGGCATTCCTGTGGATCGCATCGTTAAACTGGCCCGGGAAATCGGACAAGCCAAACCTGCTTATATTTCTCAGGGCTGGGGCCCGCAGCGTCAGGCCAATGGTGAACTGACGTCCCGGGCTATCGCTATGCTGCCGATTCTGACCGGCAATGTCGGTATCAATGGTGGTAACAGCGGGGCGCGTGAGTCAACCTATACCATTACTATCGAAAGAATGCCGGTGCTGGAAAATCCGGTGAAAACACAGATTTCCTGTTTTAGCTGGACCGATGCCATTGCGCGCGGACCTAAAATGACTGCCAAAGCAGATGGCGTGCGCGGTAAAGACAAGCTGGATGTGCCGATCAAATTCATCTGGAACTATGCCGGTAACACCATCACCAACCAGCATTCCGATATCAATAAAACCCACGATATTCTGCAGGATGACTCGCAGTGCGAAATGATCGTTGTGCTGGAAAACTTCATGACGTCATCGGCGAAATACGCCGATATCCTGTTGCCGGATCTCATGACCGTCGAACAGGAAGACATTATTCCCAACGATTACGCCGGCAATATGGGATACCTGATTTTCATCCAGCCCGCGACCTCTGCCAAATTCGAGCGCAAAGGAATTTACGAGATGATGAGCGAAGTGGCGCGTCGTCTTGGTCCGGATGTTTACAACAAATTCACCGAAGGCCGCACCCAGCGGGAATGGTTGCAGTATCTGTACACCAAAATGCTGGCGAAAGACCCGGCGTTACCTGCGTATGAAGAATTGCGCGAAATGGGAATTTATAAACGTAAAGATCCGGCAGGGCATTTTGTGGCCTATAAAAAATTCCGTCAGGATCCTGTCGCTAATCCGCTGAAAACACCCTCAGGAAAGATCGAAATTTATTCCTCGGCACTGGCGAAAATTGCCAGCGAATGGGAGCTGCAAAAAGACGAAACAATCAGTCCGCTGCCGGTCTATGCCTCAACCTTTGAAGGTTGGGATGACCCGAAACGCAGCCAGTTCCCTCTACAGATGTTCGGTTTCCACTACAAAGCCCGCACCCATTCCACTTACGGCAATATCGACGTGCTGCAGGCGGCCTGCCGTCAGGAAGTGTGGATCAACCCGCTGGATGCCAAAACCCGTGGTATTGAGAACGGTGACAAAGTGAAAGTGTTTAATGACCGTGGCGAAGTGCGTGTGGCAGCCAAAGTTACGCCGCGGATCATGCCCGGCGTTGTTGCTATGGGGCAGGGCGCATGGCATCAGGCCAATATGAGTGGTGACCGTATTGACCATGGTGCCTGCATGAACACGCTGACGACCCAGCGCCCGTCCCCGCTGGCGAAAGGTAATCCTCAGCATACGAATTTGATTCAGATAGAAAAAGTCTAAAGAAGCCACGGCCCAGGAGCCAGGTTCAGTGACATGGTTGTTAAATTTTCGTCCTTAAGATAAGGGCGCAACGGAGTAAGCAATGTCGGATTCAAACAGCAAGAAAACGGGTTCAGGCGGAGGGATCAGCCGCCGTGATCTGGTTAAGGGAACTACGCTCGCCGGTATGGCAGCTGCCGTCGGGGGCATATCACTGCCATTTAAATCAATACGTGCTGAAACACGTCAGGATTCGGTTAAAACCGCAGATGAGAAAATTGTCTGGAGTGCATGCACCGTCAATTGTGAGAGCCGTTGCCCGCTGAGAATGCATGTTGTCGATGGGGTGATCCGTTATGTCGAAACGGATAACACGGGTGATGACAATTACGAAGGATTGCACCAGGTCAGGGCTTGTCTGCGCGGCCGCTCTATGCGGCGGCGGGTCTACAATCCTGATCGTCTCAAGTACCCAATGAAACGTGTAGGTAAGCGCGGCGAAGGTAAATTTAAGCGTATCAGCTGGGATGAAGCCTTAGACATGATTTCGGGTAGCCTGAAAGATGTTATTCAACGCTTTGGCAATGAAGCGGTTTATCTTAACTACGGTACCGGTACATTAGGCGGCACGATGACCCGTTCATGGCCACCGGGAAAAACGTTGATTGCCCGCCTCATGAACTGCTGCGGTGGTTATCTCAATCATTATGGTGATTATAGTTCTGCACAGATTGCTGCGGGTCTCAACTATACCTACGGTGGCTGGGCGGATGGTAACAGCCCGTCAGATATCGAAAACAGCAAGCTGGTGGTTTTCTTCGGTAATAACCCTGGTGAGACCCGTCTTAGCGGCGGAGGGGTGACGTACTATCTTGAGCAGGCGCGACTGAAATCTAATGCGCGCATGATCATTATTGATCCCCGTTATACCGACACTGGGGCCGGTCGTGAAGATGAATGGATACCGATTCGTCCGGGGACTGACGGCGCACTCGCCGCGGCGTTAGCGTATGTGATGATTACTGAAAATCTGGTCGATCAGCCGTTCCTGGACAAATATTGCGTTGGTTACGACGAGAAAACTTTGCCCGCAGGCGCACCCGCCAATGGGCATTACAAAGCGTACATTCTGGGCGGTAGCGAGGACGGTGTCGCCAAAACGCCTGCATGGGCGTCAAAAATCACCGGCATTGCTGTGGATAAAATTATCAAACTTGCCCGCGAAATAGGGCAGGCAAAACCAGCATTTATTGCGCAGGGCTGGGGGCCTCAACGCCACTCAAACGGCGAAATTGCAACCCGTGCGATTGCTATGTTAGCGCTCCTTTCAGGAAATGTGGGCATTAACGGCGGTAACTCAGGCGCAAATTCGGGTTCTTACAGTCTGCCATTTGTACGTATGCCGACGTTCGATAATCCGGTGACTACAAGCATTCCGTTTTTCCTTTGGACGGATGCGATCAAGCGTGGACCCGAACTGACGGCGGTGCGAGACGGTATTCGGGGTAAGGATAAGCTGGATGTTCCTATCAAGTTTATCTGGAATTATGCCGGTAATAGCTTGATCAATCAGCACTCTCAAATCAATCGCACTCATGACATTCTTCAGGATGATAAGCAGTGCGAGATGATTGTCGTCATAGATAACCATATGACCTCTTCGGCAAAATATGCCGATATCCTCCTGCCTGATTGTACGGCTTCCGAACAGATGGATTTCTGCCTGGATGCTGAGTGCGGCAACATGGCTTATGTAATTTTCGCCGACCAGGCTATTAAACCGCGCTTTGAATGCAAAACCATCTATGAGATGACTACAGAACTGGCTAAACGCATGGGGGTTGAACAGAAGTTTACTGAAGGGCGCAATCAGGAAGAATGGATGCGCCATTTGTATCAACAATCTGTGAAGGCTATTCCTGAACTTCCCGATTTTGACACTTTCCGCCAGCAGGGAATTTTCAAAAAGCGTGACCCGGAAGGACATCATGTTGCCTATAAGGCATTCCGTGAGGATCCTGAGGCTAATCCTCTGGAAACAGCTTCGGGAAAAATTGAGATCTATTCCGCCCCACTGGCTGAGATCGCCGCGAAATGGCAACTGGAAAAAGATGATGTCATTGATCCGTTGCCTGTTTATGCCGCCGGATTTGAAAATTACGATGACCCGATTGCGAGCCGCTTCCCGTTGCAACTGACAGGCTTCCATTTCAAAGGGCGTGCGCATTCCACCTACGGTAACGTCGACGTGCTTAAAGCGGCCTGCCGGCAGGAAATGTGGATCAACCCGATGGATGCTGCGCAGCGTGGCATCACCAACGGCGACATGATCCGTATTTTCAACGACCGTGGTGAAGTGCAGATCGCCGCCAAAGTGACCCCGCGCATGATGCCAGGCGTTGTGGCGCTCGGTGAAGGAGCGTGGTATTCCCCTGACAGCAAAAAAATTGACCGTGCGGGCAGCATCAACGTACTGACTTCTCAAAGACCTTCACCGCTGGCGAAAGGTAACCCCTCTCATACCAACCTTGTGCAAGTGGCTAAGGTTTAACGGAGTAAAACATGACAACTCAATATGGTTTTTATATTGACTCAAGCCGCTGCACAGGATGCAAAACCTGCGAACTGGCCTGTAAAGATTTCAAAAACTTAACGCCGGACGTCAGCTTCCGCCGCGTTTATGAATATGCCGGTGGCGACTGGCAGAAGGACGGCGACGGCTGGCATCAGAATGTCTTTGCGTATTATCTGTCGATTTCCTGCAACCACTGTGCGGATCCTGCCTGTACCAAAGTGTGTCCGAGTGGCGCGATGCATAAGCGTGAAGATGGGTTTGTGGTGGTGAACGAAGACGTTTGCATCGGTTGCCGTTACTGTCACATGGCATGTCCCTACGGTGCGCCACAGTACAACGAAGCCAAAGGTCACATGACCAAATGCGACGGCTGCTATGAGCGCATTGCGGAAGGCAAGAAACCGATTTGTGTGGAGTCCTGCCCGCTGCGTGCGCTGGATATGGCGCCAATTGAAGAACTGCGTGCGAAATACGGTGATCTGGCTGAAGTGGCCCCCTTGCCGGCTTCACATTTCACTCACCCAAATATCGTCATCAAACCCAATGCGAATTGCCGTCCTGTAGGCGATACAACGGGTTATCTGGCTAACCCGAAGGAGGTTTGAGATGGGAAACGGATGGCATGAATGGCCTTTAATGGTCTTTACGGTCCTGGGGCAATGTGTGGTTGGTGCGTTTATCGTGCTGGCTATTGCGCTTCTCACTCAACGCAGTAAAGAAGAGACCCGTCGGATACATCTTTCAATGTTCTTCCTGTGGGCGCTGATGGCGATCGCTTTTATCGCTTCGGTGCTGCATCTGGGATCGCCCCTGCGGGCATTCAATTCGCTTAACCGTCTGGGTGCGTCGCCGCTGAGCAATGAAATCGGTAGCGGATCATTCTTCTTTGCCTTAGGCGGAATTTACTGGCTGCTGGCGATGCTCAACAAGATGCCGCGCGCACTGGGTAAAATCTGGTTGATCGTCACCATGCTGGCGGGTATCGGTTTTGTTTACGCGATGTGCCGCGTTTATGAAATTGAGACCGTGCCGACCTGGGATAATGCGTATACCTTTTTCCATTTCGGGCTGACGGTGCTGATCGGTGGTCCGGTTCTGGGTTCTCTGCTGCTTCGTGGTGCGAATATCAATGGTTGCGGGTTGCGCCTGTTGCCTGTTATCAGTCTTGCTGCGCTGGTCGTGAGTATGGCAGTTGTCATGCTGCAAAGCGCAAGTCTGGCAGGCATCAGCAGTTCTGTTCAGGCTGCTGATGCCCTGATCCCGCAATACGGTTCGCTGTCAGTCTGGCGGCTGGTGCTGGTAATTCTCGGTCTCGGCTGTTGGTTCTGCCCGCTGATTATGCGCAAGCGTCCGGCACTGGCATCAATGATTCTGGCGTTCGTGCTGGTATTTGCCGGTGAGCTGATTGGTCGCGCCATATTCTATGGTTTGCATATGACCGTGGGAATGGCCGTCAGCGGCTAATGATCAGTAGTCCGATTTATCAGAGAACGCGTCGCTTGTGGTGGCGTGTTCTCTCTAATCAGAGTGAATTATGTCAGCAGAATCAATCAGTTTAACCGGTAAAATTTTAGGCGCCGTCTTATTTTATCCGCCAGATTCCCGAGAAGTTCAGCCTTTAATTGCATTACTGGAAAACAGCGAATGGGCACCCTTGTGGCCCTGTGCCAGTGAAGATGCCAAAGCGCAGGTCACTGAATATTTCAGCCAGATTGATCTGGCGAAGGAAAGTCTCGGGGACGCCTATCAGCGCCTGTTTGTAGGCCCTTACGCGCTCCCTGCGCCGCCGTGGGGCTCGGTCTATCTGGACAAAGAGTCCGTCGTGTTTGGCGATTCCACACTGGTGCTTCGGCAGTGGATGCGCGAAAACGGCATCGAACCGCACCTGACCCAGGCAGAACCAGAGGATCACATTGGTTTGCTATTGATGATGTCTGCCTGGCTGGCTGAAAACTCTCCGGCATTGTTGAATGAATTTTTAACAATGCATTTGCTGCCTTGGGCAGGTCGTTATCTGGAATTGTTGCGGCAGAAAGCCGAACATCCGTTTTACGTGGGTGTGGCCATACTGGCTGAATCCACGCTCTGTGGCTGGAAACAGCTGCAGGATCTGGAAGTAAAAGCCGCGGATTTGTATTTCTGATGAGCGATCCACGTGATGCTGGCTTTTACCGGGCCTGGATGAGCAGCAGAACTGTCAGCCGCCGTGGATTATTTCGCGGCCTGCTGTCAACGGGTAAGCAGGCCATTAAACAAGCACAACCCCCTTCAGCAAAGTTGCCGGTGCGCACAGTTGCCCGTCCGCCTCAGGCCGTTGCCGAACCGGCGTTTCTGCAGCAATGTGATGGATGCGGGCACTGCGTACAGGCATGTCCGGTCGGCATTATAAGCGTTCAGGAAAGGGTGGCCTCGCTGGCTATCGATTATGCCGAATGTGATTTTTGCGGGGCCTGCACGCAGGCTTGCGAAAGCGGCGCGCTGGATGAACGTGTCCCGATGGATATCAGTCTGCGTCCGGTAATTTCGGCTCAGTGCCTGGGGCGGTTAGATGATATGTGCAGGATGTGCGAAATTGCGTGTCCCCGCACGGCAATTTTTTTTAATCAACAAAATCAACCTGTGGTTGATGACAAGAAATGTAACGGGTGTGGTAAATGTAAACTCGTTTGTTATCATGGTGATATTGCATTGTCATTAAAGCATCATAATTCTTAATCTCAGGACTTGATTAACGATTTCAATCATCACTCTTCCGTTTGTGCTCAGGCTGGTTTTTGCCGGATTGACTTTTAAACCGCCGGTGGCATGATGCGCGCAATTTCTTCCTCTTTGTGGTCATCACCATCCTATGTCCGCCTATTCCCGTCCTGTTTCTCTGCTCCTGTGCGGACTCCTGCTGTTGACGATTTCTATCGCTGTTTTAAACACGCTGGTCCCCTTGTGGCTCAGTCATGAGCAACTTCCGACCTGGCAGGTCGGGCTGGTTAGTTCATCTTATTTTACCGGGAACCTGTTGGGTACTTTGCTCGCGGGCGGGCTGATTAAACGTATGGGTTTTAACCGCAGTTATTACCTCTCCTGCATTTTGTTTGCTGTTGCGACGGCAGGTCTGGCGCTCTCAATGAGTTTCTGGAGCTGGATAACGGCGCGTTTTGTTGCGGGGATCGGTTGTGCGTTGATCTGGGTTGTGGTGGAAAGTGCGTTGCTACGCAGCGGAACTGTCAAAAATCGCGGCCAGTTGCTGGCGGCGTATATGATCATGTATTACATCGGCACAGTGGTTGGGCAGCTCCTGGTGGGCACAGTGCCCACAGCAATTTTAAGCGTGTTGCCTTGGGTGACGGCGCTGATTGTCATTGCGATGTTGCCGTTGCTGTTGACGCATATTGAAAACCAGGACAGTGAGCAACCGCGTTATGCCGTAATGCCGATGTTCAGACGCAGAAATGCCCGCCTGGGAATTAACGGTTGTATTATTTCCGGCATCGTTCTGGGCTCTCTCTACGGCCTGATGCCGCTGTTCCTGACGCATCAGGGAATGAGTGATGCGGATGTGGGTTACTGGATGGCATTGCTGGTCAGTGCCGGAATTGTCGGGCAGTGGCCGGTGGGACGACTGGCCGATCGCTACGGACGCCTTATGGTACTGCGTATTCAAATCTTCGCCGTTATTCTCGGTAGCATTGCGATGCTCAGTGGTTATGCGATGGCACCGACGCTATTCATTCTGGGATGTGCTGGTTTTACGTTGTATCCGGTTGCCATGTCCTGGGCTTGTGAAAAAGTAAATGCAGAGGAATTAGTAGCGATGAATCAGGCATTACTGATGAGCTACACCATCGGCAGCCTGGCAGGACCAACGATGACTGCGATACTGATGCAAAGTTATTCAGACCGCCTGCTGTTCGTGATGATTGCGGTTGTCTCGCTGGTCTATCTGGCGATGCTGATGCGCAAAGCGGATCATACGCATAACCCGGTTGCTGCCGCCTGATACCCTTCATACTTGAAGCTACAACTGAGTTAGCTACGCTCTGGGACCCGAATCACTGACTTATGTCAGCTCATCGGGATCTCGTCACCTTGTTGCAACTCCAATTATTTTGGGTATGGTTTCATTGAGAATCTTAGTCTCATAAAGCGAAAAAGACGCCAGATGGCGTCTTTTTAATGGGCAGGATATCGGTGTTTAATAAATCACTTTATGCCCGTAGCTGGCCAGAATGTTTTTCACTCTTTCCATGATCTCTTTGGTCGGCGGATTTACGCCATCCAGACCGTATTTCTCACCCATTGCCGTCCATTTGTGTTTACCCAACTCGTGATATGGCAACAGTTCAATCTTCTCGATATTGGTCATATCTTTGGTGAACTCACCCAGTTTATGCGCGGAGTCATCATCATCAGACCAGCCCGGCACGACGACATAACGGATCCAGGTTCGCTGATTACGTTTAGCCAGGTAGCGGGCGAAGTCCAGGGTGCGGTGATTGGAGACACCTACCAGATTCTGGTGAATATCGTCGTTCATCTGTTTTAGATCAAGCATGACAAGATCAGACACATCCAGTAATTCGTCGATCACCGGATCATAACGACGAACAAAACCGTTGGTATCCAGACAGGTATTAATCCCTTCTTTCTGGCAGGCGCGGAACCAGTCACGCACAAATTCAGCCTGCAGTATGGCCTCGCCACCGGAGGCTGTTACGCCGCCACCGGAAGCATTCATAAAATGACGATATGTGACGACTTCTTTCATCAAGTCATCGACATTGATCTCTTTCCCGCCATGTGTGTCCCAGGTATCGCGGTTATGGCAATACATGCAACGCATCAGGCAACCCTGGAAAAAAACAATGAAACGGATACCTGGGCCGTCAACGGTGCCACAGGATTCATATGAGTGGATGCGACCTTGAACGGACATATGCCCCCCTGACTCGGTGGTGCTTTCCGTGGAAATACAATCAGTTAAGTTACTCATAAGGTTTCACTTAGTCCTAAATAGTGCAGATTCGTGGACATTATATGGACACTCCGTTAAGTGGGTTTAATGAGACTGCATCCTGCAAAAAGTCCGGTGCAAAGTGCGCATAAACCATGGTCTGTTGTACGGTGGAATGTCCTAAAATTCGCTGTAGTGTAATAATATTACCTCCATTCATCATAAAATGCGTGGCGAATGTGTGCCGCAGAACATGGACAGCCTGTCCGGCGGGTAGGTCTGGCTTCATAGTTCGCAGTGTGTTTCGCACCGTGTCGTAATTGGGCGTAAACAGTTTCCCGGTACTACGTTTTTTCACCATTTTAACCAAGCCCTCTGACAGCGGTATTGTTCTGCGTCTACCATTCTTCGTTTTCATGAATGTCAGCATGCAGTTGATAATGTGCTCAGCTTTAAGATCTGCAACTTCACTCCAGCGACCACCGGTGGCCAGACAAAGCAGCACAGCGTTGCGGTTGTCTCCTTCCAGCATATCGAGCAACTGCGTGATTTCTTCCGTGGAAAGAAACGCCATTTCTGGCTCAGCCTCTTTAAGCTTTTTCACGCCTCTGAAAGGATGCTCGCTGTGATATTCATTGGCATCAATCAGCTTGGTAAACATGCCGCTGAATATAGCCTGATGACGGTTCACACTGGCTGGTTTCAAGCCTTCATTCATCATCTTGACCCGATAATCCGTTATAGCTTTCTTGGTTATCTGGTCAGCTCTGGTCACCCCGATTTCAGCAAACTTAATCATGATTGCTGAAAGCCTGCCTTTTTCTATCAGACCACGGTTATGGTGCTTACCGTGGTATAGCCACCACAATTCCAGCAAATCAGTCAGTTTGCGGCGGTCTGCCGGTTTCTCTAACCACTCTTTATTATGGTAGTTAACCAGCACATGACGCTCATAAATCTGAGCCTCACCTTTCGTATTAAATTTACGCCGGATTCTTCTTCCCTCGGAACCCTGCGGCCTTACGTCCACTTCATATCGACCATCATCGAGCTTCTTAATTGACATAGCGAAGCCCTCCAATGGTTACAACTTTGTTCGGTACTGTCTGTTTGTGGCTGTAACAGTCGACGACTGTACAAAAATCACATATTTGTGCGGCGTATATGGTCAGCCAGTCTTTTGGTCTGAGTGGGACGAGGTTGGATTTTCTTGCCCAGAGTGTGCGAGTGCCGGCGCTATTTGGCCGGATGCGGGATCGGTCTCATCGAACATGAACCAGTTCTGATATTTGCGAAAACGAGGAAGCTTGAACAGCTTGACGCCAGATTCAAAGGTCATCTTTGATTTGTCATTTTCATAGCCGTGATAGGTGGTGTAACTAATTCCAACGATATCAGTTAGTTCCCGAATGCTTAGCCTTTCGGAGTCACGGATGAGTTTAAGTTTTTCGCCTTGAGATGTTGACATAATATCGAGTTCTCGTAATTATATTGAAAACTAAAAACCGCAATCACACTCAAAGCAGCCTAAATGGTGCCAGAACGTGATACGGAGCCAAGTCGGAGAATAGCAAATGACAGTAGAAGCGAAAACCATTGAATCTGAGAGCTCAGATGAAAATGCCACCATCAATCCAGAGGCTGGGGCAAAGCGGAAGCCAATCAATTTGTCGGAAAAGCCCGGCAACCTACTTTCAAAGGAAGGCTTTGCGCTTTACGTGGGTAAAACCCCAGCCGCAATTGTAGCCATGGCCAAGGCCGGAAAACTCCCAGCTTTTTACATGGCTGATCCACTAAAGCCCGGAGGGCATGCAGAGTTATGGATTAGCCGTAAAGAGTGGGACAAGTTTGCTGATCAGCTTGTTGAAGATGCACCGGCAGAATGGCACGGATGGAAAGACCGTATTAGTGCAAGTAAGCCTTGCCGTGGACGCGGCCGCGCAGCATAGAAGAGGCCAGTGATATGCAAAACCCAATCTCTTTAGCACCACTGCTCTGGAATCATCAAACCGCACGTCCCATGAATAATTCAATTACACATGGGAAAGGCCGCAAAGGAATCATTATCTGCTCACGCCGTTCTATGCGCGCGGTAGCAGTAAAACGGTTTTTATCATGGGGGAAGAAATGACAGTAATCACTGCGGCTATCGTAATGAATCAGCCTGCCGGGCTTCGCGCTGCTGTTGGTGAGCGCCTTGCGCCTGCTCGCTGGCAAACCTCGTGTGATTTCTATAACAAGATGAGCGAACGTGAACGTCTGACCATCTGTTTTCATGCTCAGTTAAGACAACGGCATTCAGTTATGAAATTGCAGGAAATGAACGATTGCGATCGTGAGCGTATTGTCTGCGCAATTGATGAGCTCCGGGCTGCTTTTGCAAAGTATCGTAGTTTCAGGATCACCAAGTCATGTTTTATCGGACGTTTAAACATTAGCGAACGCCGCACTTTATATTTTCATGCAGGATTAACGGAAGAGGAATTCAGCCAGCCATATTGGCGAATCGATGACGAAACCTGCTCATGGAGAGAAGCTTTATTCCGGGCACTGCGGGAATTATTTAGCCTGTTCGAAAATGCGCCGACTGTATTAACGTCGGTTCGCCCCGAAACTTACCTCCACTAATTAACCATTTTTAATTCTGCGCTTGATTGCGTAGGGAATCCCTTTGTCTGGAGCCAGAGATGAGCTTAACAGTTGGTCAGGAAATGAGAAATAAAGCAGACAGCGAAGCAACGAATTGGATGTTAAATCAGGCACAAAATCAGGCTAAGGCTGATGCAGCAATCACCTTTTCTTCGCATCTGGATTCGCTAATTAGTCACGCGATTCAAGAGCAATTAGACAGGGTTCAAATTCTTGAATTACTCGGACAAGAGTCCATCCGTTTTCACAACGAAGGTTTAGAAAATAAAGGGGTGATGTAATGCCAGATTTAATGGATTCCGTGCAGGAAAGAAATCTCGAAATTTTGACTCATCAGGTAGCTGCACATCGTATTCATAGCAATGGGGTATCGGCCTCAGTCTGTGAAGACTGCGACCAGCCAATCCCTTTGGCTCGCCGTGCCGCATTTCCCGGTGTAGTGCGTTGTGTGCCATGCCAAGAAATCACCGAACAACAGAAAAAACATTTCAGGAGCTAAGCATGATTCGAATTTCTGTAGGTGACAATTGGGTTGTGACAAGTGACTGCTACCAGTTCATTCTCAACAAAAAGAAAACTGTTCTTTCTGGCGATAAGAAAGGGCAGGAATATTTAGAAGCCACGGCTTACTACGCCAAAATTGACCAGTTGGTGAAAGGATTACTGCATTTTCATATCAGAGATTCTGATGTCCGTACCCTTGCGGAACTGGCTGATGAGATAACTGATATTGGGGATCTTTGCCGGGTTGCTTTTAACGTGACGCAGTCCGGTAAATAACGTGCTGATGAATGCAAGAGGGCGTATCGCGCCCTCGCCACCACCTAAACTAATAAAAGCCGACAAGGTTCCTTTTGTCGGCGCATACCCTTGGAATGCTCCCCGTCCTGCAATATCAAAAGAAAGACCTCTTACCCGTGATGAATTCCATCAGGGGCAAGATGCCTTACGCAAGATCCACGCGCTGCCATTTTTTCTAAGTGGCATTTTCTCTAGCCGGTATGAATATCTTAAAGAAAGCTCAGGGCTGCTGGCTGCACATCGTTACCTCATCAATGTTTTTATGCCACGGATTTGGCCTCGCATCGAGGTTGTACAGACTAAATATGCGTTGGCCTTAAGTGGCAGAGCTAATGAAATTTTTACTGATGAGGCTGAGAGTTATCGCCAGTTAGCTGGAATGAATGATAAAGCGCTGAAACGTCTCGCTATGCAAATTTCATCCCGGCTGTTCACAGAATATGAAGAGCAGAGCGATCGGCTTCTTAGTCAGCACAACGGGGTTCAAGCCAAGTTATTCACCGATAGCGCACAGCAGAAAATTTATGGTGAGGTTGCCGGTGCTGCCCGCGTTTTTAATATCACTCCAATGCACTGGCAAAAATACTGTAAACGCAAACTGGATATGCGCTCAGCGTTCTCCAGCATCGCGCGATTAGTAAATGATGAGTGGTGGATTCGACAGTTAAAAGCGCAGCGCACTCAATGGCGCGAATCTCTCCTGATTGCTGTTGGCGAGGTTAGTCTGCAAAAGTCTGGCTATGCCAGCAAACAGGCTATCCGGGATGTTCGGGCGCGCCGCTTAGCAAACATGGAATATCTGAAATCCTGTGATTTAGAAAACATCGAAACAGGGGAACGTATAGATCTCATCGATAAGGTAATGGGGAGTATTTCTAACCCTGAAATCCGTCGTATGGAGTTGATGAGCACTATTGCAGGAATTGAAAAATATGCCTCAGAAGTTGGTCATGTTGGCATGTTCCTCACGATAACCACACCGTCAAAATACCATCCAACACGCATGGTCGGGAAAAAGACTGATCGCCGCGTTAATTTCAATCATAAGTGGGATAAAGAGGCGTTTTCACCAAAGGATGGCCAGCGCTATCTGGTGAAAATCTGGGGCAAGATGCGTACAGCATTCAAAGATAACGGCATCAAGGTATACGGAATGCGCGTAGTTGAGCCTCACCACGACGCTACACCTCACTGGCATATGATGTTGTTTTGCGATAAAGCTCACCGTCAGCCTGCCGTTGACATCATGCGTCGCTAT
This sequence comes from Rahnella sp. CFA14(1/10), assembly GCF_004195095.1. Lineage (NCBI taxonomy): Bacteria > Pseudomonadati > Pseudomonadota > Gammaproteobacteria > Enterobacterales > Yersiniaceae > Rahnella > Rahnella sp. CFA14(1/10). The sequence continues at coordinate 257,913 of NZ_SEWS01000004.1, read as the reverse complement.
GCACTCCAAGAAGATGGAGATGAATGTGGGGCACAAGCTCAGCGTTTTGAGTGTAAGCATTTAAATAAAGGCGGGGCGGCAGGCTATATCGCTAAATACATAGCCAAGAATATTGATGGTTATGCTCTGGAAGGTGAGATAGACCATGAGACTGGCCGATCATTGTCAGAGACTGCCGCAGCCGTTACTGCATGGGCTTCTACATGGCGTATACCGCAATTTAAATCTATCGGTGTACCAACAATGGGAGCCTATCGCGAGCTGCGCAGATTGCCGCGTGGCGTGAGTATCGCTAGCGAGTTTGACGAACTTGTCGAAGCTGCAAGAGCAGCGGCAGACGGTGGTGATTTCGCCGCATATATTTCTGCGCAGGGTGGGGCGAATGTCCCACGCGATGAGCAAACGGTAAGAACTGCCCGCCAAGTGATTGATGAGTTAAACGAGTACGACGAAGAGATCCAGAAAATCATCGGCGTTTATGCCCCTCATCTTGGCACTGACCTCATCCACGAAACACGCACAACAAAATGGCGCATTGTCGCCAAGGCTGTTGAAGTTGCCGTTCATCCTTTGAATTTAATAAGCGCCTCCGGCGCGCCTCGGAGTCCTGTCAATAACTGTGGGAAGGTTCGGGCGAGGCTCGGAGATGTTTTGCCTACCAATCCCGCTGAGTACGCCGCAGCGGTGATGAAATTAGTTGAGAGTGCGAGTGTTGATTGGAGTGAGCCAGACGTCGCCAAAGTGTTGGGAGACGCAGTAAGGCGACAATCACCGGCGGTAAATCATCGGCAGCAAAGTTTTGATCCGTCCAAATCTCGTAAGCTTGCTCCTTCGGCACGATTAACAAGGTGCGAAAGGGCCAAAATACCGCATATTTATAGAGAGTTAGTGAGCCATGGCATCACGCCGGAGCGATGGGAGCTAGAAGCCTTGGCGCGTGATGCGTCTGTGATGATCGACGGTATTAAATTTTGTACTCAAGCATTGATAGTTGGTCAGATTTTTGCGCAAAATAATGAGGAGTTCAATGGTCCGCTAGCTAATACTGTTTGACGCTTTCGTTGATCAGAGACAAACTTAGGGGGAAATTACAAACCTTCTCGCATGTTAATCTAAAGGGACTAGTTCATCATATGCTGTCTCTCAATGCATGAGACTTAGGTTCATAGAATGATTTTTTAACACAGAGAAGTAAAAGATGATTAAACCCACAAAATTCTATGCAAAAAACTATAAAGCGTATAAAGAAGTAAATCTAGATGTTGGTAAATTCAACGTTTTTATCGGGAAAAACAGTGCAGGGAAAAGTGCTTTAGCAAGACTAGCCCCCTTAATTTTAAAGTCGCTAAATGTAGGTTCCGATAATGTAATCGATTTCGCTCCTTTAGGTATCGATATTGGGGCGTCTTATCAAGATATAGTTCACGGACATAACGAATACACTAGACTTGAATTAGGTGCCTCTTTTGACTGTGATGGGGAGGATATCTCATTCTTTACGGAATTGATTTTTTCCACAGAATTAAAAACACTTCTAGTGTCTAAGTTTAATGCGATAAATAAAGGTGTGACTTATCAAGCTGAGTTGGATCTAGAAGGATTAGAAAAAAATGGTAATGTAAATTATGTTTCTAATGGTAAAAGACAAGACATTGTTTTTGAAGGATTAATCCCAAAAACAACTGAAGATGACAATATTTTCGTTTTATTGGAAATGGTCAGGGTTTATAACTTTGACATAAGTTATTTAGGTCCTTTCAGATCAGAGTTGAAAAGAACATATACTAATAAGGCAATAAAAAATCTTGAAATAGGCGATAAGGGTCAAAATGCCCCTTATATATTTAAAACTATAGATTTTAAATCAAATGGTGTTTTAAGCAATAAAATTAAAGAGTGGATGCATAGTAATTTTGATGGGAAATACTTTTCCTTGCGCTCTTATGATCAATCTTTCTCGGTTATTTGCAGTAGCCAATACAATGAGTCAAATATAATTGATGAAGGTATGGGGTTTGCTCAAATATTTCCTAGCATAATAAATAGAAATGTACGAGATCTAAAGAAAATCAAAGGCATTGAAATAATAGAACAACCGGAGCTACATATCCATCCAGCAGCATGCGGAACAGTTGCTGATTTATATTTGAATGCTAGAAATAGTAATGTAATCTTTGTAGAAACGCACTCAAAAGAATTTGTTTTGAGGGTTAGAAGGCGTGTTGCGGAGGGGATTGAGTCTGATGATGTCAATATTATTTATATTGATTACGACGCTGATAATAAGACAGCACGACTTACTCCTATCAAAGTAGATGATAAAGGGGCCGTTGATTGGTGGCCTAAAGGTATTTTTGAAGAAGATTTTGATGAGGTAATAGCGTTAGCGATGGCGGGTTCGTCAAAATGAAAATCAAGTGCGAATTAGACGTATTAGACTCACCTGAAGATAAGTTACTCTTTTTTAGTGGCATGATTTCACATAAAAACTCACACTCAATTGATTTGTCAAATATTGAAGAATTAATAAGTAATGAGAACATTAATGAAACTGAGAGGCTTTATCTTAAAAGATTGGCTGTCGCAGCTATCAATACAAATTATCAGTTAGCAATAACCATCTCCAAGCATGGAGGTGGAGATAATCAATTTCAGGCATCTGATTTAAATGGAATACTAAGTCGTAAGGCAGTTGTAATCCTTGAAAATGAATTCAGTGATGCTTTATTTATTAATGCTGTACTAAAAAGTCAAAAAAAAATATCACTTTTGCAGTCAAAAGACGTTTCATGGGAGATAAAAGGCGCCGGGGGGTGCGGGGAGATCCCTAAACATATATTAAGCGAAGTAACTAAAATGAAAACCCTTAAGAGAATTTTAGTTATTCATGATTCAGATCGATTATATCCAGATAATGAGATTAACGAAGTGCAGAGGAAGATAATTGAAACTGCTGAGCAGAATAATGTCACTTGTTGTACTTTAGATAAAAGGGAAATAGAGAATTACATACCGGACGAAATCATAGCGAAGTTAGACTTTGCAAGAAAAAAAATAATTGAGTCATTTTCAAATCTATCATCTACGCAAAAAGATTTCTTTGATTATAAATTTGGATTTAAGAAAAAAGGTGGACATAAAAGAAAAAGCGATGCCAGCTTTAATGGTCTATATGCAAATATTCCTGATGAAGTTTACAATGCAATAAAAAATGGTTTTGGAAAGGAAATTTCAGATTTTGCTTATAAAGATGACACTTTAATAACAAAAGATGACTTTACGCTACGATGTGATAAGATAAATATAGAGTTTAGTAAAATCTGCGTGGCTATTGAGAGAATATTATGATTAATAAAGATAACGAAATACCTTCAGTAAGCCCAGAAGTAATGTTTATCGATGATCTGGTTTCTAACATCGAGAATGGTAAGATTGTCTTACCCGAGTTCCAAAGACCTTATGTCTGGAAAGAGAAAGATATTAAATATCTCTTTGATAGCATATATAAAGGATATCCAATTGGTTCTATACTACTATGGAATGGTGGTGGCAAAGAAATCCCGACACCGAATTATTTTGGTGGAAGGACTGTAAATCAATCAAGTGGTGATAAATATTACATAGTTGATGGGCAACAACGTCTCACAACTCTTTTTTGCTGTCTTTCAGATGATATATTTGATGAGAATGGGAAATGGGACCTATATTTTAATCTCAAAGAAGATGTTTTTACATACTCTCGAGGTAACAAGGGAGATGACTCTCACCTTATAAGCATAAAATCTCTCAGAAAAACCACCTCATTCTTAAAGGAGGCTCGTAGAATTATGGATAACACTTCAGACGATTCTTTAATAGAAAAGGCCGAGGTGTTAGCTGATAAAATTAGAAAATATAAAATGGCAGTCATAAAACTTGACGGAGGGGATTTATCAGCTGTTGTTGAGGTATTTTCTAGATTAAATTCTATGGGTAAAAATATAGGGCAGCAAGATTTAGTTTATGCGTTGACATATAATGGCACCTCTGAAAGCGGAATCAATAAATTCATTGATGATGTTCGCATATGTTTCAAAAAACATTTCATTGATGAAAATAATAAAAATGAAGTCTTCCTTCAGTTAATTAAAACAGCAATTGGATTTGAGGTCTATGACCAGGATAGAAATAAAATTGTTGAAAAGCTAAAGTCCATCAACCAAAAAAACCCTCAACAATTAAAAGATATACTTACCTCCCTAGATGAAACATTAGGTTTCTTTGTTAAAGAAATGTTGGTTAATAAATTCTCATTGCTACCATATGCAAATCTTTTATTTATGGCGTTTCACTACTTCCATTCCTATAATGGCAATAAATCCACTAAACATCTGAAAAATTGGTTATTCTTTATTTCGATATATGAGCTTGGAAGAGCCAGTCCTTCCAAAATTGAAGGTATTATACTCTTCTTTAAAGACGGTTTAACTAGGGATGCACTCTCACATCAAGTAGGTTTAAGTAAGCAGCTAAAATCTGCAACCTCACCTGATTTGTCTGCTAAGTACTCAGCCGGTTCAGCTTCTGGTAAAATATTAGCTATAGTCCTGAAAAATCACGTAAACTCGGTCTTGTTAAATGAAGAAATAATTTGTGATGTCAACTCTATTTCTATTTTCCCACCACAGAGTTTATTTCGATCAAACTTTAGTAATTTTCTTGGTAGTAAAATATTTTTCGCATACACTCACAGTGATGATAAGTTGGCTGTGAAAGTGATTGAAAACGCTGTTCCTACATTTTCGCTTTCGTCAAATGATAGAAGCAAGGAAGAAATCATCGAATACAGAAGAAGCAATATAGAGAAAGTTTATAATTCATTTGCAAATAATGTTTCTTCTTTCTTGAAGATTGAATATCTTTAATTCTTGCTATTACAATGTAAATATAGGCTTTATGATGATCCAAGATCAGACATCATAAAGCTTTACATTCTTTTAGCATATAAATAAATGAATGACTTTGGAATCGCCATATTTCATTATTCTGGATGCATAAAATTGCATTACTTTGCGTAATGAATTTGTTCAATTATTTTAGCCTCTTCACCAGAGTCAGTATGGCTTAAGACATCACAGGCAACTGCATTAAAACCAACACACAAAGCGGGCAGGCGTGGCGGGGATAGCATTGCGCGCAAACCCACTTTTTTATATTTATTCTCGCGCCTGAGCGCGCCGTGGTGGCTTTTTGTTGGTTCGGTCAGGTTTGAAGCTGTTCGGCGGGGACGCCCCGTATCGCGGCGTTCATGGCCTTGAATAGGGCGTAAAAAAACCGCCGTTGTCCCGGCGGTTCTTCTCAATGGTTGGTTTTAAAGTTCGTAATCAGTAAACCTGACCACCTCTTTTCCTACCCACTCGTTTAACTCCTTCATGCGCTCCTGCAACGGGACCAGCTCATTACGCACAAATACCTTTGCTGCTTTCTCAACATCACCAAAGCCGCCGGTGTTGTTTGGGATAATGCCCATCATCTGCGGTGGCACCCGGTGCGCGCTAAGCAGGTCGTCGCGTGTTGCGTTCTTGATGTTAAAGAAATCGTCCTTGGTCGCCACTTCGCTGAGGGGAATGATTTTGATCGCATCCGATTTTCCGCCGGGTGCGTGGTAGAAAATATTTTTAAAATTCCCTGACCCTTTGGATTTCGTCATCATGTCGCGCAGTGCGGTCACGTCCTGCGAGTTTTGCGCCGGGTCGGTCACATACATGACATAGCCCGCGTGTGCGCCGTTGAGGAAATATTTCCGACGGTACAGCGTCGCTGACTCATTGAGCCATGCGCTATTTAATGCGCTCAGGTATTCCGGCAGGCCGTACAGTTCCTGATTAATGTCCGGCTCTTGCAAATGAAAAACGTCCCCCTGACCAAAGGTGTGGGGGGTTATGTAATTCTCCACGAACCAGTAAACATCTTCCTCAACACCCCGGCGTGTGTACTTGGCCGGTGACGCCTCCAGCTTGAGAAGCTGGCCGGTCACGCTCAGGCGTTTTTCGATGAACGCATTACCAAAAACAATGTAGTCCAGCGCGTAGCGGCTGAATTGCTGCTGAGAAAGCAGTGGGTGAGGGATGAACGTACTCGCCAGAATATTACGCTTAACGTACATCGGCGAACTGTGGTGAACGGCGGCGCGGAAGCTTTTAGCCAACCCGGAGAAAGTGACCGGCGGCTCGTACCATTTCCCGTTGCTGAGGCATTCTAGATAATTAAGAATATCGCGGCGATCCATCACCGTGGCCGGTTCGTCAAAGCGGAAAATCTCACTTTTCTGGGCGTCGGATTGCGGCGTCAGTTTTTTATTGATGCGGTTTTTTTTACGGGTCATATCAGAACATCACCAAGGTAGATTTTATTTGTTTGCCGGAGGCGGCGGTCAGCGGCTCGTTAATCAAAACGTGCATCGTTGCCCACGCGACGTCGGCGTGGCTGGCTTCTTCACTGCGGCTCGCGCGGTAGGTTGATTTCGCCCCGCTGGCCGTCATTGTTTTCTGAATGGCCATGAATGACGCCGTGATATCCGTGTGGCCAGCGTCGTATTGCAGACAGCCGCGATGGATGGTGTTTTTCGCTTTCAGTACCATTTCCGTCTTCACTTCCGGCGTGTATTTGATTTCACGCGCCGCCGGGTAAAACTGCCTGACGAGCTGATAAACGCCCTGACCCACGGTGGTGGCATCGATACCGATGTATTCAACGTTATATTTTTCTGTCAGTGCCTCGATGGCTTTGGCCTGCGCATCAAAATCCATACCCTGCCACTGGTGACGTTCCAGAATGCGGAAAATGCCGCCCGGCTGATCGGGTGGAGCAATGACCACACACCCGGCACTGTCGCCGCCGTTCGCTTCCGACGGGTCGTAACCAATCCACACTGGATTGTCATCGAACGGGTGAAATACGTAGGGATTAAAGTCTGGCCACTCTTCGAGACTGTCCACCATGCAGCCCTGCAACTCCTCAAACGGGAATACCGAGGACTTATCATCGACAAATTCACACATCAGCAGGTTCTGATATTCAGATGGGCTGTATTCCAGTGAAAGCTGATTAATGTCGAACAGATCGCAGCCCCCGGACAGCGCATCTTCCACGGTGACAATTTGCCGCCACTGGCCGTCGGCACATTCCACACCGGCGGCTAAATGGCTGTGGCTGAGGTCGAGCTGAATTCGCTGGTCTTTATGCCGACGCCCTTTATTAAATAACTCACCAGACCAAAACGGATAGGCGCTGTGGGCTAGGCTCGACGGCGTGGAGAAATAGGTGGTACGCCATTTTTTATGCAGTGACATCCCGGAGGCCACTTTGCGCAGCTCCTGAAATTTCGGGATCCAGAAATATTCATCCAGATACAGATTGCCGGTGTAGCTCTGCGCGGTGCGGATATTTGTTCCGAGAAAGAACAGGCGCGCCCCGTTTGAAAGCTGCATCGGGTCGCCTTTGAGGTCTACGTCAACCTGACGGGCAAAGTCGATAATGTAATTTTTAAAGACGTGCGCCTGTGATTTACTGGCCGAAATAAATATCTGATTACGTCCGGTGGTCAGTGCATCAAGCAGTGCCTCGCGGGCAAAAAAGAAGGTCGCGCCAATCTGGCGAGATTTGAGAATATTGCGGATGCGGTGCTGTAAACCCGCCTGATGCCAGCCGCGCTGATACTCAAACGCCTCATCGAGAAAAATGTCATTGAGTTTGGCAATAGCGTCATCCGTGAAAACGTTTTTCTCCGCCTTTTTTCGCTCCCCTTTGTTGCGGTTCGCCACGTTCGGATTTAAATCCGCTTCGCTGCCGGTGGACATGTAGCGGTTAACCCTTGCGAGGCGCTCAATCTGTCGGCCCAGCAGGTCGATTTCTTTAAAATCCTGCCCCTCTTTTTTACTCTTCATCACCAGTTGAATGACCCGCGCCTCGATGCTGGTTTCAATGCGGGAAATAGGGGCGACGGCGTCCCATTTCTCCCGCTGTTTCCAGCTCTGCACTGTGGGTTTTTTCAGGCTGAGCATTTCCGCTATTTGCGTGACGGAAAAACCCTGCCAGTAAAGCAGTGCCGCCTGTCTGCGCGGGTCGCTGATTAATCCTGCGTTGTTCTCGGTCATTGTGTCGCTCCGCTGAATGGATGAGCGTCACGCTACGCAACCACTCACACCCTCGCATTAACCCCCTGTTGTGTAATGGATCGTCAGACGGCCGCCGCTGGCCGTGCGGGCGTCAGGTCGGGAAACTAGCCCCGAACCTAACTCCCACTCAGGACATCTGAACAATGGCAAAGAAAGTATCGAAATGGTTTCGAATCGGCGTTGAGGGTGATACCTGCGACGGCCGCAATATTGAGGCAAGCGACATTCAGCAAATGGCCACAGCGTTTGATCCGCGTGTCTACGGTTGCCGCATCAATCTGGAGCACATCAGAGGCTTATTACCGAGCGGTGACTTTAAGCGTCTCGGTGATGTCGTCGAACTGAAAGGCGAGAAAATTGATGATGATTCAGCCCTGAAGGGTAAGTGGGCGCTGTTTGCCAAAATCACCCCGACTGACGAGCTGGCCGCAATGGTCAAAGCGGGGCAGAAAATTTACACCTCTATGGAAATTCGCCCGAATTTCGCTAACACCGGTAAAGCCTATCTGGTGGGGCTGGCCGTGACCGATGATCCCGCCAGCCTTGGAACGGAAATGCTCGAATTCAGCGCCCGCGCTAAGGTCAACCCGTTCGCCGGTAAGAAAGACCAGCCGGATGATTTGTTCTCCGTGGCCACCATTGCCGAGCTGGATTTCGAAGACCTGCCCGACAACCTGCTCACTAACCTGACTGAAAAGATCAAAGGGATGTTCAGCACCAAGCAGACCACCGATGACGCCCGTTTTTCTGACGTGCAGGGCGCAATCACTGTCGTGGCCGAGGAATTACAAACCGCCGGTGAAACCACCGCAAAACGCTTCTCTGAACTGGAGCAGGAAATTACCGCGCTGAAAGGGCAGGTGAAAACCAGCGATGCGGCGCTTAGCTCGTTAAAAACCTCCCTCGATAGCACCGAAAGTTTCAAACAACCGAAACGCCCGGTATCTCCGGGTGGCAACGGTGAAAGCACCTTTTTGACGAACTGCTAACCGGCGGCGTTCCCCTTTATTCCTGATAAACAGTGAGAGAAACATGCGTAAGAACACCCGTTTTAAATTTAATGCCTACCTGTCCCGTCTGGCCGAGCTGAACGGCGTCGATGTGGAGGATTTAAGTAAAAAATTCAGCGTTGAACCCTCTGTAACGCAGACCTTAATCACCACCGTGCAGGAGTCCTCTGAATTTCTGAGTCGCATCAACATGGTGCCGGTTGATGAACAGGAAGGTGAAAAAATCGGCCTTGGCGTGACCGGCTCTATTGCCAGTACCACGGATACCGACGGCGGCAGCGAACGTAAAACCGCAGATTTTCAGGCGCTGGCTTCACGCAAATATAAGTGCGAGCAGGTCAATTTCGATTTCCATATCCGCTACAACACCCTCGATTTGTGGGCGCGTTATCAGGACTTCCAGACCCGTCTGCGTGATGCAATCGCTAAACGTCAGGCACTGGATTACATCATGGCCGGTTTCAACGGCGTAAGCCGCGCGGAAACTTCTGACCGCAGCAAGTTCCAGATGTTGCAGGACGTGGCTGTCGGCTGGTTGCAAAAGCTGCGTAACGAAGCCGCCGAGCGCGTGATGGATAAAATCACCGATGATGACGGCGCAATTGTCTCTGCCACTGTGCGAATCGGTAAGAACGGTGATTTCGAAAATATCGACGCCGCTGTCATGAACGCCACCGATTTTCTGCTGGATGCGTGGCACTCAGAAGACCCCGGACTGGTAGTGATTTGCGGCCGCAAGATGCTTTCCGATAAGTATTTCCCGCTGATTAACAAGTCGCAGGAAAACAGCGAAAAACTGGCCGGTGACATTATCGTCAGCCAGAAACGCATCGGTAATTTGCCTGCGGTGCGTGTGCCTTACTTCCCGGACAATGCCCTGCTGATCACCCGTCTGGATAACCTGTCTATCTACATCATGGACAGCTCACACCGTCGCCATATCGAAGAAGTAGCGCGCCGTGACCGCATCGAAAATTACGAGTCCCTGAAAATTGACTTTGTGGTCGAAGACTACGGTTGCGCGGCGATGATTGAAAACATCGAGCTCGGCGATTTCACCCCTGAAAAAAACGAGCCGGCCTCATCACCGGTGACCGAAACCCAACCTGAAACAGAGGCGTAACCATGCTGAGTCCCGCACAGCGTCACATGATGCGGGTCTCTGCTGAAAAAGCCTCATCGCAGCGGGTCAGTGATCCGCTGCGTTCGGCACTGCCCTACGGTCAGATGCTGATGAAGCTGCGCGGAGACCGCCAGATACTCAAATCCATTTATTCCGTTGAAGACAAAGCCCGACGCAAGCGCGACATGTTGCCAGCCTATGCGCCGTGGATTGCCGGTGTGCTGGCCAGCGATGCCGGAAATCAGGATGACGTCCTGATGACGATGTTGCAGTGGTCACTCGATGCCGGGGACATTCGCGGCACGTTCGACATGGCGCGCTATGCGCTAAAACACGGCCTCAGTGTGCCGAATAACAAGCGCCCGACGCCGTATTTATTTGCCGAAGATGTTGCGCTGGCCGCGATGCGCGCCCGCAGTGCCGGGGAATCCGTCAGCGTTGATGATCTACTGACCGTGATTGATATGACCCTCCCGCATGACATGCCGGATCCGGTACGCGCCAAGCTGCACAAAATTACCGGTCTGGTACTGCGTGACAACGGCCAGCCCGAACAGGCGCTTAATCAGCTAAAGCGCGCGATGCAGCTTGATAGCGTCGCTGGTGTGAAAAAAGACATAGAGCAACTGGAGAGGGCGCTGCGGCCAGCGGTGGTGGTGGCGAAGCCTGATGCCGCCCCGCGCAAAACCAAGCCTAAAGCCACCCCGGCTAAGCGTGGTCGCCCGCGTAAGACAAAGCCCAGTTGTTAACAGAAAGCGCCCCGCGCCGGACGGCACGCAGGCCGATGCAGGTTTTCACCTCGTCTGACGCCTGCGTCCACCGTCCACCTATTTGAGGTTTGAACATGGATATTGTCATGACCGCAGCAGCGGCGAGCTCCACCGTAGTGATCCCCCCAGAGCAGGCGGTCATTCCCGTTATCACCAATACGTTTTTTTTCCCGGACGTTGACCCAAAACTGGTGAGCGAACGTATCCGCCTCGGTCACGTCGTGACGGATGAAAGACTGCGCGCCGCGATTAAGTCCGCAATGGCCGAGGTCAACGCTGAGCTTTATCTCTTCCGGGAGGCGCAGATCGAGGCGGGATTTAAAACGCTGGCGGATGTGCCCGCTGAAGCGCTCGACGGGGAAAGCGTGAAGTGTTTCCACTACCTGAGCGCGGTCTGTGCGATGACCACCGCCGTGATTTATGAGCGTTACCGCAGCTATGACGCCAGCGCGAAGGGTGACAAAAAGGCCGATGCGCTGGAGGTGTCGGTGGATGACCAGTGGCGTGACATGCGCTGGCATTTGTCCCGGTTACAGGGGCAGGCGCGCGGCATGGTGAGCCAGCTCTGATGAAAGTCATCGCACAGCAGGGCGACACGCTCGACGCCCTGTGTTTTCGCTACTACGGGCGAACCGGGGGCGTCGTTGAGACGGTACTGACCGCGAATCCCGGTCTGGCTGAATTAGGCGAAGTCCTGCCGCACGGCACCACCGTGATTTTGCCAGACGTTGATACCGCCTCCACTTCTGAAACCGTCCAGCTATGGGACTGACGATGGAAAAAATATCTTCAATGTTTGCCTATGGGCTCGCGGCATTGCTGGCTTTTATCGGCGCGCTGACGCCGCAGGATTTCGCCTTTCTGGTGGGTGCTGCGGTGGCCGTGGGGACGTTTTTCGTTAACTGGTACTACCGGCGCAAAAGCTACAAGTTGCTGGAGCGTAACGGTCTGAGTCAGAGGGTTTTCGATGAACTCAATCGTTAAACGTTGCAGTGTGGCCATCGTGCTGGCACTGGCCGCGCTGATGCCTGATTACCGGTTTGTCAAAACCTCCGCCGAGGGTCTGGCCATTATTGCCAACCTCGAAGGGTGCCGCCTGAATCCGTACCAGTGCAGCGCCGGAGTCTGGACATCTGGCATTGGCCACACTGCGGGGGTGAAGCCCACGCAGAACATTACGGAGCAGGATGCCGCCAGTAATCTGATTGCTGACATCATCATGACGGAGCGCGCCGTGGATAAATGCATGCCGGTGACCATGCCGCGGCCGGTGTATGACGCCGTGATCAGTCTGGCGTTTAACATCGGTACGGGAGCGGCATGTAAATCCACACTGGCCTATTTCATCAGGCACGGTGAATGGTCGCAAGCCTGCCAGCAGCTTCCCCGCTGGGTGTATGTCAATGGCGTGTGGAATAAGGGGCTCAACAACCGCCGGGCGGTTGAGCTGAAACACTGCATGAAGGGGGTGCCATGAAATACATCATCACGGTGTTAGTGCTGACGCTCGCGGGTGCGCTCTTTGCGTGGCGGGGAGCAAATCAAAAAGTAGCAGCGGCCAATCAGCACATTCAGCAATTAAAAACGACGCTGGAAGCCAGCGCGCTGGCCATCAGTGAGCTGAAAGCCAGCGGTCAGCGTAATGAGCGCGCGCTGGTTGTGCTCCGTCAGCAGGTTAATGCGGCGGGTGCGCTGGCCGCGCGTCGGAATCAGACGATTACGAGGTTACTCAATGAAAATGAAGCGCTGCGCGGCTGGTTTCAGTCTCCTTTGCCTGATGACATTATCCGGCTGCACACTCGCCCCGCGTTCGACAACCCCGGCGATTATTTACGTTGGCTGTCCGAAAGTCAGCAGTTGTCCGATGCCGGGAAGTACCCCGAAAACCAACGGTGATTTAAGCGAAGACAATCGCCAACTGGAGAGCGCGCTGGTGAACTGTGCGCTGCAAGTCGAGACTGTTAAACAATGTCAGGAGTCCCACGATGTTGAAGCCCGCCAGCCTGAAAAACGCGATCTTTAAGTCCGTTCCGTTGCTGCGTGATAATCCGGACATGCTGCATATGTTTGTTGATGGCGGCACGATTAATGCCACGCTGGCCACGTCGTTATCGTTTGAGAACCGCTACACGCTGGATATTGTCGTAACAGATTACATCGGAGATTTAAACCTGCTGATTGTGCCGGTTAACGTGTGGCTGCGTGAGCATCAGCCGGACATCATGACCACAGAGGAAGGGAAAAAACGCGGCTTCACCTACGTAGCGGATATTAATAACGACGACAGCAAAGACGTGCGCATGAGCCTGCAACTGACCGAGCGCACCATCGTCAAAGAAACTGACCGCAGGCTAACCGTTACACCACTGGATGAGCCTCCGCTGCCGGTGCCGGTACACCGGCCAATGGAGCTGTATGTGCATGGCGAACTGGTGAGTAAATGGGATGAATGAGCTCAAGCCCTTTGACGATAAGCTCGCCGGATTGCTGGCCAGCCTGTCCCCCGCTGGCCGTCGCAAAATGGCCGCTGAAATAGCTAAAAAGCTGCGAGCCAGCCAGCAGCAGCGCATCAAGCAACAAAAGGCACCCGACGGTACGCCGTATGCAGCCCGTAAGCGGCAGCCTGTCCGGGGGAAAAAGGGCAGGGTGAAGCGAGAAATGTTCGCCAAATTGCGCACCGCGCGATACCTCAAGGCGAAATCCACCGATGAGGCTGCGGTGGTCGAATTCGCTGGCAAGGTACAGCGGATTGCGCGCATTCATCAGGAAGGTTTACTGGATAGACCGAATAGACATAGTGCGCTTCTGCGTTATGAAACCCGATGTTTGTTAGGAATTAGTGATGTTGATATCCAAGAGTTACAGGGTATTATCATTAATAAAATCTTGAAAAGTTAAAGTGTCTCATAGAAATAATAGCTATTATGACGATAAAAATTCATGCATCCATTAATGGTGAGGAAAAGTCATAGTTCATTTATGTTTTTGGCTGAGGTTTTTTTTATGCATTATGTGGGGGCAGAGAAGCTAATCTAATAGCTCCCCTGATAATTTCATTGAAATGTAATGACTTACTGCTTCATGATAAGCTATTTTAAATATCACTCATAATTTTTCTTGCTAGATCTTGCCTAAGATATTGTGTGTTAATAAGTTTTTTATAAAGGAATATATGCTGCTTAAAGAAATCAAAACCTGACACACTGAATTTTTCCTCAAACTCCTTTAGCTGCGCGTAATGAATCGATGCTGAAGAGTTACCGATATCATGGATAAAACGTGCAAGTTCTAATAACTGATAGTTGGCCATTTTTGCCACTTTAATAAATTCATCTTCATTATATCTCCAATGGTTAATTTCAATGTCAGCCTCTGCATGATTAAAGTAACCGCTATTTTTTGCAATCTCTGTAATCTCTGCGTCGTGAGTTGGCTCTTTCATAATAAAATCGCAAACATTACCAATTGTTTGAATGTTCTGGCCGAATTTATTACGGATCTCAATTAGCATTTTTATAGTATCGTCCTGTGTCTCTTGCCCAGGATCCCTAGTTGTTGAAAAATATATTTCCTCTTGGGTTGCCTCCCTTACGCAATTGTTAACTCGCATTAGGATTTTTTGGGATTTGTTTATTTCCTCTGGGCTGCAATAATCAGGGTTTTTCACAATTTTTATTCCTGCATTATAATATGTCTGGGCCACAAGTCTTGAGCAGAATTGCTTGTAGGTAGCTTTAGGTTTTATTGGCCTTTTTACGGCAATGGCTTCCTTAACCGAATAAACAGTTCCTACGAGGGAACGAGGGTAATTTATTATTATTCCTCTTTGTAAGGCATTCAGTTTTATCCTAGGCCGTAGTACAATAACTTCAGATAATTTATCGAATAATAATCTTTGAGTGTTTTTTGAATATACTCCTCCGCCATCAGAATGGATCAGTGTGCCATCGGCCCATATCATGGCATGAGAAAACTCACCCCATGTAAATAATCTGACCGTTTTACTTTGTAAAGTTTTTTCAGCGGTGAGAATAATGTCACCAACTTGTAGCTTTTCATGATCAATAATGTACATTTGAAAACTCCTTTTTTATAAATACTAATTATTAGAAT
Organism: Rahnella sp. CFA14(1/10); assembly: GCF_004195095.1. Lineage (NCBI taxonomy): Bacteria > Pseudomonadati > Pseudomonadota > Gammaproteobacteria > Enterobacterales > Yersiniaceae > Rahnella > Rahnella sp. CFA14(1/10). Next base: position 242,741 of record NZ_SEWS01000004.1, on the reverse strand, counting down.
GCTAAAGAATAATATAAATATAAAAAACTCTAAAGATGAAGGGGTGGTTTTCGAGAGCATTTAATTTTCCATGATTATCCAGTGGTGCCACATACTCTTAATTGTATCTCTTCTCAAACCTGTGTTTGAAATTAAATTATAAATCTAAAAACCTTAATGTTTGCAAGGAAATTCTATCAAGCGGATTAAAAGAGCACAACTGTCTTTTAATATTAGTAAATATCTCAAAACTCACTAGCGAGTTGTGCCAAGGTTCATCCTACGCTTGTGTGTTGCCTTTGGATCCCTCGGGCGGCATCCTTCCTGTCATGAATACACACGAAACACTCTCCGAAGTTTCCCGCGCGATGCGCGACATTATCCGAATCGGTGTGGTCGCAAAAGTCGATACCGAGCTGGCTCTGTGCCGCGTCCAGACGGGCGAAATTCTCACTGACTGGCTTCACTGGCTGACGCCCCGCGCCGGTAGTTCGCGTACTTGGTGGGCTCCTTCCGTCGGTGAGCAGGTTCTGCTTTTATCACTCGGTGGTGAGCTCGATACCGGGTTTGTTTTGCCGGGCATTTACAGCGATGACTTTTCCGCACCGTCTGTATCCGCAGAGGCGTATCACGTCAGCTTTTCTGACGGCGCTCAATTTCAGTATGAACCGGCCAGCGGTGCGCTGACGGTCAGTGGTATTCAGACCGCTGAAATTTCCGCCGCAACGTCAATCAGCGCCACCGCGCCGAATGTCACCGTCACGGCCAGCGGGAAAATCACGCTCGATACGCCGGAGGTGGTGTGTACCAACAAGCTGACTACCGGCTCATTAGAGGTGAAAAAAGGCGGTGCGATGAAAGGCAATATTACGCACACCGGCGGCGCGTTTACCTCCAACGGTGTGCAGGTAGATACCCATACACACGGTGGCGTTCAGACCGGCGGTGGAAATACCGGTAAACCGAATTGATAGCTGAGGTCTTGATAATGAGTAATGCGAGGTATCTCGGCATGTCCCGCCATTCGGGGCGCGCGGTTGAAGACATGGCGCACCTCAACCAGTCGGTGAGCGATATTCTGAGAACGCCGATAGGTTCGCGGGTTATGCGTCGTGATTACGGCTCGTTGCTTTCCGAACTGACGGACCAGCCGCAAAACGCCGCGCTCCGCCTGCAAATCATGGCCGCGTGTTATTCCGCGATCCTCAAATGGGAACCGCGCATCAGTCTGACGGGCATCACCTTTGATTCGACTTTTGACGGCGTGATGGTGGTCAATATCACGGGTAACCGAACCGATACCCCCGGCAGTTTCTCCTCTTCCCTCTCACTGAGTTAACGCTATGGCCACGATTGATTTAAGCCAGCTCCCCGCGCCGGATGTGGTGGAGGAACTGGACTATGAAACCCTGTTTGAAGAACGCAAAGCCACGTTACTGTCACTGTATGACGAGAGCGAACGCGAGGCCGTCGCCCGCACCTTGGCGCTGGAATCTGAGCCTATCGTCAAGCTGTTGCAGGAGAATGCTTACCGTGAGGTGATTTTACGTCAGCGGGTAAACGAAGCGGCGCGCGCCAATATGCTGGCCTACGCCACCAGCGCTGACCTCGACCAGCTCGGTGCAAACTATAACGTTGCACGTCTGGTTATCACGGAGGCTGATGATTCCGTTTTGCCGCCGGTGGCTGAGGTGCTGGAAAGTGACGGGGATTTCCGCGTGCGCATTCAGCAGGCTTTTGAGGGGCTGAGCGTGGCCGGATCAACCGGCGCTTATCAGTTTCATGGCCGCAGTGCTGATGGCAGGGTGGCGGATGTGTCAGTGATTAGCCCGGCACCGGCCAATGTGACTATTTCCGTGCTTTCGCGTGAAGGTGACGGTACGGCCAGCTCGGAGCTTATCGGGATTGTAAATACCGCGCTTAATGCTGAGGACGTGCGCCCGGTGGCTGACCGCGTGACGGTGCAATCGGCGCAGATTATCCCTTATCAGATTGCCGCCAAGCTCTATGTTTATCCGGGGCCGGAATTAGAGCCCGTCAGGCTGGCCGCAGTGGATAAGCTTAATGCCTACACGCTGGCACAGCACCGGCTGGGGCGAGATATTCGTCTCTCGGCTATCTATGCCGCGCTGCATGTTGAAGGTGTGCAACGGGTCGAACTCACGCAGCCGCTGGCCGATATCGTGCTGGATGATACGCAGGCGTCTTATTGCACTGAGTCCTCAATCACTATCGGGGGCACCGATGAGTAATGCGCGCCTGTTACCTGTGGGCTCCTCGCCGCTGGAGGTTGCCGCCGCTGAGGCCTGCGCTGCGCTGACCGCTGTCCCCGTCCCGCTGCGCGATTTATGGAACCCGCAGACCTGCCCGGCGAAGTTCTTACCCTATCTGGCGTGGGCATTTTCGGTTGACCGGTGGGACGAAAGCTGGCCGGAGGCAACGAAACGCGGCGTGATCCAGTCGGCTTATTTCATCCATACCCATAAAGGCACTATCAGCGCGATCCGCCGGGTGGTTGAGCCGCTGGGGTACGTCATCAAGATTTCTGAATGGTGGGAAACCAACAGCCCGCCCGGCACGTTTCGCCTCGATATCGGTGTGCTGGAAAGCGGTATTACCGAAGAAATGTATCAGGAAATGGAGCGGCTCATTGCGGATGCGAAACCCGCCAGCCGCCACCTTGAGACGCTGACCATTATTCAGGATATCCCCGGCCATATTTTCGTAGGCGCACTTTCTTACGACGGCGACATCATCACCGTTTATCCGGCCTAAGCAGAGGAAAACTTATGGCGACTTATAAAGCATTACTGACTACCGCCGGAGCGGCAAAAATCGCCGCCGCCACGGCTGGTGGAACGCAGGTCAAAATCACACATATGGCCGTTGGTAATGGGGGCGGAAAACTCCCAACCCCTGACCCAAAACAGACCAAACTTGTTAATGAGGTTTACCGCGCTAATCTCAACCGCTTAAGCATCGATGCCAAAAACAGTAATTATCTGGTGGCCGAGCTGGTTATCCAGCCTGATGTCGGCGGCTTCTGGATGCGTGAAATGGGCTTATATGATGCTGACGGCGTGCTGGTTGCTGTCAGTAATATGGCTGAAAGCTATAAACCCCAACTGGCCGAAGGGTCAGGCCGGTTACAGACGCTGCGCATGGTGCTTATCGTCAGTGAAATTGATGCCGTAGCGCTGAGCATTGACGGCTCTACAGTGATGGCCACGAAAGACTATGTTGACGATAAGCTGGCCGCACATGAAAAATCCCGTAACCACCCGGACGGCACCCTGACAGATAAAGGATTTGTGCGGCTTAGCAACTCTTTTACCAGTGATAGCGAGTCATTGGCCGCAACACCAAAAGCGGTAAAAGCAGCCAATGACAATGCAAACGGGCGTTTACCATCCGATGGAACGGCGCAAGCGGCCAGTAAGCTGGCGACGGCGCGAAAAATTGCCGGTGTTGATTTTGATGGTACGAAAGACATTAGTATTACCGCTGCCGGTGTCGGAGCTTTACCTGCTGCCGGAACTGCCGCCGCAGCGACCAAGCTGGCGACGGCGCGAAAAATTGCCGGTGTTGATTTTGACGGCACGAAAGACATCAGCATTACCGCAGCGGGTGTGGGTGCCTTTCCTGCGCAGGGTGGCACGGTTGGCAGTGACGGCGTAAGCACCCCATATCTGGCGGTGACTGGCCGTGACTGGATGACCAAAAACGGCAATTATGCCTCCGGCAATGACTATCAAACGAACTGGACGCGCATTAACGGCAGGTCAAGTTCTGACGCCAAAGTTGATGTGTACCATTATGAAAGCACGGGGCATTACCACTCACTCAACTTTCATGTATTCGGCGGCGGAAATGAAGGGTATTTCAATCATCGAAATGATGGGACTTTCTTTTGTACCGGGGCTCTGATTGGCGCTGCTGCAACAGCTAACGAACATGCCGTCAATCTCGCCCAACTTAATGCCGCCGTGGCGCGGAGGGCATTGCTTGCAGGCTCTACGGTGCAGACATTCGATGTCGCGCAGGCAGCGTCATGGGGGCATGCGGTGCGTCTTGACCAATTCCAGTCCGGCAGTAATGGGAATGGTGCGTGGGTTAAACTGCCAAATGGCCCACAGTGGTGCAGACAAAACTTATCTTTACCCGCCAATACGACAACAACGTGGACATTCCCCGCCGGATTTTCCGGTACTCCGGCTTTATTTATTTCAACGTTCAACGGGGAGTTGAAAGCATGGTTCAACGGTGCCTCTGGCAGTGGTGCGAATATTTATAACGCCAGCAATTCCGCTTTGAACGTCAATTTATTAGCAATTTGGTGAGTAAATTATGAATACAAATATTGAGCCGGACAGTGATATTGAGCAACCTGTTTACGAAACACGATATTTCATTGGTGTGGATAAAAACAATTACGTCAATAGTATGATGATTGCATTTACCGCAGAGGAAGCGGAAACCTATACACAGCAGGGGCTTCTGATGTTATCTGCTGATGTATTTGAGTCCATCGGGCAGGATTCCCAATATATTGATGGTGAAGTTATTCAGGGAGCGCCAAGGGTCGTCGAACTTACGGCAGAAGCCGCGAAAACTATCGCCGCGTCCAAGATTTCTGAAGCGACCATCCGCATCAATATATTGCAGGATGAAATAGATTTGGATCTGAGTACAGAGGCTGGTGTAGCGGAGTTGAAAGTCTGGAAGGCATACCGCATAGCTCTTAACCGTCTGGATTTATCCGCTGCACCTGATATCGAATGGCCACAATATCCGGGCTAATTTATGCTTGGTCTCATTGCCCCGAAAGGGGCTTTTTTTCGCGTGTTGTACTGACTCCCTCCCAACGCTCACCCCTCGCCCTGACTCCCGTTAAACAACAAAATTACCTTGCCTATTTTAACGGAGTTAAGCCGATGAGTGATTTTCACCACGGCGTGCAGGTCGTCGAAATCAACGACGGAACGCGCGTCATTACCACCGTATCCACGGCCATTATTGGCATGGTCTGTACGGCCAACGATGCTGACGAAAAAGTCTTTCCCCTAAATACGCCGGTACTTATCACCGATGTGATCGCCGCGCAGGGCAAGGCGGGGAAAACCGGTACGCTGTTACCGGCGCTGACGGCCATTGGCGACCAGTGCAAACCGGTCACTGTCGTGGTGCGCGTGGCTGAGTCAGAAAACGAAGACGAGGAAGTCGCCGCCGCCGAAACCCTTTCCAACATCATTGGTGGTGCGGATGAAAACGGTCAGTACACTGGCCTGAAAGCCTTGCTAACTGCCGAAGCTGCCACCGGCGTGAAGCCGCGCATTCTCGGCGTACCGGGGCTGGATCCGCAGGAAGTCGCCACGGCGCTGGCCACGGTTTGTCAGTCGCTGCGCGCGTTTGGTTATATCAGCGCATGGGAATGCAAAACACTCTCTGATGCGATTAAGTACCGTGACAATTTCAGCCAGCGTGAACTGATGCTCATCTGGCCTGATTTTATTTCATGGGACACCACGGCAAACACCAGCTCTACCGCCTACGCCACGGCGCGCGCGTTAGGTCTGCGCGCCAAAATAGACCAAGAAACCGGCTGGCATAAAACTCTGTCTAACGTCGGCGTTAACGGCGTGACCGGTATCAGCGCCTCGGTGTTTTGGGATTTGCAGGCATCCGGTACTGATGCTGACCTGCTCAATGAGGCCGGTGTCACGACGCTGGTACGCAAAGACGGCTTCCGCTTTTGGGGTAACCGCACCTGTTCTGATGACCCGCTTTTCCTGTTTGAGAACTATACCCGCACCGCGCAGGTGCTGGCTGACACAATGGCCGAGGCGCATATGTGGGCGGTGGATAAACCGATGACCGCCTCGCTTATCCGCGACATTATTGACGGTATCAACGCCAAATTCCGTGAGCTCAAATCGAACGGCTACATCATTGACGGCACCTGCTGGTTTGATGAATCGGCCAACGATAAAGACACCCTGAAAGCCGGGAAACTTTACGTCGATTATGACTACACGCCGGTGCCGCCGCTGGAAAGTCTGACCCTGCGTCAGCGCATCACTGACACCTATCTCGTCAATCTGGCCGCATCCATTAAAAGCTAAGGGCATTCACCATGGCACTTCCTCGCAAACTGAAATACCTCAACCTGTTTAACGACGGTCTGAGCTACATGGGCGTGGTGCAGTCTGTCACGCTGCCCAAGTTGACCCGCAAGCTTGAGAACTATCGCGGCGGCGGTATGAACGGCTCCGCGCCGGTGGATTTTGGTCTGGATGACGACGCGCTGACCGTTGAGTGGTCAATGGGCGGGCTCCCGGACGAAACCCTGTGGGCGCAGTATGCCGCCGCCGGTGCGGCGGATGTGCCGCTGCGTTTTGCCGGGTCATTCCAGCGCGACGACACCGGCGATACTTCCGCCGTGGAAATCGTCATGCGGGGGCGTCACAAAGAAATCGACACCGGCGACATGAAGCAGGGCGAGGACACCGAAAGCAAAATCACCACGCAGTGTACGTATTACAAACTGGTGATTGACGGTAAAACCCTGATTGAAATCGACACCGTGAACATGGTCGAAATCGTCAACGGAACGGACATGCTGGAAAAACACCGCCGCAATATCGGCCTGTAATCGCTGCGTGGCCGGTGAGCGCTGGCCATGCCCATAATCTGATGTGGAGATAATCTTATGAGCAATAAAGACCTGACTACTGCCGACGAAAACACCAGCGTCGTGACGCTGGATAAACCCCTCAAGCGCGGCGAAATCCTGATTGATTCGGTGACGGTTATCCGTCCCACTGCCGGAGCATTGCGCGGCGTGGGTCTGGCTGACGTGGCTAATGCGCAGGTTGATGCGCTGCTGGTGGTACTGCCGCGCATCACTTACCCGAGCCTGACAAAAGAAGAATGTAACGCGCTGGAGCTGCCAGACCTTGTGTCGCTGGCGGGCAAGGTGATTGGTTTTTTATCGCCGAATTCGGAACACTGAAGTTCCCGCCCCGGTTTGGGGTAGATGACCTGATGGCTGACGTGGCGGTGGTCTTTCACTGGCCACCGTCAGAGCTCTATCCGATGAGCCCCGCCGAGCTCGCACAATGGCGCGCAAAGGCAATCGAACGAAGTGGACACGCCAATGAGTAACGTTAAGTTGCTGGTTCTGCTCAAGGCCGTTGACCAAGCAAGTCGCCCGTTTAAATCCATCCAGACAGCGAGTAAGTCGCTGTCCGGGGATATCCGAAATACTCAAAACTCCCTCAAATCCCTGAACGCCCAAGCCGGGCGTATTGAGGGCTTTCGTAAAACGAGCGGTCAGCTTGCCGTTACCGGCCAGTCTCTTAAAAATGCAAAACAGGAAGCCGCCGCGCTGGCTGTCCAGTTTAAAAACACCACCAATCCAACGCGGGCGCAGGCCAAGGCGCTGGAAGATGCCAAGCGCGCCGCGTCTGACCTGCAAATTAAATACAACGGACTGCGGCAATCGGTGCAGCGTCAGCGTCAGGAACTGGCGCAGGCCGGGATCAATTCGCGCACGCTGTCCGCCGATGAGCGCCGCCTGAAAACCTCAGTCAGTGAGACTACGGCACAGCTCAACCGTCAGCGCGATGCGCTCGCCCGCGTCAGTGCGCAGCAGGCCAGACTCGGTACGGTAAAAAAACGCTATGACTCCGGCAAGCAGTTAGCCGCCGGTGCGCGCGGGGCGGGCATGGCTGGGGTCGGTGTGGCTGCCGCCGGGCTGTATGGGGAGGCCCGGTTTATCGCGCCGGGCATTGGTTTTGATAAACAGATGTCAGGCACGCAGGCCATTCTTGGCCTTGATAAAGGCGATGAGAAACTCGGCCAAATTCGTAAGGAGGCGCGTGATATCGGCGCGACAACGGCGTTTTCTCCGGGCGACGTTGCCCGCACGCAGACCACGCTTGCCCGCTCGGGCTATGACGCCGATTCAGTGCTGGCCGCAACGGGGTCCACCGTTAACCTGAGCCTTGCGGCGGATGTGGACATTGCCGAAGCCGCCGACATCATCACCAATATGCAATCGGCGTTTAACCTGCCGACCACGGAAATTCAGCGCGTAGCGGACGTGATGACCAAGGGGTTTACCTCGTCAAATACCGGGCTGATTGAGCTTGGCGAAGCGATGAAATATGTGGCGCCCATTGCTGAGGCGGCGGGTGCCAGCATCGAAGACACGACAGCCATGCTCGGCGTGATGGCGGATAACGGGATTAAGGGGTCGATGGCCGGTACAGGAGCAAGCGCTATTTTTAGCCGCCTGCAAGCTCCCATCGGTCAGGCTCCGGCGGCGCTCAATGAACTGGGTATTAAAACCCGAGACGCAAAAGGCAACATGCTGCCGGTTGTGGGGATCCTCCAGTCTATTGACCGGTCTTTTAAAAAGAACAAACTCGGCACCGCACAGCAGGCTGAATACCTGAAAGTTATTTTTGGTGAGGAGGCCATGAAGGGCGCGGTCAAGCTGGTGGCCGCTGCGGGTAACGGCAACCTTGCCGAGAAGCAAAGCGCGATTAAAGACTCTGCCGGCACCACGGAGCGTATCGCCAAAGTCCAGACCGACAACCTCGACGGCGATTTAAAAAATCTCGCGTCGGCATGGGAAGACTTACAGATTGAGGTTTTCGAGAAACAGGATAGTACCTTGCGCCGCCTGACCACCTCGGCCACCGAGTGGTTAGGGAAAATGGGGGCATGGGCTAAGGCCAATCCTGAGCTGACAAAAACCCTCTTTGCGCTGACCACCGGTGCGCTGGCCATTATTGGTGTGCTGGGCGGAATTGGTCTTATCGCGTGGCCAGTTATCGCAGGCATTAATGCGATTATCGCCGTCGCCGGTACGCTCGGGGTGATATTCAGCGCGGCGGGAACGGCCATTGTCACTGCGCTGGGCGCAATAACCTGGCCGGTGCTGGCCATCGGCGCGCTGTTTGTCGCTGCGGCTCTGCTTATCCGTAAATACTGGGAACCTATCAGCGCCTTTTTCAGTGGCGTGATAGAAGGGTTGGGTATTGCGTTTGAGCCGGTGAAAGAAATGTTTGCGCCGTTGAAGCCGGTTTTTGAATGGCTTGGGGATAAGCTCAAGATCGTGTGGCAGTGGTTTAAAGACCTGATTCAGCCAGTGAAATCAACCAAGGAAACCCTCGATAGTTGTAAAGATGCGGGGGTGTCGTTTGGTCATGCTGTGGCAAATGCACTTACCGCGCCATTGCAGGTGGCCAATAAGCTGCGTAGCGGCGTGGTTTGGCTGCTGGAAAAACTCGGCGTAGTGAAGAAAGAGTCTGACGACCTCGACAAAAATGCTGACAAAGCGGAGCAGCGTTCAAAATCTGATGCCGGTAATGCGGCGGAGTATCAGCCGCCGGGCGGTAATTTTGGATTCAGTTACGGCTACGTGCCGGTGTCGGCGGGTGGTGGACGTTCTTACACCGACAACAGCAAAAACAGTTATCAAATTTCCGTCGGTGCCGGTATGGGCGCACAGGATACCAGCCGCCAAGTGATTGACGCGCTGGACGCACGGGAAAGGCAGCGTCGCGCTGAGGCTCGCGCCCGCATGGGGCATGATTAAGAGGATTTTACGCATGATGTTAACGCTCGGATTATTTGTGTTTCAGCTTCAGACCGTCCCTTATCAGAGCCTGCAACGCAATGTGGATTACCGCTGGCCGTCAAATAGCCGTGTTGGCCAGCGTTCCGCGCTGCAATTTCTCGGTGTGAATGAGGAAAAAATCACCCTGTCAGGGGTGCTGATGCCGGAAATCACCGGCGGACGCATGTCACTGCTGGTACTTAATCAGATGGCGGATGAGGGTAAGGCGTGGCCGCTGCTGGAGGGCTCCGGCACTATTTATGGCATGTTTGTTGTGGAAAGCCTCAGCGAAACCCGCAGTGAATTCTTTGCCGATGGTAGCGCGCGAAGCATTGAATTTACGCTAACGCTCACCCGCGTGGATGAGACCCTGACCTCCATGTTTGGTGACTTGCAGGCGCAGGCTGACGGATTGCTGAATAAAGCCAGCTCGGCGGTACAAGGGGTGTGGTCATGATCACGGGTATGACACTCGATGCCGGGGCGAAACTGGCTCCGGCGTTTATGCTGACGCAGTCGGGTAATGACATCACGAAAGATATCAGCGCCCGGCTGTTATCTCTGACGCTCACGGATAACAGGGGGTTTGAAGCTGACCAGCTCGACATTGAGCTCGATGACAGCGACGGTCTGGTGGAAATGCCTGCTCGCGGCGCGGTGCTCTCCCTGTTCTTGGGCTGGCAGGGTGCGGCGCTGCTGGGTAAGGGAAAATTTACGGTTGATGAAGTTGAACACCGTGGCGCGCCGGATACGTTGACCATCCGGGCGCGCAGTGCTGACTTTCGCGGCACCCTGAACTCACGGCGTGAAATATCTTACCACGACACTACGCTCGGTCAGGTGGTTGAACAAATCGCCGCGCGCAATAAGCTGACGGCCAGCGTAGCCACGCAGTTGAACGCCATCAGTATTCCGCACATCGATCAGTCTCAGGAATCTGACGCCAAGTTTTTGACCCGACTGGCCACGCGCAACGGGGCTGATGTCTCAGTGAAAGCCGGTAAGTTACTTTTTCTGAAAGCGGGGAGCGGCACCACCGCCAGCGGCAAGCCCATACCGACCATGACGATTGAGCGCGCAGACGGTGACCGACATCAGTTTGCTATTGCTGACCGGGGCGCATACACCGGCGTAACGGCTAAATGGCTACACACCAAAGACCCTAAGCAGAAAAAGCAAAAGGTTAAAATCCAGCGAAAGCCAAAGTTTAAACAACTGCGCGCACTTCAACACCCCAAAGCAAAACCGGTTAAAGCCAAGGCATCGGCAGTCAAAACACCCGAAGCCAAAGAAGGTGAATACATGGCCGGTGAAGCGGATAATGTATTTGCACTGACTACTACCTACGCCAGTAAAGCGCAGGCCATGCGCGCAGCGGCGGCAAAGTGGGATAAGTTACAGCGCGGGGTGGCGGAATTCTCCATTAATCTGGCCATAGGGCGCGCGGATTTATATCCTGAAACGCCGGTGCAGGTTAAAGGGTTTAAGCGCGTCATAGACGACCAGCCATGGATTATCACTAAGGTGGTTCACTCACTCAGTAATAGTGGCTACACCACGTCCCTAGACCTTGAGGTAAGGCTTTCAGATGTGGAGTTTGATACGCAGGAAGAATGATGAATTAATTTGTTAACTGTTTGTTTTAATAGGATTTAGCGGTTAAAATGAACGCATCTTAAAGTGATTCATTGAGGTGGTGATCATGTTCCATTGTCCAATCTGCAAATACGCTGCACATACCCGTTCCAGCCGTTACCTGAGTGAGAACACCAAAGAACGTTATAACCAGTGCCAGAACATAAATTGTGGCCACACGTTTAAGACGATGGAATCATTTGACGGCTCAATTATGAAGCCGGGACATATCAATGCAGTGATGCCTCACCCAACCTCGCACGGTCAGCAAACCTTCCTGATGTGATCGCAGAAACAAAAAAGCCCCGCACAGTTAAATGCGGGGCTTTTTTGTCATTAAATCTCGAAATGGTCAATATATGGACGTGGTTTGAAATAAATCCTTATATTTCAATTAAATAAATCCTAAATTATGTCACCTTGAACTGACATTGCGGGTTATTCTCCATATTGACCAATGAATAGCAGTCTACGTGTGCGGATGCTGGCCTGGCAGAGATAAACTGGAAACAACAGGTTTATGATACCAGACAATCATTAAGGTTGATTGTCAGCAATGGCGATACTGCTTTGCCAGAAGTCCACAACGTATAGCGCTCTGGCAAAACAGACTGTCGTGCAGACAGTGCAGGGCAGGGAGAGATGAAACAAAGGCTCCACATTGTGGAGCCTTTTTATCAGACCAGATTACAAGGCTGAGTTATTACAGAGACTTGGTGAAAGTACGGGTAATAACGTCTTGTTGCTGTTCTTTAGTCAGTGAGTTGAAACGTACCGCATAACCGGAAACACGGATGGTCAACTGAGGATAGTTTTCAGGATGTTCCATCGCATCTAACAGCATTTCACGGTTCATCACGTTCACGTTCAGGTGTTGACCACCTTCAATGGACGCTTCGTGGTGGAAGTAACCATCCATCAGACCCGCGAGGTTTGCTTTACGTACATCATCGTCTTTACCCAGCGCGTTTGGAACGATAGAGAAGGTATAAGAAATACCATCTTTCGCGTAAGCAAACGGCAGTTTAGCAACGGAAGTCAGAGAGGCAACCGCACCTTTCTGGTCACGACCGTGCATTGGGTTAGCGCCAGGGCCGAATGGAGCACCAGCACGACGACCGTCCGGAGTGTTACCTGTTTTCTTACCATAAACCACGTTAGAGGTGATGGTCAGAACGGACTGAGTGGCTACAGCGCCACGGTAGGTACGCAGTTTCTGAATTTTCTTCATGAAACGTTCTACCAGGTCGCAGGCGATGTCATCTACGCGAGAATCGTTATTACCGAACTGCGGGTATTCGCCTTCAATCTTGAAGTCTATCGCCAGGCCGTCTTCATCACGGATAGTGCTAACTTTTGCGTATTTGATAGCGGACAGGGAGTCAGCAGCAACTGACAGACCTGCGATACCACACGCCATGGTGCGATAAACGTCACGGTCATGCAGAGCCATCAGCGATGCTTCGTAGCTGTATTTGTCATGCATGTAGTGAATGATGTTCAGCGCAGTCACGTACTGTTTAGCCAACCAGTCCATGAAGTGATCCATGCGGTCCATGACTTTATCGAAGGTCAGGACTTCATCCATCATTGGTGCTTCTTTAGGACCCACCTGGATTTTCATTTTTTCATCAACGCCGCCGTTGATTGCGTACAACATGGTTTTCGCCAGGTTTGCACGAGCGCCGAAGAACTGCATTTGTTTACCCACAACCATCGGGCTCACACAACAAGCGATGGCATAGTCATCGTTGTTGAAGTCAGGACGCATCAGGTCATCGTTCTCATACTGTACAGATGAGGTATCGATAGACACTTTCGCTGCGTACTTTTTGAAGTTCATTGGCAGTTTTTCAGACCACAGAATGGTCATGTTCGGCTCTGGTGAAGGCCCCATAGTGTACAGGGTATTCAGGAAGCGGAAGCTGCTTTTGGTCACCAGAGTACGGCCGTCAACGCCCATACCTGCCAGAGATTCAGTTGCCCAGATTGGGTCACCGGAGAACAGTTCATCATACTCAGGGGTACGCAGGAAACGAACCATACGCAGTTTCATTACCAGATGGTCAATCAGTTCCTGAGCTTGTTCTTCAGTCAGTTTGCCTGCTTTGATATCACGTTCGATGAACACGTCAAGGAAAGTAGATACGCGGCCAAAGGACATTGCAGCGCCATTCTGAGATTTAACTGCAGCCAGGTAGCCGAAGTAAGTCCACTGTACAGCTTCTTGTGCGTTGGTCGCAGGACCAGAAATGTCACAACCGTATTTAGCAGCCATTTCTTTAATCTGGCCCAGAGCACGGTGTTGTTCAGAGATTTCTTCACGCAGCTGGATGGTCATTTCCAGGTTTACGCCATTTTCCAGATCACTTTGCAGAGACTGGAACTGTGCATATTTGTCGGCCATCAGGAAGTCGATACCGTACAATGCAACACGACGGTAGTCACCGATGATACGGCCACGACCGTAGGCATCTGGCAGACCGGTCAGAACACCTGATTTGCGGCAGTTCAGGATGTCTTTAGTGTAAACATCGAAAACGCCCTGGTTGTGGGTTTTGCGGTAATCAGTGAAGACTTTTTTCAGTGCTGGATCCAGTTCACGACCATAAACTTTACATGAACCTTCCACCATTTTGATGCCGCCGAATGGGATCAGGGCACGTTTCAATGGCGCGTCAGTTTGCAGGCCAACGATTGTTTCCAATGATTTGTTGATGTAGCCGGCATCGTGAGAAGTGATGGTAGAGGCAACGTCGGTATCGAAATCTACTGGAGCTTTAGTGCGGTTCTCCAGTTTGATGCCATCCATTACTTTATCCCACAGGGTGGTTGTCGCTTGGGTAGCGCCAGCCAGGAAGGACTCATCACCTTCATACGGTGTGTAGTTCTTCTGAATGAAGTCACGGACGTTTACGCCATTCTGCCATTCACCAGCACTAAAACCCTGCCATGCGTTGGTCAATTTTTCATTGAGCTTGGACATTTTGCACCTACCTTCTAATTTGGATTTTTTTAAAAATCACGTGTAAAACTGTCGTAACAAGACTGCCACATTGGTTCAGTGGTGTTTCTCATCGCGAAGATATATGACCCAGTACGTTAACCCTACCAGCAAACCCCCTCCGAGGATGTTACCGATAGTCACAGGGATGAGGTTGTCGATGATAAAGTTAGTGATATTCAGTTCTGCAAATTGTGCCGGTGTGGTCCCGACAGCCTGCCAGAATTCTGGTGTCGCAAAATTTTTCACTACAATGCCTAAAGGGATCATGAACATGTTAGCAATGCTATGTTCAAAACCGCTGGCGACGAACATGCCGACCGGTAAAATCATTGCGAACATTTTATCCATCAGACTGCGGCCGGAGTAACTCATCCATACCGCCAGGCAAACCATCAGGTTAGCAAGGATCCCCAGACATACGGCTTCGATAAATGTGTGATGCATTTTATGATCAGCAGTTTGCAGAACGTTCAGTCCCCACAAACCGTTATCAACCATGTATTCGCCGGAGAACCAAATCAGCGCGACAAAGAATAAACAGCCGACCAGGTTACCCACATAGACGTTGACCCAGTTACGCGCCAATTGCCCCCAGGTGATACGACCGCTGGCTTTCGCTATGACGATAAGTACAGTGGACGTGAACAGGTCCGCGCCGCATACGACCACCAGCATCAAACCCAGAGAGAAGCAGATGCCCCCGACCAGTTTTGCAAGACCATAAGGAACGGTACCGGTGCCAGTTGTGGCGGTGATATAAAAAGCAAAGGCTATAGAAATAAAGACGCCAGCAGTAATGGCTAAAAAGAATGTTTTTAACGGCTGTTTGGTGGCTTTATAAACGCCAGCATCTTCAGCAACTTTCGCTGTAGCGGCGGGTAAAATGAGATCGAAGGGGTTGTCAGCTTTCACATTAACTCTCTTATTCAGGGCTATGCACTGCGCAACGAGATACTAGCAAAGCAGTATAACGTAAAAATTGATGTGGATCATACGAGGGGGTTTTTGGTGGTTTGTAATGAACGACTAAAGGGGTGGTTTAAGAGGTAACCTTTTGAAAAATAATCGGTAAAAAGATTTTAATTTTTGCAAATAAAGTTGATGCGGCCAGAATTTATTTTCAACTTTGAGTTAATATAATGAATTCAGTGTTAATAAATATCATTATTTTTATTTTATAAATTTTACTTTCCTTTAACTTATAAAAATAAGTGTCCTATTTTTACCGTGAAAAAGACAGGCGGGTATTATTTTGCGCAGAATTACACGTCATTTTAGTGGCCGAGTCAAACTTTTGTGCATAAATAGAACAGCAAAAGTTTAGGGTTTTTAGTGAACGGATACTGGCTCTATAAATAAAAAACCGGCAGTAAATCCTGCCGGTTTTAAAGGATTCATCGTGTCAGTGGATCAGGCTTTCGACCAGTGGCGACGTTTGGCGACTTGCAGCTTTTCATATGCGCCAAGCAGCGCCTGATGGGCAGATAATGCTTTCAACTCAGGGTCGACAGCAAACAAACTGTGGAAACGGACTTCTCCACTGATAGCCGCTGAAGCATCCTCAACCGCTTTCTGACCATACATTTTCACGAAAGCGTTATAGTACTGAGCCGGCTCGCGTTCTGCTTCCAGAGAGAGTTGCAGCAGGGTTTGCAGGCAGCGGTAATAATTGTTGCGCTCATCGCTGTAAACAGAAGAGTTGAACTCATGCGACCATTCAGCCCACGTCAGCGCCTGATCCAAATCACCACCGGCCAGTGCCAACATAGATTTCAGCTCACCGACACGTAAGGTGTACCAGCCGTTGTCTTTGCCGCTGGCGATACCCAGCAGCTCACGAACACGGGTAAAATCATCCAGACCTTCATCATCAAGCTGTGTGATCATCTCAAGATAGGTTTCTTTTGGCAGATCACTGTCTGGTAACGCCAGCAGTTGATCACGCAGATGCGCACCCATGCTGTTATTTGCCAGCAGTAAATCTTCAGCAGGATAAATGTCAGACATGCCCGGAACGATAATACGGCAGGCATAAACATCCAGATGCTCGTAATCGGCGATATACACTTCAGCATCTTCTTTATCGAAGATAGCCATGAGGGTCGCAAATTCTTCTTCAGTGGTACCGCTGAAGCTCCAGTCAGCAAACGGATAGTCGGCGTCCTGCTTGAACATATCCCACGAAATCAGACCGCTTGAATCGATGAAATGGGTTTCAAGGTTGGCATGTTCGGCAACTTCTTCATCGTCGAAAGTCGGTGCGGTGAAGACATCCAGATCTTTCAGGCTGCGGCCCTGCAGCAGCTCAGTCACCGTACGTTCCAGTGCTACGCCAAAATCAGGGTGTGCGCCAAAGGAGGCGAAACAGGTGCCGTTAGCCGGATTGAACAGAACCACACAAATGACCGGATAATTGCCGCCCAGCGAGGCGTCATAAGAAAGGATAGGGAAACCTTCTTCTTCCAGTTTTGCGATGGCTTCAACCACACCAGGATAGCGCGCCAGAACCTCCGAAGGGATTTCAGGCAGACTAATTGATTCAGCAATAATACGGTTTTTCACATAACGCTCGAAGACTTCTGACAGCCCCTGTACCCGAGCTTCATTGGCAGTGTTGCCTGCTGACATGCCGTTGGAAACGTAGAGATTACCGATGATATTCATTGGAATATAAACAGTTTGCAGATCCGACTGACGGGTAAACGGCAGGGCACAAATACCACGATCAGGATTGCCGGATTGCAGGTCGATCAGATCACTGGCCACCAGTTCTTTATCGGCATCATAAAATGCATGCAGGCGCTCATCCAGAATACCCACCGGCAGGCTGTCGTCTTCCGGAAGCGGGAACCACTTC
Organism: Rahnella sp. CFA14(1/10); assembly: GCF_004195095.1. Taxonomy (NCBI): domain Bacteria; kingdom Pseudomonadati; phylum Pseudomonadota; class Gammaproteobacteria; order Enterobacterales; family Yersiniaceae; genus Rahnella; species Rahnella sp. CFA14(1/10). Next base: position 225,635 of record NZ_SEWS01000004.1, on the reverse strand, counting down.
TCGTTCGGATAATGAACGAAATCACCCTTAGCGATTTCTTTGCCCAGATAGAAATCCGCGAAGAAATAGTTAGTCGACAGACGCTCAAAGTATTCACCCAAAGCAGAAGCCAGTGCGGCTTTCTTGCTGGCACCTTTACCGTTGGTGAAGCACAGCGGGCAGTCGCGATCGCGAATGTGCACTGACCAGACGTGGGGAACCGGATTCAGCCACGAAGCTTCTTCGATATTAAAGCCAAGATCGGTGAGTTTTTGTTGGAAGCGGGAAATGGAGTCTTCCAGCGCCGCGTCTTTACCAGGAATAAAAGTTTGGGTCATTGAGTTCACTTTTGAGCGTGCTAAAAACGCGCAATGATACGGGGTTTTGCGCATGAGCTCCATGTATTCGTGTTAAGAATGTAATCGCGTTGTAACGCGCTTAGCTTATCGGCGAATCTGGTAACCACTGGCGGATCTCTGCTTCAGACAGCATGAAGATGTCGGACCGGGGAGGTCGGCAGGTATAATGGTTAGAGGACGCTTATGCTCACGATGCCTGTCATCGATGTAGCCTGATTAAATCCTTCAAAGTCGGGTAAAAGCTGCTTATTCAAGGTGCCAGAATATCACCTGGGTGAGGGCGCTGAGCACGGTGCGGGTGTGAACAGATAATCCTGTAAAATCAGCTTTCCAGGGAGGAATGAACCTTGTGACCAACTTCTCATCGCTGTTTATCAGTTCATGATCAATAACCGTTGCAGACTGCTTGTCCCGGATGATAAAACCGTTAAATTAATGATTACTATGTGGCTGTCTCAGAGAAGTGGTGAGGGGAAATGACTCAGGTTTATAATTTTAGTGCAGGTCCGGCAATGATCCCGGCTGAAGTGTTGCGTCGTGCAGAACAGGAACTTTGTAACTGGCACGGACTGGGTACCTCGGTGATGGAAATCAGTCACCGCAGCAAAGAATTTATCCAGGTGGCTGAAGAATCCGAAAAGGATATCCGTGACCTGCTGAATATTCCCTCGAACTATAAAGTGCTGTTCTGTCATGGTGGCGCACGTGCGCAATTTGCCGCAGTACCTATGAACCTTTTGGGCGATAAATCCTCCGCTGACTATATCGACGGTGGTTACTGGGCACACAGCGCAGTCAAAGAAGCGCAAAAATATTGCACGCCTAACGTGATTGACGTTAACGCCACGATCGATGGCAAACGTGGTATTTTGCCAATGAGCGAATGGAAACTGAGTGCAGATTCTGCCTACGTTCATTACTGTCCGAATGAAACCATTGATGGTATCGCTATCGATGAAATGCCTGATTTTGGTGACAAAATCGTGGTAGCCGATTATTCATCCTGCATCCTCTCCCGCCCGATTGATGTCAGCCGCTTTGGGGTAATTTATGCCGGTGCGCAGAAAAATATCGGTCCTGCGGGGCTGACCCTGGTTATCGTCCGCGAAGATCTGTTGGGTAAAGCGCGCACAGAATTGCCTTCTATCCTCGATTATACCGTTCTGGCTGAGAACGATTCTATGTTCAATACTCCGCCAACGTTCGCGTGGTATTTGTCAGGCATGGTGTTCAAATGGTTGAAAGAACAGGGTGGCCTGCGTGAGATGGAAAAACGCAACCGCGCAAAAGCCGAACTGTTGTATGGCGCCATTGACCATACCGGTTTCTATCGCAACCCTGTCGCCGATGCGAACCGTTCGTGGATGAACGTTCCTTTCCAGATGGCGGACGCCTCTCTGGATAAACTGTTCCTTGATCAGGCACAGGAAGCGGGTCTGCATGCATTAAAAGGCCATCGTGTGGCTGGTGGTATGCGCGCATCTATTTATAATGCGATGCCTGTTGAAGGCGTAAAAGCACTGACCGACTTTATGGCTGAATTCGAAAAACGTCACGGTTAAGTGTGCTGGCTTCCGGGCCCGCAGAATGCTTGAGTAAGAAGCCTTAAAAATGACCCCGGCTCAATGTCCGGGGTCATTTTATGAAAAAAAGAATTGGAGAAAGCGTGGAATCCCTGACATTACAACCTGTTGCGCTGATTAACGGCAGCATCAATTTACCGGGCTCAAAAAGTGTTTCTAATCGCGCACTTTTGCTGGCTGCTTTTGCACAGGGCACTACCCGCCTGACTAACCTGCTCGACAGCGACGATGTGCGCCATATGCTGACAGCACTGACTCAGTTGGGCGTCACGCATCATTTATCTGCGTCCAGGACAGAGTGTGAAATCGAAGGTCTGGGCACGGCTTTTTCCAATGCTAAAGGTCTGGAGCTGTTTCTGGGGAATGCCGGTACCGCTATGCGTCCGCTGGCTGCGGCGTTGTGCCTGGGTGAGCAGGATGTGGTGCTGACCGGTGAGCCGCGCATGAAAGAGCGTCCGATCGGGCATCTGGTCGATGCGCTTCGTCAGGGCGGTGCACAGATTGATTACCTTGAGCAGGAAAACTATCCGCCTCTTCGCCTGCGCGGTGGCTTTAGTGGTGGTGACGTCAGTGTCGACGGCAGCGTTTCAAGCCAGTTCCTGACGGCGCTGTTGATGACAGCCCCGCTGGCAGGTAACGACACTACCATTCAGATTAAAGGTGAACTGGTTTCCAAACCTTATATCGATATCACGCTGAACCTGATGAAAACCTTTGGTATTGACGTCGAAAATCACGGGTACCAGAAATTCAGCATCAAAGGTCGTCAGCAGTATGTGTCTCCGGGGTCCTATCTGGTCGAAGGCGATGCGTCTTCTGCGTCCTATTTTCTGGCCGCTGCGGCGATTAAGGGCGGTACGGTTCGCGTGACCGGAATCGGCAAAAACAGTATGCAGGGCGATATTCGTTTTGCAGATGTACTGGAAAAAATGGGTGCGACTATCCACTGGGCTGAGGATTATATCGAATGTACCCGCGGTGAACTTAAAGGCATTGATATGGATATGAACCATATTCCGGATGCAGCAATGACCATTGCTACTGCGGCGTTGTTTGCCGAAGGTCCGACGACGCTACGTAATATTTATAACTGGCGTGTTAAAGAGACTGATCGACTGACGGCGATGGCGACTGAGTTGCGTAAGGTCGGAGCAACAGTGGAAGAGGGCGAAGATTACATTCGCATTGATCCGCCTCATTCGCTGAGGTCTGCCGACATTGGCACCTATAATGATCACCGGATGGCGATGTGTTTTTCTCTGGTGGCCTTATCCGATACGCCGGTGACCATTCTTGATCCGAAGTGTACCGCGAAAACGTTCCCTGACTATTTTGAACGTCTGGCAGCCATCAGCACACTGGCATAACTTTTCACGAGGTTGCCCTTGTATAAACGGACATCCAGGATGTCCGTTTTTTTATTTTTCAGGCTCAGAACCGTCCGCTTTTTAGGCAACTGAAAAATGTGGGGTAACAGTTGCAGCAAAGGCAGCGTATAATGCCGCTCCTGAATTAGTCCTGTGAGACTAATGAAGCGGGTATCCCCCACCGAAAGGAGACAAAAATGACGGCTTTAGCCCCGGTAATCACCGTTGATGGGCCAAGTGGTGCAGGCAAAGGTACGTTGTGTAAAGCGCTTGCCGAGGCCTTTAACTGGCATCTGCTGGATTCCGGCGCGATTTACCGCGTTTTGGCGCTGGCAGCTTTGCATCATCAGGTTGATATTGTCTCAGAAGAGGCGTTAGTTCCGCTTGCCGCACATCTCGACGTTCGTTTTGTGGCTCAGGACGGGCAATTGCACGTTATTTTAGAAGGTGAGGATGTTACCAATGAAATCCGCACCGAAACGGTAGGCAATACTGCGTCTCAGGCGGCGGCGTTCCCCCGTGTTCGTGAGGCATTATTGCGCAGGCAGCGCGCATTTCGCGATGCGCCGGGTCTGATTGCTGATGGCCGCGATATGGGTACGGTGGTTTTCCCTGATGCACCGGTGAAGATATTTCTGGATGCCAGTTCGGAAGAACGTGCAAACAGAAGAATGCTACAGTTGCAGGAAAAAGGCTTTAGTGTTAACTTTGAACGGCTTTTAGCCGAGATCAAAGAACGCGATGACCGTGATCGTAACAGGCCTATCGCGCCTTTAGTGGCTGCTTCCGATGCACTGTTGCTGGATTCAACCAGTATGTCTATCGACGAAGTCATCGAAAAAGCACTGGCTTATGCCACAGAAATTCTAGGATTACCGCAAAAACAAACCCGGTAATCTGGCCTTAATCTGGTGCTGAAGAATATTCAGTGCCGGTTTTGGCTATAGTTTTTTTTAACCTCGCCGCAAGGATCTGTAGCGGGGCATTTGAAACAACCCCATCCAGCAGGACGCCAGATGGACGTTAAACTTAAGAACCTAAAGATTATCAACATGACTGAATCTTTTGCTCAACTCTTTGAAGAATCCTTAAAAACAATCGAAACCCGTCCTGGTTCCATCGTTCGTGGTGTTGTTGTGTCTATCGACAAAGATATCGTACTGGTTGACGCCGGTCTGAAATCTGAGTCTGCAATCCCGGCAGAACAATTCAAAAACGCACAGGGCGAACTGGAAATCCAGGTTGGCGACGAAGTTGATGTTGCGCTGGACGCTGTTGAAGACGGCTTCGGTGAAACTCTGCTGTCCCGTGAAAAAGCTAAACGTCATGAAGCTTGGATCACGCTGGAAAAAGCTTACGAAGAATCTGCAACTGTTACCGGTGTTATCAACGGTAAAGTTAAAGGCGGTTTCACTGTTGAGCTGAACGGTATCCGTGCGTTCCTGCCAGGTTCACTGGTAGACGTTCGTCCTGTTCGCGACACGCTGCATCTCGAAGGCAAAGATCTTGAGTTCAAAGTCATCAAACTGGACCAGAAACGCAACAACGTTGTTGTTTCCCGTCGTGCAGTAATTGAGTCTGAGAACAGCGCAGAGCGCGATCAACTGCTGGAAAACCTGCAGGAAGGCATGGAAGTTAAAGGTATCGTTAAGAACCTCACTGACTACGGTGCATTCGTTGATCTGGGCGGCGTTGATGGCCTGCTGCACATCACTGACATGGCTTGGAAACGTGTTAAACACCCAAGCGAAATTGTTAATGTTGGCGATGAAATCACTGTTAAAGTTCTTAAATTTGACCGTGAGCGTACCCGTGTATCACTGGGTCTGAAACAACTGGGCGAAGATCCTTGGGTCGCTATCGCTAAACGTTACCCAGAAGGTACTAAACTGACGGGTCGCGTGACTAACCTGACTGATTACGGCTGCTTCGTAGAAATCGAAGAAGGCGTTGAAGGTCTGGTTCACGTTTCTGAAATGGACTGGACTAACAAAAATATCCACCCATCTAAAGTGGTTAACGTGGGCGATGTTGTTGAAGTTATGGTTCTGGATATCGACGAAGAACGTCGTCGTATCTCCCTGGGCCTGAAACAATGCAAAAACAACCCATGGCAGCAATTCGCAGAGACCCACAACAAGAACGACCGTGTTGAAGGTAAAATCAAGTCAATCACTGACTTCGGTATCTTCATTGGTCTGGATGGCGGCATCGACGGCCTGGTTCACCTGTCTGACATCTCCTGGAACGTTGCAGGCGAAGAAGCAGTACGTGAATACAAAAAAGGCGACGAAATCGCAGCTGTGGTTCTTCAAGTTGATGCAGAACGTGAACGTATCTCCCTGGGCGTGAAGCAACTGGCTGAAGATCCATTCAATAACTACCTGTCTGTTAACAAGAAAGGTACTATTGTTACTGGTAAAGTCACAGCAGTTGACGCCAAAGGTGCTACAGTTGAATTAGCTGGCGGCGTAGAAGGTTACCTGCGCGCTTCAGAAGCTTCTCGCGACCGTATTGAAGACGCAACTCTGGTTCTGAGCGTTGGTGATGAAGTTGAAGCTAAATTCACCGGTGTTGATCGTAAGAACCGCGTAGTAAGCCTGTCCGTTCGTGCTAAGGACGAAGCAGACGAGAAAGATGCAATCGCTGTTGTTAACAACAAACCAGACGAAAGCAACTTCTCTAACGCTATGGCTGAAGCGTTCAAAGCGGCAAAAGGCGAGTAATGACGGGGGGCGGCTCAGTCGCCCCGAAACGGTAGTTTAGCTGCAAAGCTTGGAGGTAATATGACCAAGTCTGAACTTATTGAAAGACTTGCTGGCCAGCACTCTCATATCCCGGCGAAAGCTGTTGAGGATGCAGTGAAAGAGATGCTTGAGCATATGGCTGCAACCTTGGCTGATGGTGAACGCATCGAAATCCGTGGGTTTGGCAGTTTTTCTCTTCACTACCGTGCTCCGCGTGTTGGGCGCAACCCTAAAACTGGCGATAAAGTAGAGCTGGACGGCAAGTATGTTCCTCACTTTAAACCAGGTAAAGAGTTGCGCGACCGCGCGAATATTTACGGCTAAGGCTTGCGCCTGGACGTAAATGTCTGCCTATAGCGAACGTAAAACGGTACCTTTCCAGGTGCCGTTTTTTTTGCCTTACGACTAATGAATTGATCTCTCTTTCAATTCTGATCACAAAATATTTGCGTAACGTCTCCCAGCGTTTCGGTCTCCTGCTTGTCTCTTCTTCGCGTGAAAACCATACTCCGGCACGAAAATATGTCTGAACAACGTGAAGGAAGTAAAACATCAAAATCTCACTGGACGAGGCTGCTTTAGCGGTTATTGCCGGCATGATGCCGCTGCTCATTTTTTCTGAACTCCCCAGCGTTATTCAACGGGTTATGCTGTGTCTTTGTGCATTCTGTTGTTTCAGACTACATCACAGAATATTCAGCCTGATAGCGATCGGTCTGCTGAGTCTCAGTTGGGCTTCATTTCAGGGCGATATTCAACTTCATCAGATTTCAGCGCTTCAGGGCACAAAACGGCATGTTATCGCAGCGGTAGAAAGTATTAATCTCGGGAACACCAGCACGTCCTCTGTACTCTTCAAGATTGAAAAAGTTGAAGGTAAAATCCTCTTTCCACCGATCATGTTCCGCACTAACTGGGATGAGGGAGGGCAAGAACTTTTTGCGGGTCAGCGCTGGGATATGACCGTCAGCTTGCGTCCCGTCCATAGCATGCTCAATGAAGGCGGATTTGATGCCCAGCGCTGGGCGCTGGCTCAGCATGCGCCATTGACAGCAACGGTCCGCCACAGTCAGCCAGTTGACGCGAAAAGTTCGCTTCGTCAGCAGTTTATTCAGCGGGTGCAGCAGAAGATGCCGCTGATGGAAAATACGCCTGTGCTGATCGCACTGGCCTTTGGCGAAAAAGGATTAATAGAGAGGGCAGATAAGCTGCTGTTGCAACAGACGGGCATCGCCCATCTGGTGGCGATATCAGGTTTACATATCTCCGTGGCGGCATTATTCGGATGGTGGCTGGCACGTGGCATACAGTTTTTGATGCCGGTAAAGATGATTGACTATCGCTTTCCGTTATTGGTGAGCGTCGCTTTTCTGCTGACCTACACCTGGCTTTCCGGAGGCAACGCACCTGCAGTTCGTGCAGCGTTAGCGGTATCGATGTGGATCCTGCTGCGTCTGTTCCGTGTCCGCTGTCATCCGTGGCAGATATGGCTTTGGGTGGTTGCCATGCTTTTGCTGGCCGATCCTATGAATTTATTATCTGACAGTTTCTGGTTGTCATGCTTTGCCGTGGGGGCACTGGTTTTCTGGTTTCAGTGGGCACCTTTGCCGGCAATGTTTCAGCAGGCATGGTATTGGGCATTTTGCCGTTGGGGACATTTGCAGGTGGGGATGACGCTTCTACTCTGGCCCCTGCAGGTCTGGATTTTCCATGGCATGAACCTCTTTTCGTTTCCCGCCAATATGTGGGCCGTGCCGGTTGTTTCGCTGTTCACCGTCCCGCTGGTATTACTGGCCTTGTTGATGAGCGCCGTGCCCTATACATTAGGAGGTTACGTCCAGGCTGTGCTCTGGCAACTGGCTGACGTTACCCTGAGGCTGGCCCTGTGGGGGGTTAAAGCATTACCTGACGGCTGGACCCCATTGAGTGAATCCTTTCTGGTCGTGAGCCTGATGGGATGGCTGGTGCTATTGTGCTGGCGGATTTGCCCGTTGAGATATTGTTTTTCACTTTTGCTGTCTCTTTTCGCGATTTCTTTCGTCTGGATGAACAGAAATCCACCAGAGCGCTGGCGGATTGATATGCTTGATGTCGGGCACGGCTTGTCTGTTCTTATCAGCAAAAATGGCAAAGGTGTTCTTTATGATACCGGCAACAGGTGGGAAGGCGGATCAGCCGCTGAACAAAATATTATTCCGTTTTTAAACTGGAAGAATATCCAGCTGGAACAGATAATTATCAGTCATGATGACAAAGATCACCGGGGTGGGTTAACCGTATTGCAAAACCGATACCCTGCTGCCAGCGTACGTGAAAGTACCCTTTCTGATCAGCATCATCTGAAATGTATCGCGGGCGAGCAATGGCGGTGGCAGGGGTTGGATTTTGAAGTGTTGTGGCCAGAGAAAATGTCCGGCGATGCCCGGAATAACGACAGCTGTGTTATCCGCATTGATGATGGTTCATTCAGTTTGCTGCTGACCGGCGATATTGAAGCTGAAACGGAAAAAGCGCTGGTCAGGAAGTTGCGAAACACATTACGAGCCACAGCACTTCAGGTCCCTCATCATGGCAGCAATACTTCATCGATACCCCCTTTTCTACGGGCAGTCAAGCCGGTTATCGTACTGGCATCAGCCTCCCGTTTTAATAAATGGCATCTGCCGGCACATAAAGTTGTTAGCAGATACAACAAAGCGCGTTATGACTGGCATTCAACATCTGTATCGGGTCAACTCAGCCTCTTCATTTTTGATGATTATTGGACAATTAAAGGCTTACGCGAGCAATTAATCCCCCGTTGGTACCACCGCCAGTTTGGAGTATCTGCAGATAATGAGTAGAATAGACCGCTATTTCTTTCGATGCTGGTTGATATTGCATGATGAACGATAAAGATCTCTCCACATGGCAGACATTCCGTCGTCTGTGGCCGATGATCACACCTTTTAAAGCCGGGCTGATCGCTGCGGCTATTGCGCTGGTCGCAAACGCCGCCAGTGATACTTTCATGCTGTCTTTGCTGAAGCCGCTACTTGATGACGGTTTTGGTAAAGCTGACCGCTCCATACTACTTTGGATGCCCCTGGTCGTTATCGGTCTGATGATTGTACGCGGTATCAGTGGCTATATTTCGAGTTACTGCATTTCATGGGTTTCGGGCAAAGTCGTGATGCATATGCGTCGCCGTCTGTTTGGTCACATGATGAGAATGCCTGTGGCATTCTTTGACCAGCAATCCACGGGTACCTTACTTTCCCGTATTACTTATGATTCCGAGCAGGTCGCGTCTTCGTCTTCCAGTGCGCTGGTGACTGTTGTACGAGAGGGGGCGTCAATCATTGGTCTGTTTGTGATGATGTTCTATTACAGCTGGCAGCTTTCTGTAATCCTGTTAGTGATTGCGCCGATTGTTTCTGTTGTTATCCGCGTGGTGTCTAAACGATTCCGTAATATCAGTAAGACAATGCAAAACACCATGGGGCAGGTGACGACCAGTGCAGAACAGATGCTGAAAGGGCATAAAGAAGTATTGATCTTCGGTGGTCAGAAAGTTGAAACCGCGCGTTTTGATAAAGTGAGTAACCGTATGCGCCAGCAAGGTATGCGCATGGTTTCCGCCTCTTCAATTTCAGACCCGATTATTCAGTTGATTGCTTCTCTGGCACTGGCATTTGTGTTGTATGCGGCAAGCTTCCCGTCGGTGATGGAAACGCTTAGTGCGGGTACTATCACCGTTGTGTTCTCTTCTATGATTGCCCTGATGCGCCCCTTGAAGTCACTGACTAACGTGAACTCCCAGTTCCAGCGCGGTATGGCAGCTTGTCAGACGCTGTTCTCCATTCTGGATATGGAACAGGAAAAAGATGAGGGCAAACTGGAAGTCAAACGCGTAAAAGGTGATGTCGAGTTTAAAAACGTGACCTTCACTTATCCGGGACGTGATATTCCTGCTTTGCGTAATATTTCCTTCAGCCTGCCGGAAGGCAAAACCGTTGCACTGGTTGGTCGCTCGGGTTCAGGAAAATCGACAATCGCGAATTTGCTGACCCGTTTCTATGACATTCAGGAAGGTGAAATCCTGATGGATGGTCATGATCTTCGGGAATATACGCTGTCGTCATTACGTGATCAGGTGGCCCTCGTTTCTCAGAACGTCCATCTGTTTAATGACACCATTGCCAATAATATCGCTTACGCCCGTACGGATATGTACTCCCGCGAAGAAATCGAAAAAGCGGCGACAATGGCTTACGCAATGGACTTTATCAGCAAAATGGATAAAGGGCTGGATACGGTCATTGGTGAAAATGGCGTTCTGCTCTCTGGTGGTCAGCGTCAGCGTATTGCTATTGCTCGTGCTTTATTGCGTGACTCACCGGTTTTGATACTTGATGAAGCGACATCGGCCCTTGATACCGAATCTGAGCGTGCTATTCAGGCTGCGCTGGATGAGCTGCAGAAAAACCGCACATCACTGGTGATCGCACACCGTTTATCTACTATCGAAAAGGCCGATGAGATTCTGGTAATCGAAGATGGTTGCGTGGTGGAACGTGGTTCTCATGCGAGCCTGCTTGAAGAGCGTGGTGTTTACTCACAACTCTACCGGATGCAATTTGGGCAATGATTGATCGTATCTGGTCAGGCAAATCACCGCTATATCTTGTACTCCTGCCTCTGGCATGGCTTTACGGTCTGATCGCGAATCTGATCCGTTATAGCTATAAAGCCGGGCTGAAAAAAAGCTGGCGGGCCCCGGTGCCCGTTGTGGTGGTCGGTAACCTGACCGCCGGAGGAAACGGTAAAACACCGGTGGTTATCTGGCTGGTTGAAACATTGCAACAGCATGGTTTTCGTGTTGGCGTTGTTTCTCGCGGTTACGGTGGGAAAGCGGAACGCTATCCGCTTCTCCTGAACGAGAGTACGTCAACTGCGCAAGCGGGTGACGAGCCTGTCCTGATCTTTCAAAGAACAGGGGCACCGGTTGCGGTGTCTCCTGTTCGCTCTGATGCCGTGAAGGCATTGCTTGCGGAGCATGAGCTTGACATCGTGATTACCGACGACGGGCTGCAGCATTATGCACTGCAGCGTGATATCGAAATTGTCGTCGTCGACGGTGTCCGCCGTTTTGGTAATGGTCACTGGTTACCTGCAGGCCCGATGCGTGAACGCGAATCGCGTCTGCGTTCAGTCGATGCAGTGATTACAAATGGTGGTACCGCACAGGCTGGTGAACTGGCCATGATCCTTGAGCCAGGTAAGGCGGTAAATTTGGCTACGGGAGAGCAGCGTGATGCCGGTAGCTTAAAAAATGTAGTTGCTATGGCAGGGATTGGACATCCGCCTCGTTTTTTTGCCACGCTTAGACAGCTAGGGGTTGTCCTGCAAAAGGAAATCGCTTTTTCTGATCATCGGACTTATTCCGCCACACTCCTTTCTGCCGTAATACAACCTGGCCAGACTCTCCTTATGACTGAAAAAGATGCGGTGAAATGCCGGGCTTTTGCGCAACCTGACTGGTGGTATTTGCCGGTTGAAGCAAAGATTACAGGGAGGAAAGCCGAGAAATTACTGCAAAAAATATCAGATCTGATTTTAGAAAAAAGGCCTTAAGTGCGCTGAATGACCTTAAAGCTGCACCTTGTATAAAAAAATTAAGCTGATTAAAATCCCCGTCCCCTCTGATTTTAAAGGCTTATATTTTATTATGGCGTTAGAGTTCAGAATAATTACACATCGGGGGTTGCTATTGCTCTGAACTTATGAGTAAATGCATGCAGCCTGTGTTGCAGCGCTATTTATGTATGAGTGTAGAGTAAAGCAGTTCCTCCCAGACGTTATCTGTTTCCCCATGATTCCGCTTCCAAGACGAACCTTCTAAGTCCTCCCCATAAGTAATTGTCTGAACTATTGGCTCACATTGCCGAATGGCAGGATTTTATATTTTGTAAAAAGGTTTTAAATATGTCTAAGAAAAATGGTCAGGTTAAGTGGTTCAATGAAAGCAAAGGTTTTGGTTTTATTGAGCAAGCTGATGGCGGTAAGGATGTATTCGTACATTTCTCCGCAATCGCAACCGAGGGTTTCAAGACGTTGGCAGAAGGCCAGCGTGTAGAATACACCATTCAGGATAGCCCGCGCGGTCCTGCTGCTGCTAACGTTATTGCGCTCTGAAAAGAGACGAGCGTAATGATATGAAACAACGTTAATCGTTCATCATATTAGCAGCGCAAAACCCGCCGGATGGCGGGTTTTTCATACCTGAAAAGGTCAATGCGACGTGTATATGATGTCGCGAAAGTTATAAAAATAATCGTTAAAACAAATTCGCTCATTAGAGGTTTTTTATAAAAAAATAACTTAGCAATGGGCAAACGCATCCGAACAATAATAAAAAAGTGTGTTCATGGATGCCCAAAAGAAAGGATAGAAATTATGATGTTAAAAATGGGTTTAGTTAAATGGTACAACCAGGCTAAAGGCTACGGTTTTATTTGTCCGCTCGATGGTTCTTCTGAAATTTATGTTCAGCGTACTTCCATCGCAAATACGGGTAATAAATCTCTGAGTGCCGGTCAGAAGGTTGAGTTCACCACTTACCGCAGCGTAGCACACGGCCCTTCCGCGGCTGATGTTATTGCATTCTGAGTCCGGTTTTGTTGTTCACCGTTGAGTTGAATTTTACGCTCCGGTAAAAATATGCTATCGGTATCCGCAGTTAAATTGCTGCCACGGATACCGATATGTCTCACCCGGTTATATCTCTTGCTTCAGCCCGCGCCCTGCATTTATCTGCGCAAAATCTTCTTGAGCCTGTCACCCGAAAGCCTGTTGCAGCGGATGTCGTGGACACGATCCGTGATATGGGCTTACTGCAAATCGATACCATAAGTGTCGTTGCGCGTAGTCCTTATCTTGTGCTGTTTAGCCGCTTAGGTAATTACGATCCTCAGTGGCTGGAACAGGCACTCTCAGCAGGAAAAATATTCGAATATTGGGCACATGAGGCTTGTTTTATTCCCAGCGAAGATTACGGACTCCTGCGCCACCGGATGCTGAATCCTCAGGGAATGGGGTGGAAATTTTCGCAAGCCTGGTTTGATGAACATCAGACGGATATTGCGGCGCTGTTGAGCCATATTGCCGACAAGGGGCCTGTACGTTCGGCAGACTTCAGTGCAGACAAGAAGTCTGCCAGTGGCTGGTGGGACTGGAAGCCGCATAAAAAGCATCTGGAAACGTTGTTTACCACCGGGAAACTGATGGTGTCAGAGCGGCGTAATTTTCATCGGGTTTACGACCTTGCTGAACGGGTGATGCCAGGCTGGGACGATGCGAGCCAAACGCTTGAACAGGCCGTGGCGGAACAACAGATGCTGCGGCGTTCGGCGCAATATCTCGGCATCTTCAAACCTGAATGGCTGGCGGACTACTACCGCCTCAGGCGCGTGAATACCAAGGCTGTGATTGCACAATTGCTGGCAGATGAGGAGATTACACCGATCGAAGTGACCGGGCTCGAAGGTACTTATTATGTTCATCGCAAACAGTTTCCCCTCCTGCAACAAGCCGTCAAATCACGGATCGGTTCAACCGTCACCACTCTCCTTTCACCGTTTGATCCGGTGGTATGGGATCGTAAACGTGTGTCGACGTTATTTAATTTCGAATACCGGATCGAATGTTATACCCCACAAGCAAAACGCCAGTATGGATATTTCACACTTCCCTTATTGCAGCGCGGTGAGCTGATTGGCAGGGTGGATGCAAAAATGCATCGCAAAGAAAAAATACTGGAAGTGAAAAGCCTGCATCTTGAGCCGGATGTCACGATGGCTTCACGAAGGGCAAAAGATATACACGGAGCAATCAGCCGTTTTGCACAGTGGCAGGGAGCTGAAAAAGTCAAAATCGTGAATGTACCTGAAACGCTAACGGCGCTTTGGGGAAAAGACTGGCAGATTTGAGGTTATAAAATGAAACGGCTGCATCAGGCAGCCGTTATTTCACGATGATTGCAGGTGACATTCAGCTTAGTGGCTGAAGTTAGCGAACATAGCGATGATTTTGTTAATGGTTTTCATTTTTAGAGCTCATGTTTAGGGTTGATAGTGTGACTTGCATCACAGAAAAAATTCTACTCCCACAAATTGGGCAACGCAATCCTCCCACGAAGATATTTTTTTACAAAAACGTAACTTTTTGAGGCCGTATTTGAGGATCAGTGAGAATTAACGTGCGGTGCGGCGTTATGCTATTCTCTTGAACCGCTATGTTGTGTTTCCAATGCTTTTTTGCGTTGCACCTTGCTGAAAATGCGGTGTATTCGCCTCCGGGAGGAATTTATGGACCACCGTTTGCTTGAAATCGTTGCGTGCCCCGTCTGTAACGGGAAGCTTTACTTTAATAAAGAGTCGCAGGAATTAGTGTGTAAGGCAGACAGCCTGGCTTATCCAGTGCGTGAGGGGATTCCCGTATTATTAGAAAACGAGGCCCGACCGCTTTCTGTTGATGAGACACACCCATGAGTTTTGTTGCCATCATCCCGGCCCGCTTCGGGTCAAGCCGTTTACCGGGTAAGCCGTTGGCCGATATCAACGGTAAACCTATGGTTGTGCATGTGATGGAGCGTGCGCTGGAGTCCGGGGCTAAACGTGTAATTGTTGCGACAGATCATCCTGACGTTGTGGCGGCGGTTGAAGCTGCTGGCGGTGAAGTTTGCCTTACACGAGCTGACCATCAGTCAGGCACCGAACGTCTGGCTGAAGTGATCGAGGTATGTCACTTTGCTGATGATGAAATCATCGTCAATGTGCAGGGTGATGAGCCGCTGATCCCGCCTGTTATTATCCGTCAGGTGGCGGATAATCTGGCAAACAGTGAAGCAGGAATGGCGACACTGGCTGTGCCGATTGAAACAGCGGAAGAAGCGTTTAACCCGAATGCGGTAAAAGTGGTTCGGGATGCCAAAGGCTATGCCATGTATTTTTCCCGTGCTGCCATTCCGTGGGAACGTGAACGTTTTGCCGTGTCGAAAGAAACAGTCGGTGATGTCTTCCTCCGTCATATCGGTATTTATGCTTACCGTGCCGGTTTCATTCGCCAGTATGTGAAATGGGAACCGACTAAACTGGAGCACATTGAATTACTCGAACAACTCCGGGTACTGTGGTACGGTGAAAAAATCCACGTTGATGTAGCGAAGGCCATTCCTTCTGTGGGTGTTGATACCGCTGAGGATCTGGAACGTGTGCGCGTGATTTTGGGCCATAAAAATTCCTGATCCGACAAGGTATAAGTGCTCATAAAAGCGGAATGTTCCGGCATTCCGTTTTCTCATCTCTTTTCGTTTTGCGTACTGCCTTCCTGTTTCTGTCCTGACTATCCGGTTTTTATTTGATCTGACACGGGGTAATCCTTTCCTGAAGCTTTCATCATAAACGTTAATTTATTTGTCACTGCGAACACGTTATGGAACAGCTAAAAGCCGAATTGAGTATTGTGCTGGGCGAGCGTTTATCCCGTCTTGAATGTGTCAGTGAGCAGCCTTATGCGCATCTTTTCTCTCTCTATGATGAGCAGGGTTATGCGATGCCATTGATGGCGAAGAGTTTTGTCTGTCAGGGAATCGCCGGGCAGGAGGCTTATAAATTATCCATGCTGGCACGGGAAGGCGTGGTACGGGTGCCGGCGGTTTATGGCATGGTCACCACGCATCAGAAACCGTATCAGGAAATCTTGCTCATTGAGCGTCTGCGCGGCGTATCGGCGGAAGCACCAACACGTACTCCTGAGCGCTGGCAAATACTGCAGGAGCAAATTGTCGAGGCGATGCTGGCGTGGCACCGGATTGACAGTCACGGTTGTGTCGGTTCGGTAGACAGCACTCAGGAAAATCGCTGGGAAAATTGGTACCCGCAGAGGATCGAAGTATTGTGGGCAACGTTATCCCATTTACAGGCCCCTGAACTCACCCCTGAAGATCGTACGCTGCTTTTCCGTTCCCGTGCCTGTATCCCTGCGTTGTTTGAAGGATTTGACGATACACCGGTATTGGTTCACGGTAATCTTTCGCTACGCAGCATGCTCAAAGATCCGCGCAGCGATCAGTTACTGGCGATGATTAATCCCGGCACCGTGTTATGGGCGCCGCGCGAGTTTGATCTCTTCAGACTGTGGGAAAAAGGAATGAGCGAGCAACTGCTGTTTGGTTATCTCCACAAAGCACCCGTTTCGGAAACGTTCCTTGCCCGTCGCTGGTTGTATCTGGTGTGGGAATCTGTCGCACATCTGATCCATACCGGCAAGCTCGATCGCCGTCAGTTCGATTATGCACGACAACAACTGTTGCCGTGGCTTAACTGAGCGGCTTCGCAGCGGGTGCCGGCAGTGTCATCCATTGCCATATGCGCCCCAGCGTTTCATACCATGCCCGCTCACTGTGAGACAAGAACAGTGCCTGTGGTAATGCTTTTTCCCACGGATTGAGCGGGGAATCTATCGCAAGTTGATTTGCCGGCGCCGGAATAGGATTCAGTCCCAGTTGCCGGAAAAAAATAATCGCCCGCGGCAGATGATTAGCCGATGTCACCAGCACAAAGGGCTGCTCTCCCAGCATTTCTTTCACCTGTAAAGCTTCCTGATGTGTATCCCGTGGCCTGTCGAGTAAAATAATATCGCTCTGCGGCACACCTAAACTCTCCGCCACTTTTCCGGCAACCGCAGCGCTGCTCACCGGATTGGTCATGGCCCGCGCACCGGTGAAGATCATTTTCGAACCGGGGTTTGCCCGGTAAATGCGGATCCCTTCGGTCACGCGAGGAAGACTGTTACTGATGAGATTAGAACTCGGTGCCCACGCCGGATTATAGGTATAACCCCCACCCAGTACGACGACATATTTTACCGGCGCATGGCCGTCAGCCTGATAAGTCGGGTAGACCGATTCAATGGGGCGGAGCAGGTTATCCGCCACAGGTTGCAGGCTGAGCAGCAACAGAAGCAGCCAACTCAGTGAAAAAAACACTTTTCCGGTTTTTTGCCACCGGGTTATCCACAGCAATACCAGTGCTATCGCCATGAGAAGCAGAATAAATGGCAGAGGTAATAGCAGGCCTCCCAGCGTCTTTTTTAGGGTAAATAACATCAGAAACCGATCCTTTTGGGTGAAAAAACGACATCCGGGCGTGAATCCGCGTCAGGATGATTTATTCTATGCCAGCCTGTGCCAAAATAGCACTTCACCCGGCATTGCCGCACAGCCATCATTCACCAAATTGTTTTCAGAAGCAGGGTTCATTTCATGCAGGATCGTAATTTCGACGATATGGCCGAGAAATTCTCGCGCAATATCTACGGCACAACAAAGGGACGTATCCGTCAGGCTGTGCTGGGTCAGGATTTGCATGATTTATTACAGACTTTGCCTCAGCGGCCATTGCGTATCCTTGATGCGGGCGGCGGGGAAGGACAAATGGCCTGCGAACTGGCAGCTTTAGGACATAAGGTCTTGTTGTGTGATCTTTCCGGTGAGATGATCCGGCGCGCTGAGGCTGCTGCGCTGGAAAAAGGTGTGAGCAACAACATGCAATTTGTACAATGTCCGGCTCAGAATATCGCCGAACATTTGGAACAACCGGTTGATCTGATATTGTTCCATGCGGTCATCGAATGGCTGGCAGAGCCACAGCAGGCAATGGCTGCGCTGGTAGATTGCCTGGCACCGGGCGGGGCATTATCGCTGATGTTTTACAATATCCACGGTCTGGTCATGCGGCATATGATCCTCGGCAATTTCGGTCATGTTGAAGCCGGTGTGCCAAAAATCAAAAAAAGCTCCCTGCTACCCGATCATCCACTGGAACCGGCTCAGGTTTATCAGTGGCTGGAAGAACTTGGAATGCAGATCAGCGGCAAGACCGGTGTTAGAGTATTCCATGATTATTTGCGAAACAGACAACAACATAAACAGGATTTTGACGAGCTTCTGGCGCTGGAGCAGCGTTATTGCCGCCAGGAACCTTTTGTTAGTTTGGGACGTTACATCCACGTGATGGCGCACAAACCCATTCTGAAGGACGAATTATGAGCGAATTTTCCCAGACTGTACCCGAACTGGTCGCCTGGGCACGAAAAAATGATTTCTCAATTTCGCTGCCAACGGAGCGGCTGGCTTTTCTTCTGGCGATTGCCACATTAAACAGCGAGCGCCTTGATGGGGAAATGAGTGAAGGTGAACTGGTCGATGCATTTCGTCACGTCAGCAAGGGATTTGAGCAGACAAACGAAACCATCACCGTACGTGCCAATAATGCCATCAATGACATGGTGCGTCAGCGTTTGCTCAACCGTTTCGTCAGTGAACTGGCTGACGGTAACGCTATCTATCGCCTGACGCCTTTGGCGATCGGCATTTCAGATTATTACATCCGCCAGCGTGAATTCTCTACGTTGCGGTTGTCTATGCAATTGTCGATTGTGGCGCAGGAACTCAAGCGTGCGGCGGATGCAGCCGAAGAGGGTGGCGATGATTTCCACTGGCATCGCAATGTTTACGCGCCACTGAAATACTCCGTTGCTGAAATTTTTGACAGCATCGATATGACGCAAAGGGTCATGGACGAACAGCAGCAGGGCGTGAAAGATGACATTGCCGCGTTGCTGAATAAAGACTGGCGCGCGGCAATTTCCAGTTGTGAAATCCTCCTGTCAGAAACCTCGGGCACGCTGCGTGAATTGCAGGATACGTTAGAAGCCGCCGGTAACCTGTTGCAGGCGCATCTTATGCGTATTCAGGATGCCACGATGGTCGAACTCGATTTGAGCTTTGTCGACAAACTGGTTTTCGACTTGCAGAACAAACTCGACCGTATTACCAGCTGGGGTCAGCAGGCAATTGACCTGTGGATTGGCTATGACCGCCATGTGCATAAATTTATCCGTACCGCCATCGATATGGATAAAAACCGGGTGTTTGCGCAACGTCTGCGCCAGTCGGTGCAGAACTACTTTGATCAGCCGTGGACGCTGACGTTCGCCAATGCCGATCGTCTGCTGGATATGCGTGATGAAGAACTGGCCCTGCGTAGCGAAGAAGTGACCGGCGAACTTCCGCCAGATCTTGAGTTTGAAGAGTTTAACGAAATCCGCGAACAACTTGCGGCATTGATTGAACAGGCCTTACAGGTTTATCAGCAACAAAAAACGCCGCTCAATCTGGGCATGGTAATGCGCGAATACCTTAAACAGTATCCGCGTGCCCGACATTTTGATGTCGCGCGAATTGTGGTCGACCAGGCCGTGCGCCTTGGTGTGGCTGAAGCAGATTTTTCAGGATTGCATGCTGAATGGCAGGCAATCAATGATTACGGAGCCAAGGTGCAGGCCCATGTCATCGACAAATATTGAACACATAATGCCAGCTAAGCTGGCGCAGGCACTGGCAAACTCAGTGTTTCCTGCTCTCGACAGTCAGCTGCGTTCTGGCCGTCATATTGGCATTGATGAACTGGATAACCATGCTTTTCTGATGGATTATCAGGAAGAAATGGAACTCTTTTACAGCCGCTACAATGTGGAATTAATCCGGGCACCGGAAGGTTTTTTCTATCTGCGTCCGCGCTCGACCACGCTTATCCCGCGTTCAGTGTTATCTGAACTGGATATGATGGTGGGGAAAATTCTCTGCTATTTGTATCTGAGCCCGGAACGTCTGGCGCATGAGGGAATTTTTACTCAGCAGGAACTGTACGACGAATTACTGAGCCTGGCGGATGAAAGTAAATTACTCAAATACGTCAATCAGCGCTCAACCGGCTCAGATTTGGATCGCCAGAAGTTGCAGGACAAAGTTCGCACGTCGCTCAATCGCCTACGCCGTTTGGGTATGGTGTATTTCATGGGTGTTGACAGCAGCAAGTTCCGTATCACCGAAGCGGTATTCCGTTTTGGTGCGGATGTCCGCAGCGGCGATGACGCGCGCGAAGCACAGTTGCGGATGATCCGCGACGGTGAAGCGATGCCTGTCGACAGCGCGCTGTCACTGAATGACGAAAGTGAGGACGGCGAACCGCTGGCAGGGCAGCAAGGGCATGAGAGCGCAGAGGATGAACAGGAATGATTGAACGCGGTAAATTTCGCTCACTGACGCTGGTTAACTGGAACGGGTTCTTCGCCCGTACGTTTGACCTTGATTCACTGGTCACCACGCTTTCCGGCGGCAACGGGGCGGGTAAATCCACCACAATGGCGGCTTTCGTCACCGCCCTGATCCCCGATCTGACGTTACTGCATTTCCGTAACACAACGGAAGCGGGCGCCACCTCCGGTTCACGTGATAAAGGTCTGCACGGTAAATTACGTGCGGGTGTCTGTTACTCGGTTCTGGATGTGGTGAACTCGCGTCACCAGCGCATTGTTGTGGGGGTTCGCCTGCAGCAGGTCGCCGGCCGTGACCGTAAAGTCGATATCAAACCTTTCACCATTCAGGGTTTGCCGATTGCGGTGAATCCGACAGAAATGCTGACCGAGACGGTCGGCGAACGTCAGGCCCGCGTGCTGCCTTTGCAGGAGCTGAAAGATCGCGTTGAGGCAATGGAAGGCGTACAGTTCAAGCAGTTCAACTCCATTACTGATTATCATGCCCTGATGTTTGATCTGGGTGTGATTCCGCGTCGTTTACGTTCAGCATCCGACCGCAGTAAATTTTATCGTCTGATTGAAGCCTCACTTTACGGCGGTATTTCCAGTGCCATCACTCGTTCCCTGCGCGACTATTTGTTGCCTGAAAACAGTGGTGTGCGTAAAGCTTTCCAGGATATGGAAGCGGCGCTGCGTGAAAACCGCATGACGCTGGAAGCGATCCGCGTGACGCAATCTGACCGCGATCTGTTTAAGCATCTGATTTCTGAAGCAACGTCTTACGTAGCCGCAGACTATATGCGTCATGCCAATGAGCGCCGCATTCATCTCGATGGTGCGCTTGTGCTGCGTAATGATTTGTTTAGCAGCCGCAAGCAGTTATCCGGCGAACAATATCGTCATGTCGAAATGGCGCGTGAGCTGGCCGAGCAAAGTGGTTCGCAAAGCGATTTGGAAACCGATTATCAGGCCGCCAGCGATCATCTGAGTCTGGTTCAGACGGCGATGCGTCAGCAGGAAAAAATCGAGCGTTATGAAAGTGACCTCGAAGAGCTGACGTATCGTCTGGAAGAGCAGAACGAAGTGGTGGCCGAAGCCAGCGAGCAGCACGCCGAATATGAAGCACGCGCTGAGGCCGCTGAACAGGAAGTGGATGAGCTGAAAAGCCAGCTTGCCGATTACCAGCAGGCGCTGGATGTTCAGCAGACCCGTGCGATCCAGTATCAGCAGGCGTTACAGGCCATTGAACGTGCGCGCGACTTGTGTCAGATCCCCGATCTGAGCATTCAGAACAGCGAAACATGGCTGGAAACGTTCCAGGGCAAAGAACAGGAAGCCACTGAAATCCTGTTGATGCTGGAACAGAAGATGAGTGTTGCTTCTGCCGCCCATAATCAGTTTGAAACAGCTTATCAGTTGGTGGTGAAAATCACCGGTGAAGTGAGCCGCAGTGAAGCCTGGCAGACGGCACGTGAATTACTGCGTGACTGGTCTTCCCGGCAGCATCAGGCTGAGCGTGTCGAACCGCTGCGCATGCGGTTGTCCGAACTTGAAGGCCGCCTGCGTGAGCAGCAGGATGCTGAGCGTCAGCTGCAGGAATTCTGCAAACGTACGGGGCAGGATGTGCACCCTGAAGATCTGGACGAAATGCAGCGTGAGCTGGAGGTTCAGATTGAAGAATTACAGGGTGTGGTGTCGCAGGCAGGTGAACGTCGCATGGAAATGCGCCAGGAGCTTGAACGTGTTCAGTCGCGCATTCGTGAACTGACCGCCCGTGCCCCCGTCTGGCTGGCCGCGCAGGAAGCACTCAGTCAGTTAAGCGAGCAAAGTAAGGAACCGCTGGAAAGCAGTCAGCAGGTGACCGAATACATGCAGCAACTTCTGGAAACGGAACGCGAAACGACAGTTGAGCGTGACGAAGTGGCTGCCCGCAAACGTCGCATTGAAGGGCAAATTACCCGCCTCAGCCAGCCGAGTGGTGCGGAAGATTCCCGCATGATCGCGCTGGCAGAACGTTTCGGTGGCGTATTGTTGTCGGAAATTTACGACGATGTCACCATCGACGATGCGCCTTACTTCTCCGCATTGTATGGTCCGTCCCGTCACGCAATTGTGGTACCTGATTTATCTCTGATCCGCGACCAACTTGACGGTCTGGATGATTGCCCGGAAGATCTCTATCTCATCGAAGGGGATCCGCAGTCATTTGATGACAACGTGTTCGAAGTGGAAGAAATGCAGGGTGCGGTACTGGTTAAAACGGGTGATCGTCAGTGGCGTTATTCTCACTTCCCGCAAGTGCCGTTGTTTGGCCGTGCGGCGCGTGAGAACCGTCTGGAAACCCTGCATAAAGAACGCGAAAGCCTGTCAGAACGTTATGCGACATTGTCGTTTGATGTGCAGAAAATTCAGCGCGCACATCAGGCGTTCAGCCGCTTTATCGGCAGCCATTTAGCCGTGGCGTTCGATGCCGATCCTGAAGCTGAAATCCGTACCCTGAGCGGGCGCCGCGGTGAGCTGGAACGCGCCATTAATGCGCATGAAGGCCAAAATCAGCAACAGCGCCAGCAATATGAGCAGGCGAAAGATGCTATCGGCATGCTCAATAAACTGCAGCCGCGTGTCGGTTTGCTATGCGATGAGACGCTGATTGATCGGGTCGAAGAAATTCGTGAAGAGATGGAAGAGGCGCAGGATTGCGCCCGCTTCATTCAGCAGCACGGTGTTTCACTGAGCAAGCTGGAACCGCTGGTATCGGTGCTGCAAAGCGACCCGGAACAGCATGAGCAACTGAAAGAAGATTACGCCCAGGCGCAGCATGTACAGCGACTGGCGAAGCAGCAGGCATTTGCCCTGACCGAAGTGGTTCAGCGCCGTGCTCACTTCAGTTATACCGACTCTGCCGGTATGCTCAATGAAAACAGCGACCTGAATGATAAACTGCGTCAGCGTCTGGAACATGCGGAAGCAGAACGTACACGCGCCCGTGAACAAATGCGTCAGCATCAGACGCAACTGACGCAGTACAGTCAGGTTCTGGCCTCGCTGAAAAGTTCGTTCGATGCCAAACGCGATATGCTCAAGGAACTGAGTCAGGAATTACAGGATATCGGCGTTCAGGCGGATGCCAATGCGGAAGCACGCGCCAAAACCCGCCGTGACGAACTGCATACTGCGCTCAGTACTAACCGTGCGCGCTGTAATCAGCTTGAAAAGCAAATCACCTTCTGCGAAGCAGAAATGGATAACCTGCAGAAGAAACTGCGCAAACTTGAGCGTGATTATCATCAGAGCCGCGAACAGGTTGTGACCTCAAAAGCGGGCTGGTGTGCGGTGATGCGTTTGGTGAAAGACAATGGTGTTGAACGTCGTCTGCACCGCCGTGAGCTGGCTTATATGGATGGCGACGAACTGCGTTCCATGTCAGATAAATCCCTGGGTGCGCTGCGTCTGGCGGTGTCTGATAACGAACATCTGCGCGATGTGCTGCGTCTGTCCGAAGATCCGAAACGCCCTGAGCGCAAAATCCAGTTCTATATCGCCGTCTATCAGCATCTGCGCGAACGTATCCGCCAGGATATTATTCGTACCGATGATCCGGTTGAAGCGATTGAACAGATGGAAATCGAGCTGGGACGTCTGACTGAAGAGCTGACAGCCCGTGAGCAACAACTGGCGATCAGTTCCCGCAGCGTGGCAAATATCATCCGCAAAACCATTCAGCGCGAACAAAATCGTATTCGTCAGCTTAACCAGGGGCTGCAGGCAGTGGCGTTTGGTCAGGTGAAAAGCGTCCGTCTGAATGTGAACGTGCGTGAAGCGCATGCGGGACTGCTGGATGTGCTTTCTGAACAGCAGGAACAGCATCAGGACTTGTTCAGCAGTAACCGTCTGACTTTCTCGGAGGCGCTGGCGAAACTCTATCAGCGTCTGAACCCGCAAATTGATATGGGTCAGCGTACACCGCAAACTATTGGCGAAGAACTTCTGGATTACCGCAACTATCTCGAAATGGAAGTGGAAGTAAACCGGGGTTCGGATGGCTGGCTGCGCGCAGAAAGCGGGGCGCTGTCAACAGGTGAAGCGATCGGTACCGGTATGTCGATTCTGGTAATGGTTGTTCAGAGCTGGGAAGATGAGTCGAGCCGTATGCGAGGAAAGGATATTTCGCCTTGTCGTCTGCTGTTCCTCGATGAAGCCGCGCGTCTGGATGCGAAATCTATTGCCACACTGTTTGAGCTTTGCGACCGTCTGGAAATGCAACTGATTATCGCAGCACCGGAAAACATCAGCCCGGAAAAAGGGACGACGTATAAACTGGTGCGTAAAGTCTTTGGCAATAATGAGCATGTACACGTCGTTGGTTTGCGTGGATTTGCCGCTGAACAGCCTGCTCTGGTCAATACGGAAGCTGACGTTTCCTGATTATTTTCAGATAAAACAGCTGATTGATTTTAAAAGCCCCGGCCCATGATCGCCGGGGCTTTTTATTAGAATTACCCCCATTTCACTTATATTTGTTTAAAAAACAGTGATGCTCTAAATACCGCGCAAGGCAAAGCTAAAGTGTTGTGTAATTTATAGGCGAATGCTTAAAAACAACTCATAAACACGTAACGGAAGGCTTTATTTAAACTGACAGCTGACTTAGAGTCTTTACGTGACATGCGGGCTCTATTTCATTGAGTTCCTACGCAAAAAAAGAATTCTCTTTATATACTTAATCCAAGAGCTGCAGGCTCAGTTTTGGGGATGAAATTGGGCACCTTATCGGGAGGCAAGGGAAGATGTTAATGAATCAAAGGTCTCTCAGGTTTTTAGTCGCCAGCTGCTTGCTGGCGGGCGGTCTGTCGCCGTGGTTGGCTGCATGGGCTACCGTGCCCACACTGCCATTAGGAAAAACGACACTGTCAAGTGTGCAGAGCATGAGTCAGTTGCAGGCAGAATTATTGCCCAGAGGCATCCGGCCATTGTATCTGTCTTCTCTGTCTTCGCTTTATGCTGCAAATCATATGCAGCCCATGTGGAACGATCGCCAAACCGTTCAGATATTCCAGCAGCAGCTGGCCGAACTGGCCATATCTGGTATCCAGCCTCAGTTTACGCAATGGGTGAAATGGCTGACGGATCCGCAAGTCACTGGCATGGCCCGTGACGTCGTGTTATCAGATGCGATGCTGGGTTATTTACAGTTTACGAGCAGCGTGGAAGCCAACGGGGATAAGTGGTTATACAGTTCCACGCCTTACAAAATGACGACGCCATCACTGACGGTGATTAATCAATGGCAGCTGGCTGTGCGTCAGGGCAATACGTCACACTATTTGTCGACTCTCGCGCCACAGCATCCTTATTACACCAAGATGCATGATGCGTTGAAGACCATGCTGGCGGATAATCGCCCCTGGCCGGTCATGACAGGATCAGCCAGTTTGCGGCCGGATCAGATCAGTGACGATGTCCCGGCTTTGCGGGAGATCCTGACCCGCACCGGTATGATGGTCGCATCGCCTGAAGAGAACAGGGTGCCTAAACCGACAGATGAAACCATCGCTCCGGACACGCCGGGAAGCGCGGCAAATGACGATCTGTCTGTTGATGAAACCGCCGATAAGGCCCAGCAATCGACGCCAGCCGTCAGCCCTTCTGCAACATCAGTACAAGATGTTCTGCCAACGGTTCAGTCGACAGAAGCGCCAGCAACTCACCCGCCGGTTGCTGTTGCTCACAATCAGTACACGCCGGATTTAGTGGAGGCCGTTAAACGTTTTCAAAAATGGCAGGGACTGGAAGCTGACGGTATTATTGGCGGACGTACCCGTCAGTGGCTGAATGCCTCTCCGCAATTGCGTGCGACCTTACTGGCGCTGAATATTCAGCGCCTGCGCATTCTCCCTGGCAATGTGAACACCGGCATCATGGTGAATATTCCAAACTATCAGCTCACCTATTATCTCAATGGTAATGAAGTGTTGTCGTCACGGGTGATTGTCGGGCGTCCAAGTCGTAAAACGCCATTAATGAGCAGTGCGCTGAATAATGTGGTAGTCAATCCGCCATGGAATGTGCCTACTACGTTAATACGTGAAGATATCGTGCCTAAAGCCATGAATAATCCCGGTTACTTCCAGCAACATGGCTATCAGGTGCTGTCCGGCTGGAGTAATGATGCGGAAGTGATTGATCCTGCAATGATTGACTGGGCAATGGTATCACCTAACCATTTCCCATATCGCATCCGTCAGGCACCAGGCGTGAGCAATTCCCTCGGTCGGTATAAATTTAATATGCCGAGTTCTGATGCTATTTATCTGCATGACACGCCAAATCATAATCTGTTCAGCAAAGATATTCGTGCGCTGAGTTCAGGTTGTGTGAGGGTGAATAAGGCGTCTGAATTAGCCAATATGTTATTGCAGGATGCGGGCTGGAATGACACGCGGATCTCTTCAACATTGCAGGGGGGGAATACCACGTATGTAGCGATACGCCATCACATACCGGTAAAACTGTTTTATCTGACGGCGTGGGTCGCAGATGACGGTAAACCTCAGTTCAGAACAGATATTTACAATTATGATTCAACGGTGAGATCCGGCGCACAAATCCTGCCTCAGGCAGAAATTTTGCTTCAATAAATGCAGTAAATCTAATCTGATAAGGGTCAGAGTATTTGGCCATCGGACGAGCGTGAGCCACTGGCACGCTCGTTTTGCTTATATGGGTCCCCTTGACTCGCAGAAAATTGGCAGTTAAGGTTCAAAACGGCTCAGATCAGAGCTTTTTTTTGACTCTCTTACCGGATAGTAAACTGTTCATGAATGAAATCGACACACATCGCCGTAAATGGCTGGCATTAGGCAGTGCCGCTATGGGGATTGCATTACTTCCAGGTCGTGCATTCGCCACTCTTTCCACACCTCGTCCGCGTATTTTAGTGGTTAACAATATAAATACCGGCGAAACCCTCAAAACCGAGTTTTTTGATGGAAAGCGTTACAACAAGGATGAGTTGGCCCGGTTGAATCATCTGTTCAGAGACTATCGTGCGGAAAAGGTAAAATCGATCGATCCCGCGTTGTTCGATCATCTCTATCGTTTGCAGGTGATGCTCGGCGGAACCAATAAACCGGTCCAGCTGATTTCGGGTTACCGCTCACTGGCGACAAACAACAGCATGCGTGAGCCAGGAAGCGGGGTAGCGAAGCACAGTTATCACACCCTCGGGCAGGCAATGGATTTCCACATCCAGGGCATCGAACTGAGCAATATCCGCAAAGCCGCATTAAAAATGCGGATGGGTGGTGTAGGATATTATCCACGAAGTAACTTTGTGCACATCGATACCGGCCCTGCGCGGACCTGGTGATGTGTGTTATTAATGGCCTGCCGGAATGTGCAGGCCATTTTGTGGAGCTCTATGAAAATCCATTTAATTACCGTCACGGCGTTCAGCCAAAACTGTTCACTGATTTGGTGTGTTAAAACCAATCAGGCTGCTATTGTCGATCCGGGCGGTGAAGCCGCAAGGATCATCCAGGAAGTTTCTGCCAAAGGTGTATTGGTTACGCAAATTTTGCTGACTCACGGTCATCTTGATCACGTAGGAGCAGCGGCAGAGCTTGCTGCTCACTATCAGGTACCGGTTATCGGTCCTCAGAAAGAAGATCAATTCTTGCTTGATGCGCTGCCCACCCAAAGCCAGATGTTTGGCCTCGACCATTGTGATCCGTTGACGCCAGATACCTGGCTGGAAGAAGGGGATTCAGTGAATGTCGGCGAGGAAATCTTATCCGTACTCCATTGCCCGGGCCATACGCCGGGGCATATTGTCTTCATCAATGATAAAGCGCGAATTGCCGTTTCCGGTGATGTGATATTTAAAGGTGGCGTAGGCCGCAGTGATTTCCCGCGTGGTGACCATCAGGCGCTTATTCATTCCATCAAAACGAAATTATTGCCGCTCGGCGATGACATGGTATTTATTCCCGGCCATGGCCCGATGTCGGATTTTGGTTATGAGCGTAGAACCAATCCGTTCCTGCAGGATGAAATGCCGGTCTGGTGATGACGTTTGCTGTTTATCAGCAAAAACAAAAAGCCCGTCAGTCCACCTGACGGGCTTTTTTAATTGAGCAACACCACTTATCTTTTAGAGTACCGCGACGATGGCTTCACACAGCGGTGCCATGTTTTCGAGTGTAATGCCAGCAACGTTAATACGGCCAGAGTTGACTGCATACACGCCGAACTCATCGCGTAACCGCAATACCTGCTCTTTGGTCAGGCCGCTGAAAGAGAACATCCCGTTCTGATTGATAATAAAGCTGAAATCTTGCTGAGCGCCTTTTTCCTGCAAGGTACTGACGAACAGCTGACGCATACGATGAATACGCAGACGCATATCGCTCAGCTCCTGCTCCCACAGTGTGCGCAAAGCTTCGTTACCCAAAATCGTGGCTACCACCGCAGCACCGTGTGACGGTGGGTTGGAGTAGTTAGCACGGATAACCGATTTCATTTGACTGAAGGCGCGATCGGCGGTTTCTTCATCGGCCGCAACTAATGTACAAGCACCCACGCGTTCATTGTATAACCCGAAGTTTTTCGAATAAGAGCTGGCGACCAGTAATTCCTTGTGTGTTTCCACGAACAGACGCAGACCGGCCGCATCCTCTTCCAGACCTTTTGCAAAGCCCTGATAAGCGAAATCGAACAACGGTAACCAGCCGTTGCTCACAGACAATTCTGCCAGTTGTGCCCATTGTTCCTGAGTAGGATCGATACCGGTTGGGTTGTGGCAGCAACCGTGGAACAGTACCACGTCGCCTGCTTTAGCTTCGCTCAGACTTTTCAGCATGCCATCGAAATCAAGGCTGTGATTGACGGCATCATAGTAGTGGTATTCCATGACTTCCAGACCTGAAGCAGAGAACACGCCTTTATGGTTCGGCCAGCTTGGATTGCTTACCCACACGCGCCTGGCGCTGGTTTGCGTAGCGATGAAATCTGCTGCGATACGCAGAGCGCCAGTGCCGCCCGGAGTCTGTGCGGTACGTGCCCGTTTATCAGCAATAATCGCGCTGTCCTGGCCAAACAGCAGTTCCTGTGTGCAATGTGCAAAATCAGGCAACCCGTCAATACTCAGATAGGTTTTAGTAGATTCATTTTCCAACAGAAATTGTTCGGCTTTCTTCACGCTGGCCAGAACCGGCGTTTTACCTGTTTCGTCTTTATAAACACCAATCCCCAGATTTATTTTATCTGAGCGATCGTCAGCGCGGAAAAGATCGGTAAGACCCAGAATAGGATCAGCAGGTGCTGCAGTGATTTTTTCAAACATGTCGGAAAATTCCATAGCCTGATATGACGAAAGAGGGCTTCAGGGTAACGCCAGCGCCCCCGTTTGCCAACCGTTTGCGGCAAAAAGAAAGCAGAGTTGTGAGAAGGCGTGGGAGATTAAAATAATTTATGGGCGAGGGTGGAAAAACGATATTTTCAAACATACACAAATGCAAAAGGCAGAGCCGAAGCTCTGCCTTGATATCCACTTCGATGAGCCCGCAGGGGCTCATCGTTAAGCGATATTAGAACTGGTATTGCAGACCAACACCCACAACATCATCGGTAGAAACACCAGCGGTACGGGTATAGCTGTTGTCGTCCAACAGGTTGATTTTGTAGTCAACATAGGTAGACATGTTTTTGTTGAAGTAGTAGTAAGTACCAACTTCTACGTATTTAACCAAGTCAGCATCACCGCCTGCAAAGCCAGTACCCAACGCATTAAGATCTTTACCTTTGGACTGCAGGTAAGCAATGGAAGGACGCAGGCCGAAATCAAACTGGTATTGCGCTACAACTTCAAAGTTTTGAGTTTTGTTAGCAACTTGGTTGAAGTCTCCGCCATAGATGGTGGTGTTCTCGGATTCACCGTAGAATGCTGCCAGGTACAGGTTGTTAGCGTCATATTTCGCGCCCAATGCATATGCGGAAGCTTTGTCACCGTTACCATCAAGTTTCTGAGAGTTAGTACGGTTAGATGAGAAGTAAGCACCACTTACGCTAACGCCAGAGTTGCCGATAGCATAAGCTACCGAAGAACCCCAACCGTCACCATTCTGGTCTTTAGTTGCACTTCCTGGAACACCCAAGTCGGTACCATCAGCAGCAAAGTCATGGCCATCACGATCGTTTTGGTTTTTGCCCTGGTACTGTACTGCGAAGCTCAGGCCGTCAACCAGACCGAAGAAGTTGCTGTTACGGTAAGTTGCCATGCCATTACCACGACCAATCATGAAGTTGTCGTTGTTCTGGTACATAGTGTCATCGCCATAGATTGGCAATTGGTCGGTGTAGGACATTACGTCGTAGATTACGCCGTAGTTACGACCGTAGTCGAAAGAACCTGCATCACCGAATTTCAGACCTGCGAAGCCCAGACGCGTTTTGTTACCTTCGTCGCCAGCGCTTTCTGCGTGGTTAGCCTGAACGTTGTATTCCCACTGGCCGTAACCGGTCAGTTGGTCAGTAATTTGAGTTTCGCCTTTGAAGCCGAAACGGACATAGGTCTGGTCGCCATCGTCGCCAGCATTGTCAGAGAAGGTGTGACGGGCGTCAACTTTACCGTACAGATCCAGTTTGTTGCCGTCTTTGTTATAGATCTCAGCTGCATTAGCTGCACCAGCAACTAACAGAGCAGGGATTACCACTGCAAGAATATTGCGCTTCATCATTATTATTACCCTCATTGGTTTTATTTGGACACCTGCCACTGCCTTAAATAATTCTTTACGGAACTATTCGCGAAAGTTTGGTGTCTCCTGTGTCTGAACGCACTATTCCATCCGTGGTGAGCTTAATCCATAGCGAAAATGCTACTAAATTACTAAATATGTTTCAGTTGGAAAAAATGTATTTCAAAATGTGTATTTTACGGAACTTTGTGACAGGGATCTATCTTTGAAAATGACTAAGGCCAGCAAAGCTGGCCTTAGTTTTGTAACTATTCTGTTAATTAAAAATATTTTAATTAATTAGAAGGTTGCATTACGTGGGGTACGCGGGAACGGGATCACGTCACGCACGTTTTGAACACCGGTCACATAGGCGACTAAACGTTCAAACCCGAGGCCGAAACCTGAATGCGGAACAGTACCGTAGCGACGAAGATCGCGATACCACCAGTAATCTTCTTTATTCAGTCCCATTTCAGCCATACGGGCGTCCAGAACATCCAGACGTTCTTCACGCTGAGAGCCACCAATAATCTCGCCGATGCCCGGAGCCAGAACATCCATTGCTGCGACGGTTTTACCATCTTCATTCATACGCATATAAAAAGCTTTAATATCTTTCGGATAGTTTTTAACCACTACCGGCGCTTTGAAATGCTGTTCTGCAAGATAACGTTCATGCTCAGAAGAAAGATCGACGCCCCATGAAACCGGGTTTTCGAATTTCTGACCACAATTCATTAATATTTCTACTGCGTCGGTATAGTCCACCTGGGCGAAATCGGATGTTACAAATCGCTCCAGGCGCGCAACAGCATCTTTGTCTACACGGTCAGCGAAAAAGGCCATATCATCTGCACGTTCGTCTAAAACGGCTTTGAAAACATATTTAAGCATATTTTCGGCCAGTGCTGCGATGTCATCCAACGTGGCAAATGCGACTTCCGGTTCTACCATCCAGAATTCCGCAAGGTGACGGCTGGTGTTAGAGTTTTCTGCACGGAAAGTCGGACCGAAGGTATAAACTTTTGACAGCGCACAGGCATAAGTTTCGCCGTTCAGCTGGCCGGACACCGTCAGGAATGCTTCTTTGCCGAAGAAATCTTCGCTGAAGTCAATTTCGCCTTTGTCGGTACGCGGCAGGTTTTGCAAGTCCAGGGTGGATACGCGGAACATCTCACCTGCACCTTCGGTATCGGAGGCCGTGATCAGCGGTGTGGATACCCAGAAATAACCGTTTTCATGATAGAAACGGTGAATGGCCTGGGAGAGGGTGTTGCGCACACGGGCAACAGCACCGATCAGGTTGGTGCGCGGGCGAAGGTGAGCCACTTCACGCAGGTATTCGATGCTGTGGCGTTTTGCCGCCATCGGATATGTATCAGGGTCATCCACCCAGCCAACAACTTTGACGGCAGTTGCCTGCAGCTCAAAACTCTGGCCTTCGCCAGGTGAGGCGACAACAGTACCGGTCACTTCTACTGAACAACCCGTCGTCAGACGTAATACATCTTCCTGATAATTGGGCAGAGAATTATTGATGACGGCCTGTAAAGGATTAAAGCAGGAGCCGTCATAAACGGCGACGAATGAGATACCAGCTTTAGAATCTCTCCGGGTACGTACCCAACCGCGTACGGTGACTTCACTGTCAACCGCAGCACGGCCTTGCAGTACGTCGACTACAGGCACAACGCTCATAGATTTCTCTCTTTCTTTATATATGTTGGCTAAGAAATATTGGACACCCTGTAAATAGGGATTTTGCTATGTTACTTAGGCTTTCTCAGGACACAAGCAGAAATCGTCGTCAGCGGCCAAGAATTGTGGCGCAAATGCAGGGAACGGGGGCAAATATTGAGAGGGTGAATAAAAGCCGAGCAGAATTAGATCGCAACTATATAAAGGAAAGAAATCCGAATAAAGCGCCGGATGCATTTCCGGCACTTTAGGGAGAGTCAGGAAGCTTTTTTCACCAGCGGCAGATCGAAAGCTTTACGCAGGGCCTGAACAAAAGCTTTATCCTGACACATTGTTTTGCCCGGGCTGTCCGAAAGTTTCGCGACAGGTTTGCCATTGCACTGCACCAGCTTAATGACAATATTCAGCGGCTTCACGTCCGGAATATTACATGTCAGGCGCGTACCAATTCCGAATATCAGATTCACCCGTTGATGGAAATGGCGATACAGATGTAACGCTTTGTCCAGATCAAGATTGTCGGAGAACACCAGCGTTTTGGTCATCGGGTCGATATCCAGAGACTGATAATGCGCTATCGCTTTTTCGCCCCATTCAAACGGATCCCCGGAATCATGGCGCAGCCCCTGGTAGGCATGAGCGAATTTGCTGCCGAAATCACGCAGGAAAGCATCCATCGTTATGCAGTCGGTGAGGGCAACTCCCAGTTGATCCGGATATTCATCCAGCCAGGCCTGCAACGCCGCACGCTGGCTGTTAGCCAGCACCGGGCTGATTTGCTGATGCGCCTGGAACCATTCATGGGCTTGTGTGCCGACCGGTGTCAGCTGCAATTTATGTGCTAAATCGTAGTTACTGGTGCCGACCAGATAAGGGAATTCATTTTTCAGCGTGCTGACGATGGCTTCCTGAACGTCACCGGAAAAACGTCGACGCGTGCCAAAATCCATCAGACGGAACGCGCGGAGATCAATATCGGCAGCCTGTTGTTTAAAACTGGCGAGGTTTTTACGCAACTGATCCACCGCCATTTGCGCCGTTACGTGTGGTGAGCGCTGGCGATGGACGACCTCACTGATGACCGCGAGCAGCGGCACTTCCCACATGATCACTTCACGCCACGGGCCCTCGATGCGCACATGTAAATGTCCGTTGCGATCGGAAACCATGACATGTTCAGGATTGTAGCGGAAGATTTTCAGCCAGTTCAGGTAATCCTGCGTGAAGAAAGGCAGCCCTGAAAGGTAGGTGAACTCGTCGTCCGTCAGCGCCAGCTGACTCATCATCTGAATTTGCTGGCGGATCTCGCTGGCGTATTCGCCCAGCAGTTCATCACCACGACAACGGAACTCGGCCACGACGCTGATATTGTGGTAGCGATGGTAGACTGCTTGCTGCATATGAAGCTTGTAGGCATCGGTATCTAACAGCGAAGTCAAAATCGGGGAGGCGTATGAAGTCATAGCGCGTTTACAGCATCCTCGTCAGAAACTGAGTGTTTGAACACAAACAACCGTTCCGTAAAAAAAACGTTCGGGATAAAACAGCAAAGTCTGTGAAGTATACCGTATTATCCCGTCAAAGAACCCTCATCACATCATAATTGTCAGGGACTGGTCGAGGCTTAAATGTGCTTAACCATAGGTAATATGGGCAATCTGGTGATTCCCCGGCTTAAAAAAAGCACAAATTGATTACAGAAATTTAATCAACCTGACATTAAGAAAGAAAAAACCGGGGCGATTAAACCCCGTTTTTCTTATGAGTTTTTTGCTACGTTTGTTCACGATAGTAAACGGCCGGAGGTTTTCCGGATAGGTATCGCGGGTTTTAGACCAGAAAATACCGGGGATCAGCATGACGATCGGCATGCTGAATATAATGAAGCTATACGAAAAATGTGCATGACAGTTGTGTCTCTGCGGGATGTGCCAAAACCACAGTTTTAGAGAAATTTCTGTGTTTTGGTTGAAAGGTGCGCATACGCACTCACAAACTGGCAACAATCTGGGATTTCCCGATGCCTGTGTTAGAGTTTAAAGATAAAAAAGTATGAAGGTCGTCCGGTGCGCTGTGCAGCCATTTGCTGGCTGACAGAACCTGCTTCATCAACTTATATCGTCATCACTCTTAACAACAGAAACGTCAAAAGGTTTTTTATGACTCAACTGCCACAAGCCAAATTCCGCCACGATTATCGTGCACCGGACTATACCATCACGGACATTGACCTTAATTTCGAGCTTGATGCACAGAAGACCCTTGTGACCGCCATCAGTCAGATTAAACGACAGGGCGCAGAAGGGGCTCCGCTGGTGCTCAACGGCGAAGATCTGACGCTTGTCAGCCTGAAAATTAACGGTCAGGACTGGCCGAAATATCAGCTCAAAGAAGGCGCGCTGGAAATCACCGGCCTGCCGGAAGCCTTTGAACTGGCGATTGTTAACGAAATTCATCCGGCGAAAAACACCGCACTCGAAGGATTATATCTTTCCGGCGAAGCACTTTGTACGCAATGTGAAGCCGAAGGTTTCCGCCACATTACTTATTATCTGGATCGCCCGGATGTTCTCGCGCGTTTTACCACCCGCATTGTGGCGGATAAAGCCCGTTATCCGTATCTGTTGTCCAACGGCAACCGTATTGAACAGGGGGAGCTGGAAGGCGGTAAACACTGGATCAAATGGCAGGATCCGTTCCCGAAACCTTGTTACCTGTTCGCGCTGGTAGCCGGTGATTTTGATGTTTTGCGCGATTCCTTCAAAACCCGCTCCGGCCGCGATGTGGCACTGGAACTGTTTGTCGATCGCGGTAATCTGGATCGTGCGGACTGGGCCATGGAATCCCTCAAGCAATCCATGAAATGGGACGAAACCCGTTTCAATCTCGAATACGATCTCGACATCTTTATGATTGTCGCCGTTGATTTCTTCAACATGGGCGCGATGGAAAACAAAGGACTGAACGTCTTTAACTCCAAATACGTGCTGGCGAAAGCGGAAACCGCGACCGACAAAGATTACCTCGGTATCGAAGCAGTGATCGGCCACGAATATTTCCATAACTGGACCGGCAACCGCGTCACCTGCCGCGACTGGTTCCAGCTGAGCCTGAAAGAAGGCCTGACCGTATTCCGTGATCAGGAATTCAGTTCCGACCTGGGATCGCGCTCGGTTAACCGTATTGACAACGTCCGCGTAATGCGTGGCGCACAATTCTCCGAAGATGCCAGCCCGATGGCTCACCCGATTCGTCCGGAAAAAGTTATCGAAATGAACAACTTCTACACCCTGACGGTGTATGAGAAAGGTTCAGAAGTTATCCGTATGCTTCACACCCTGCTGGGCGAAGAGAAATTCCAGGCCGGGATGCAGCTGTATTTTGAGCGTCATGATGGCAGCGCGGCAACCTGTGACGATTTTGTGCAGGCGATGGAAGATGCCTCAAACGTTGATCTTTCTCTGTTCCGCCGCTGGTACAGCCAGTCCGGTACACCCGTACTGACCGTGCGTGACGATTATGACGTGGAAAAACAGCAGTACACCCTGACAGTCAGCCAGAAAACCCCGGCAACGCCTGATCAGAGTGAAAAACTGCCTCTGCATATTCCGCTGGATATTGAATTGTATGACCCGCAGGGCAATGTCATTGCGCTCAAGCAAAACGGTCAGACGGTCAGTAACGTGCTGAATGTCACTGAAGCGGAGCAAACGTTCATCTTTGACGACGTGGCATACCCGCCGGTGCCTTCTTTACTGCGTGAATTCTCTGCGCCGGTGAAGCTTGATTACAAATGGGGCGATCATCAGCTGACTTTCCTGATGAAATATGCGCGTAACGATTTTGCGCGATGGGACGCTGCACAAAGCCTGCTGGCAACCTACATCAAATTGAACGTGGCGCGTCACCAGCAGAAGCAGCCATTGTCTCTGCCGCTGCATGTCGCGGATGCGTTCCGTGCGGTATTGCTGGATGAGAATATCGATCCGGCGCTGGCGGCGCAGATCCTGACCCTGCCGTCTGAAAATGAAATCGCTGAACTGTTCGACATTATCGATCCGCAAGCGATCAGCGCCGTTCACGATGCCATCACCCGTTGTCTGGCCACCGAAATGGCGGATGAATTCCTGGCGGTTTACAACGCTAACCGTCTGCCTGCGTACCGCGTGGTGCATGAAGATATCGGTAAGCGTTCGCTGCGCAATACCTGTCTGCATTATCTGGCCTTTGCCGATGTGGCACTGGCTGACCAACTGATTAAAACTCAGTTTGAGCAGGCTGATAACATGACAGATTCGCTGGCGGCGATGTCTGCGGCAGTTTCCGCACAGTTGCCTTGCCGTGAATCACTGATGGCGGCTTACGATGAGCGCTGGCATCACGACGGTCTGGTCATGGATAAATGGTTTATCCAGCAGGCGACCAGCCCGGCAGCCGATGTACTGGAGAAAGTCCGTTCACTGCTTAACCACCGTTCATTCAGCATGGGCAATCCGAACCGGGTTCGTTCATTAATCGGTGCGTTTGCCTCGGCGAATCCTCGTGCATTTCACGCCACAGACGGCAGTGGCTATCAGTTCCTGACTGAAATGCTCACCGATCTTAATACCCGTAACCCGCAGGTGGCGGCGCGTATGATTGAGCCGTTGATCCGTCTGAAGCGTTACGATCAGCACCGTCAGGCGCTGATGCGTCAGGCACTTGAACAACTGAAAGGGCTGGAAAATCTGTCCGGTGATTTATTCGAAAAAATCACCAAAGCGCTAGAGGCGTAATTGCCTGTTATGGCAAGCCTGTCAGAATAAACAGCAGCAAAGCAAAAGGGCGATGGAAACATCGCCCTTTTTTCGTTTTAGATCCACTGAAAGCTGAAATCAGTTCTGCGCGCGTTTCGCTTCCTGAGCCATATTTTGCGCAGTCTGTGGCGTCAGTACGCGTTCCAGCACTTCGGCCTCCAGTTCTGCCAGTCGTGCAGAACCTTTACGGCGCGGACGCGGTAAATCAACCGTTAAATCCATGCCAATCTGCCCCTGATCGATAAGGATCACGCGGTCAGCAACGGTCACGGCTTCGCTGACATCGTGCGTCACCAGCAGCACGGTGAAATCATGTTGCTGCCATAAGCGTTCAATCAGGCTTTGCATTTCGATGCGCGTTAGCGCATCCAGTGCACCCAGCGGTTCATCCAGCAATAACAGCCGGGGACGATGGATAAGTGCACGTGCCAGTGCCACACGTTGTTTCTGTCCGCCGGATAATGCTGACGGCCAGTCGTTGGCGCGATCTGCCAGCCCGACTTCTTCCAGCGCAGCCTGTGCGGCTTCACGCCACGGGCCTTTCAGGCCTAATCCTACGTTATCAATCACCTTCTTCCAGGGCAGCAGGCGGTCATCCTGAAACATCAGACGCGTATCTTCTCGCACCTGACTCAGCGGTGCGCTGGCACTGAGCAGTTCGCCTTGCGTGGTTTTCTCCAGTCCGGCCAGCAACCGCAACAGGGTGCTTTTGCCACAGCCGCTGCGCCCGACGACGGCGACAAACTGGCCGGGTGGTATGCGCAGATTGATATCGTTCAGCACGGCGCGGTTGCCGTATTTTTTTGTGATGCCGGACAGTGTCACCGGCGTGCCTTGCGGGATACGAGCGGGGGCATTCATGCGGCATCTCCTTGTTTCTTCTGATAAGCAGGGTGCCAGCGCAGCCAGACACTTTCCAGCAGGCGGGCAAGGACATCGGCCAGTTTGCCAAGAATGGCGTAAAGCACGATGGCGACAACCACGACGTCAGTTTGTAAAAACTCGCGGGCATTCATCGCCAGATAACCAATCCCGGAGTTCGCGGAAATGGTTTCAGCCACAATCAGCGTCAGCCACATAAACCCCAGCGCAAATCGTACGCCAACCATAATTGACGGTAACGCGCCCGGTAATACCACCTGAATAAACAATGGGAAACCGGAAAGCCCGTAGCTGCGCGACATCTCAAGCAGACCACGGTCAATATTGCGGATGCCGTGGTAGGTATTGAGATAAATCGGGAACAGCGTCCCCAGCGCCACCAGGAAAATCTTCGCGGACTCGTCAATGCCGAACCACAGGATCACCAACGGGATCAGCGCCAGATGTGGAATGTTTCGCAGCATTTGCAAAGAGCTGTCGAGCAGGCGCTCACCCCAGCGGGAAAGCCCGGTAATAAAGCCGAGCAGCAACCCGAGGCTGCCACCGATGGCGAAACCAGTCAGTGCGCGAAAGGTACTGATTTTCAGGTTCTGCCAAAGGTCACCGCTTTTGGCCAGCGTCCAGAAAGCTTCCACCACTGCGCTCGGTGCGGGCAGAATGCGGTTGGATAACCAGCCTGCTTCGACAGCCAGCTGCCAGCCACCGATCAAAACCACCGGCACCACCCACGGCGCTGCACGGTTCAGCCAGCGTTGTGTCGTTGTCATTTCTGCTCTCCTCAGTGCTGGCTGGCAGTGCGCTTGGTCGCAAAGTCATGAGCAACCAGTTCGCCACGCGGCAAGATGGCTTTCTTCACGGTACTGTCGTCTTCAGGTTTTGCCAGATCCAGATGCGGGAAAAGCAATTCACTGACGCGATACGCTTCTTCCAGATGCGGATAACCGGAGAAAATAAAGGTATCGATACCCAGATCTGCATATTCCTGCATACGTGCTGCGACTGTCGGCCCATCACCTACCAGCGCCGTTCCTGCTCCGGTACGGACCAGACCGATGCCGGCCCAGAGATTCGGGCTGATTTCCAGTTTGTTGCGGTCGCCGCCGTGCAATGCTGCCATCCGGTGCTGGCCGACGGAATCGGTTTTAGCGAAAGCTGCCTGGGCGCGTTGAATAGTTTCGTCATCCACGTTGGCGATCAGTTTGTCGGCAGCACGCCAGGCTTCTTCGGTAGTTTCACGTACAATTACGTGCAGTCGAATGCCGAAACGCACGGTGCGGCCTTTTGCAGCCGCTTTGGTGCGGACCTGCTCAATTTTTTCTTTCACCAGCGCCGGAGGCTCGCCCCAGGTCAGATACAGTTCAACCTGCTCGGCAGCCAGATCCTGCGCTTCGTCAGAAGAGCCGCCGAAATACAGTGGCGGACGAGGGTATTGGACCGGTGGATGCATCAGACTCGCGCCCTTTACCTGAATGTGTTTACCTTCGTAATCGACGGTTTCGCCTTCCAGAACACGACGCCAGATACGGGTAAATTCCGCTGACGCTTCATAACGTTCCTTATGGTTGAGGTGTAAACCTTCTGCGGCCAGTTCAGCCGGATCACCACCCGTCACCAGATTAAACAGGGCACGCCCCCCTGAAAGCCGGTCGAGCGTCGCGGCCTGACGGGCTGCCAGGGTAGGGGAAATAATGCCCGGGCGCAGTGCGACCAGAAATTTCAGCCGCTGCGTGACGGAGATCAGCGAGGCGGCTACCAGCCATGAATCTTCGCATGAACGGCCGGTCGGTAGCAGCACACCGCCGAAACCTAAGCGATCAGCCGCTTGCGCGATCTGTTGAAGATAACCGTGGTCGACGACGCGGGCTCCTTCTTCAGTGCCTAAATAGCGGCCATCGCCATGGGTAGGTAAAAACCAGAATACGTTCAGACTCATCTTTATGTTCCTCTCAAAGTTTGCGATTCGTTACCGCTCAGCGGCGGCTAAATAGCTATTCAGTTAGCTTGTACGGCCGGTTTCCAGATGCGATCTTTAATCTCAACCGGCTTAGGTAAAATGTGGTTCTGATAGAACAAATCGGCGGTTTGTTGCTGGCGTTTCTCTGTTTCGTTGCTGACCGGCGTGATAGGCATATCCGGCAGATGATCCAAATAGGACGCCACTACCTTTTCCGGCAGTCCCATTGACAGGGAAAGCAGTTTGATACTTTGCTCACGGTCGGTTTTGGTCAGCGCATTCGCCTGCGTCAACACCTCCAGAACCTGGCTGATAAACTGAGGATTGGCTTCGGTATATTTTTTCGGTGCCAGATAGAAGGAGCCGGTCTGATGCAGTGTCGAGCCGTCGGTCAGAACACGGACATCACCCTCAACAAGGGCAGCCGAATAGTACGGATCCCAGATGGCCCAGGCATCCACGTCATGTTGCTGGAAGGCGGCGCGCGCATCAGCAGGCGTCAGATACACCGGCTGGATATCGCTGAATTTCAGGCCTGCCTGTTGCAGGGCGCGCAGCAAAAGGTTGTGAGAGCTGGAACCTTTCTGGAAAGCGACTTTATGGCCTTTAAGATCTGCCACGGTTTTGATCGGGCTGTTGCTGTCGACCAGAATGACTTCCGCTTTCGGTTTCGGCGGTTCAGAGCCGATATACAGCAAATCCGCGCCCGCGGCCTGCGCGAACAACGGCGGCAAATCACCGGTACCGCCCAGATCAATACTCCCGACGTTCAGGGCTTCAAGGATTTGGGGGCCGGCAGGAAATTCTACCCAGCTGATTTTGGTGTCCGGGAAACGTTTTTCCAGCAACTGATGAGATTTCGCCAGCACCAGTCCGACAGATCCTTTCTGGTAGGCAATACGCAATTGCGCCGGATCCTTTTCCTGAGCCGTGGCGGTACCGCTGAGCAAAAGGCTGGCCAGCAGGCTGATCACAACAGGGAA
The DNA here is from genome assembly GCF_004195095.1 of Rahnella sp. CFA14(1/10). Taxonomy (NCBI): domain Bacteria; kingdom Pseudomonadati; phylum Pseudomonadota; class Gammaproteobacteria; order Enterobacterales; family Yersiniaceae; genus Rahnella; species Rahnella sp. CFA14(1/10). The sequence goes on along the minus strand of NZ_SEWS01000004.1, from coordinate 184,406 downwards.
GCGGCGTAATAAAGAGACAGAAGCAGGCATGATTAAGTCCTTTTTAACTCAGACACGCAGGGCTTGCGCAGAAAGTGATGCAACAGAGGGTTGCTGCGGACGCCGGCGGCTCAGCGCCAGATAGAAATTTTCCAGAGATTCAATCAGACGCTCTTCCAGTGCGGGGGCCAGCGTGGCGGGGAATGTCTGATAGTCAGTAATCAGGCTGTCATCGGCGAAAACGCCCTGCAAAACTTCCTGTGCTTTCAGAGAGGCAAGAACCGGTTTCAATGCGTAATCGACGGCCAGCATATGGCCGATGGATCCGGCGGTGGCCAGCGGCAGCACTACCTTATGATCAAGTGCGCGTTCAGGCAGTAAATCGAGCAGAGTTTTCAGTGCTCCGGAAAAAGAAGCTTTATATACCGGTGTGGCGACGATCAGGCCATCTGCTTGTGCCAGTTCCGCATTCAACTGCTTCAGCTGCGGGCTGCCAAAATTAGCGAACAGCAGATCGTCAGCTGAGAAATCCTGAATATTATAGGTGAAGACTTCAACACCACGACTCGCCAGCCACTGGTGGCTGAGCGCCAGCAGCGAAGAGGAGCGGGAGGGTTGTCGCGGGCTACCTGCCAGGGTGACTACACGCATTTGCTTATTCCTTATAACAATCTGTTATAGAACTATCATTTTTATTAACGAAGTGAGGTAAACCTAGCAGGCAGAGGCGGCGGAGCGGAAATCTCAATTTTGGCTATAGAAAGTTTTAAATCAGATAAAGTGCGTGTTAAGTGCGCTGCGCAGCGATGGCGGGAAAGAGAAGAAAAGTGAAGTAAAGGTAACTAAAAAGTAATCGTTTGCTTAACGGAGCAATTATTTAGCCAATATGCCGGTTATCATTTCCAATTGTCCGGCGCTTAGTCAATAATACCGCCCCGTCTAGCCACCGGGAATCCAGGAGTCTCCATGTATTATCCTCTTGTCAGGAAAGCACTGTTTCAGCTCGATCCAGAGCGAGCCCACGAGTTAACCTTTCGTCAGCTGAGCCGTATTTCCGGCACCCCCTTTGAATTTTTAATCCGCCAGTCAGTGCCGGCCAGGCCCGTGACCTGCATGGGATTATCCTTTAAGAACCCTCTGGGGCTGGCTGCTGGCCTGGATAAAGACGGCGAATGTATTGACGCGCTCGGGGCAATGGGCTTTGGATTTATTGAAGTCGGTACCGTGACTCCGCGTGCGCAGGCCGGAAATGATAAGCCACGTTTATTCCGTATTGTTGAAGCTGAAGGCCTGATTAATCGCATGGGTTTCAATAATCATGGCGTGGATAATCTGGTGAATAACGTCAAAAAATCACACTTTGGCGGCGTCCTGGGGATTAATATTGGCAAGAATAAAGATACACCGGTCGAGCAGGGTAAAGAGGATTATCTGACCTGTATGGAAAAGGTATATCCGTACGCAGGTTATATTGCGGTGAATATTTCATCACCTAACACCCCCGGATTACGCTCACTGCAATACGGTGAAGCGCTGGATGATTTGCTGGCAGCGATTAAGAATAAACAGCTTGAGCTACAGCAACGCCACCAAAAATATGTGCCTGTTGCCGTAAAGATCGCGCCGGATCTTTCTGAGGAAGAACTGATCCAAATAGCTGACAGTTTAGTCCGTCATAATATGGATGGCGTCATTGCGACGAATACCACACTCGATCGTAAACTCATTCAGGGGCTGAATCATTGCGACCAGGTCGGTGGCCTGAGCGGGCGCCCGGTACAACTTCGCAGTACAGAAATCATCCGCATGCTCTCTAATGAATTACAAGGACGCCTGCCTGTTATTGGTGTTGGCGGTATTGATTCATTAACTGCGGCGCGTGAAAAAATGGCGGCAGGCGCTTCCTTAATTCAAATCTATTCCGGCTTTATCTTTAAAGGCCCGGGCCTGATCAAAGATATTGTTACCCATCTCTAATATTTTTTATCCTGAAGACGAGTCAGGGGTTTATTTATTAACCCGGCTCGTCTATATTTTGTCCACTGACCGTAATTCAGGCTCAGGATTTGTCTGATATCGTTTCAGTACTGAAAAATCTATTCTTACAGATTAGGCGGTAATGAACCCAGACAGAAGGCACGAGGGCAAACAGGATGACGAAATGAAGATTAAACCCGATGATAATTGGCGTTGGTATTTTGATACGCAACATGACCGGCTTATGCTGGATCTCGCCAATGGTATGATTTTCCGTTCCCGTTTCCCCGCTAAAATGCTAACCCCTGATGCCTTTGGAAATATGTCATTTTGTGTCGATGATGCGGCGCTCTATTTTGATTTTGAAGAACAGTGCAAACATATTCGTCTCGCGGCTGAACAACGTGCTGAATTAGTGTTGAATGCTTTAGTCGCTTACCGTTTTTTAAAACCGCTGATGCCAAAGAGCTGGCATTTTAGTCAGCAGATGCGTCCTTTCCAGCCCGCTAACGGTCAGCTTGCTCAGGTGCAGGTGATGGAAAGCGGTGAACAGGCCACGTTGCTGGTAGTGGAATCGGGTGATAATGCCAGTCTGTGCCTGCTGGCGCAGGAGCGACTGACGGTGGCAGGGCGTGGCATGGTGCTGGGTGACGCAATCAAAGTGATGCATGACCGGTTAATGCCAGCGGCATTCCGGGTCGACAGTGATGTCTACGATCAGGCAGTATAAATTACCCTTCATATTTCAAGTTGCAGATGCGTTGGCTGCGCACAGTCACCCGAATCACTTACCTGTGTAAGCTCATCGGGATTCCTTCTCTTGCCGTTTTCCTGTCACCCGACCTGTTTTGGGTAATTGCGGAATATTTTTAGCCGAGCACGATATCCGAGGCCGGAATACAGCTGCACGACAATATCGTTCCGTCTTTTCCCACCGCACTCTCTTTCAGCGGCGAGACTTTCCCTGCTTTCAACGTCATTCTGCATGCGCCACAAATTCCGGCACGACAGGAATAGGGGATACGTAATCCTTGTAATTCCAGCTGTTCGAGCAAAATCTGCTGATTATTGCCGGTAAACTGCGTTCCCTGATAATCAATACTGATGTTCTGCGCGGTGGTTTTTGGTGCTTGCACATTTTCAATAACGTCGCCTGCGCTATACGGACGTAGCGGCTTGGTTGCCAGCACCTGAACACTGTCGCCTGTGCGTATCACGCCACCGTTGCGGGCGATCATGTTTTGACCAAAATCCACATCGCCGTCGCTGGCTGTACGGTAGCCCTGCAGGGTTCTCAGGGGTTCGCCACGCGGATGTTTGCGACCTTTTTCGATGCTGACAGTGGTCAGGATACAACGGCTGCATGGTTTCACCAGATCAAAAACAACGTCCCCGATGCGTATCGTCTGCCAGGTGTCTTCGGCATAGGCTGGCGCGTCGCTGACCACGATGTTTGGGCGGAACTGTTCAATCCTGACCCCGCCCGGGCAGCGGTGCTGTAAATCCTGCATCGAGGCTTCATTGATGAGCAAATACGGGAATCCGTCAGCGAACGACAGCGGCACTTCCGGATGTTTTTTCACCCGGCGTGTGGGGTCTTCGCCAACCCAGCGCAACTGTACGTCATGATTTAAATAACCCGTTAACCAGCGATTTACAGGTTCCGGCGCGATGAGTGAGGTAAACTGATTGCCCCAGACTTCTGTCGGCGAACTAACGCCTGCGAAATCTCGAAATTTGACGGTGATACTTTCGCCTTCCGGGGCTGAAATCATCAGACCATCGGGTAATAAAACCGGCGTGAACAGGACCAGATTCGGATACTGGCGGGCTGTAATGAACATGCCTTGCGGATCGGTAATCATGAACTGGCGATCAAACGCCAGACCGGTTGCCGTAACCAGCGAGTGTGAAACCTGCAGGCCACGCATTGATTTGACCGGATGAACAAATAAACGTGAAAGAATGGGCACTGAAGACTGCCTCTCAGCATGTAAAGTCTTATGAACAACCAGAGACTTTATGACAAGAGGCGGGGATTAGCTATAATGCGCAACAATTTTATTTTTGGTGATATGTCGATATGAACTCTTTGTTTGCCAGCACGGCGCGTGGACTGGAAGAACTGTTAAAAAGCGAACTGGAAACGCTGGGTGCGCAAGCCTGCAAAGTTGTGCAGGGAGGGGTGCATTTTGAAGGTGACGATCGCCTGCTATACCGCAGCTTACTTTGGAGCCGTCTGGCTTCGCGCATCCTGTTACCGCTGAACGAATTTAAGGTTCACAGCGATCTGGATCTGTATCTCGGCGTGATGGCGATTGACTGGCCGTCCGTCTTTGGCGTGGAAAAAACCTTCGCCGTGCATTTCAGCGGTCTGAATGACGAAATCCGTAACAGCCAGTACGGCGCATTGAAAGTGAAAGACGCCATCGTCGACAGCTTTACCCGCAAAATGGATGAACGGCCGAATGTGGCGAAACAGCAACCGGATATCCGCGTAAACGTCTTCCTGCAACGTGATACTGCCAGCGTCGCACTGGATCTCAGCGGCGAAGGCCTGCATCAGCGTGGCTACCGTGACCTGACCGGCCAGGCACCGCTGAAAGAAAACCTGGCGGCGGCTATTGTTATGCGTTCCGGCTGGCAGGCAGGTACGCCGATGGTCGATCCGATGTGCGGTTCCGGTACGTTACTGATCGAAGCGGCAATGATCGCTGCCGATCGCGCGCCGGGTTTGCATCGCCAGCACTGGGGGTTTACCGGCTGGAACAAATTTGACGCAGAATTGTGGCGCGAACTGACGGCGGAAGCGCAGGTGCGTACCCGCCGTGCCGTGCAGGAAACGACATCCCGTTTCTTCGGTTCTGATATCGACCGTCGTGTAATCGAAATGGCGCGTGCCAACGCCCGCCGTGCCGGTGTTGCCGAGCTGATTAGCTTCGAGGCGGCAGAAGTCGGGAAACTGGTGAATCCGCTGCCGGAAGGCCCGGCAGGTACCGTAATCAGTAATCCGCCATACGGCGAGCGTCTGGAAAGCGAACCTGCCTTGATTGCGCTGCATAATATGCTTGGCCGCATTATGAAGACTCAGTTCGGTGGCTGGCAGCTGTCGCTGTTCAGTGCGTCACCGGAATTGCTGAGCTGTCTGCAACTGCGTGCTGAACGCCAGTTCAAAGCTAAAAATGGCCCGCTGGAATGTGTGCAGAAAAACTATCAGCTGGCAGAAAATCCGACGGGTGCGGCCGGTACGCAAATGGCGGAAGATTACGCTAACCGCCTGCGTAAAAACGTCAAAAAACTGGAAAAATGGGCCAAACAGCAGGGGATTGAATGTTATCGCCTGTATGACGCCGATTTGCCAGATTACAACGTCGCGGTTGACCGTTACGGCAGCAAAGTTGTGGTGCAGGAGTACGCGCCACCAAAAACCGTCGACGCGCAAAAAGCCCGTCAGCGCTTGTTCGACGTGATAAACGCCACCCTTTCTGTGCTGGATATTTCATCCAGCCAGCTGATCCTGAAAACCCGTGAGCGCCAGAAAGGCACCAGTCAGTATGAAAAACTCGCGCAAAAGGGCGAGTTCCTGCTGGTCGAAGAATTCAACGCTAAACTGTGGGTTAACCTCACGGATTACCTCGATACGGGTTTATTCCTTGATCACCGCATCGCACGTAAAATGTTGGGTGAAATGAGCAAAGGTAAAGATTTCCTTAACCTGTTTGCTTATACCGGCACCGCGAGTGTTCATGCCGGTTTGGGCGGCGCGCGCAGCACAACCACGGTAGATATGTCCCGCACTTATCTGGAATGGGCAGAAAAGAATCTGCGCGCTAACGGTCTGACTGGCCGTCAGCATCGCCTGATCCAGGCGGATTGCCTCTCTTATCTGGGCATGTGTGACGAACAGTTCGATGTGATCTTTATCGATCCACCGACCTTCTCTAACTCGAAACGTATGGCCGATAGTTTTGACGTACAGCGTGATCATCTGGCTCTGATGAAAGATCTGAAACGCATTTTACGTCGCAACGGCACTATTATGTTCTCCAACAACAAGCGCGGTTTCCAGATGGATCTCGAAGGACTGAGTAAACTGGGGCTGAGCGCGAAAGAAATCACCAGCCAAACCCTGTCACAGGATTTTGCCCGTAATCGTCAAATTCATAACTGCTGGCTGCTCTCCCATGCCGGCGAGGAAAAATAAAGTTTATGTCGTTAATTAGTATGTCAGGTGCCTGGCTGTCATTCAGTGACTCGCCGCTGTTGGATAACACCGAATTACACATCGAGCCGAATGAGCGTGTCTGTCTGGTCGGCCGTAACGGCGCCGGTAAATCGACGCTGATGAAAATTCTGAACCGCGAAGTACCGCTTGATGACGGGCGTATCGTGTACGAGCAGGATTTGATTGTGGCGCGTCTGCAACAAGATCCGCCACGCAATGTAGAAGGCACCGTGTTTGATTTCGTCTCAGAAGGCGTATTCGAGCAGGCTGAACATCTGAAGGCGTATCACGCCATTTCGCATCTGGTCGAAACCGACCCGAGCGAAAAGAATATGAATAAACTGGCCCAGGTCATGGAGATCCTTGATCACCAGGGTCTGTGGCAACTGGACAGCCGTATCAACGAAGTGCTGTTGAAACTGGGTCTGGATGCGGATACTGAGCTGAAATCGCTCTCCGGCGGCTGGCTGCGTAAAGCAGCGCTTGGCCGTGCGCTGGTCAGTGCGCCGCATATTTTGTTGCTCGACGAACCCACGAACCACCTGGATATCGAAAGCATTGCGTGGCTGGAAGATTTCCTGAAAGAATTCCAGGGCAGCATTATCTTCATTTCCCATGACCGTTCCTTTATCCGCAATATGGCCACGCGCATTGTCGATCTCGATCGTGGCAAACTGGTGTCTTATCCGGGCAATTATGAAGCCTATCTGCTGGCCAAAGAAGAAGCGTTACGCGTTGAAGAGCTACAGAATGCTGAGTTTGATAAAAAACTGGCGCAGGAAGAAGTGTGGATCCGTCAGGGGATCAAAGCCCGTCGTACCCGCAACGAAGGCCGTGTCCGTGCATTGAAAGCCCTGCGCCGTGAGCGTTCAGAACGCCGCGAAGTGATGGGCACAGCGAAAATGCAGGTGGTCGAAGCCGCAAGTTCCGGCAAGATTGTCTTTGAAATGGAAGACGTTTATTACAGTGTCGCTGGCAAACAACTGGTGAGCAACTTCTCTGCGCAGGTCATGCGCGGTGATAAAATTGCGCTGATTGGCCCGAACGGCTGTGGTAAAACCACATTGCTGAAACTGATGTTAAGTAAGATTCAGGCAGACAGCGGCCGTGTTCACTGTGGCACGAAACTGGAAGTGGCGTATTTCGATCAGCATCGTGCTGAACTTGATCCTGAACGGACCGTGATGGATAACCTGGCTGAAGGTAAGCAGGAAGTGATGGTGAATGGCCGTGCACGCCACGTGCTGGGCTACTTGCAGGACTTCCTGTTCCACCCGAAACGCGCCATGACACCGGTGAAAGCGCTGTCAGGCGGTGAACGTAACCGTCTGCTGCTGGCAAAATTATTCCTGCGCCCAAGTAACCTGTTGATCCTCGATGAACCGACCAACGACCTGGATGTGGAAACCCTCGAGCTCCTGGAAGAGATGATCGACAGCTATCAGGGCACGGTCATGCTGGTGAGCCATGACCGTGAATTCGTGGATAACTCGGCAACAGAATGCTGGATTTATGAAGGCGACGGCGTGATCAACAGCTATGTGGGCGGTTACCATGATGCGCAGCATCAGCGCCGTCACCAGAAGCCAATCCGTCAGGCGGTTGCTACGGAAAATAAACCCGCGGCACAACCTAAGGCAGAACAGGCCAAACGTGTTGCGAATAAGCTCAGCTATAATCAGCAACGTGAACTGGAGCAGTTGCCGTCGCAAATCAGCACGCTGGAAGAAAAAATCAGTGCTTTGCAACAGCAAATGAGCGATGCGAATTTCTTCACCCTTCCTCATGAAGAAACTCAGCAGGTACTTACCGCTTTTGCTGCCGCAGAACTTGAGTTAGAGCAGGCGTTTGAACGTTGGGAAGCGCTGGAAGCACAGAAGAACGCTTAATACTGCATCATGATGGGTAGCCGGACAAAGGGAAGACCGGCTGCCGATATTCGTTGTCTTTTCGCTGTTGAGGAGCTGATAGTGTGTTCTGACGCCCATGCCCATGGCCCGCACATTTTATGCCCCCAATGCGACATGCTGGTGGCAATACCTGGCCTGAACATCGGGCAAAAAGCGGTGTGTCCCCGTTGCCACACTACGCTGACATCCCGCTGGAATGAGCCCCGCAGACGTCCGGTCGGTTACGCCATCAGTGCATTATTCATGCTTTTGCTGGCCAACCTCTTTCCTTTCGTCAATATGAATGTCGCCGGGCTGAGCAGTGAAGTCACTCTGGTGCAAATCCCCCAGGTTCTGGTTTCAGAAGACTACGCCAGTATGGCTTCGTTATTCATGATCGTGGTGCAACTGCTCCCGGCGATCTGCATGCTGTCAATTATCGTGCTTTGTCAGGGCATTAATATTCCGGTTCATTGGAAAGTCAGTATTGCCCGTACATTGTTCCGGCTGAAAAGCTGGTGCATGGTGGAAATTTTCCTTGCCGGCGTGCTGGTCAGTTTTGTGAAACTCATGGCTTATGGCGACGTCGGCGTGGGCACCAGCTTTTATCCTTACGTCCTGTTTTGCCTTCTGCAATTACGTGCCTTTCAGTGCACCGATCGCCTGTGGATGTGGCAGCATATCGAACCAGCCCCGGCGGTCATTCAGCCAGTGCGCGTTGGCGAAAGCGGGCTGCGTCAGGGGCTGCGATCCTGTCATTGTTGTATGGCGATTTTACCGGTTGATCAGAAAGAATGTAATCGCTGTAAAACCCGTGGATATGCACGGCGTAAAAACAGTCTGCAGTGGACAATGGCACTGCTGGTGACCTCTGTTTTGCTCTATATTCCGGCAAATCTGCTGCCTATCATGATCACTCAGGTACTGGGTAATCCGATGCCGTCTACGATTATGGCCGGTGTGGTGCTCTTATGGAGTGATGGTTCCTATCCCGTGGCGCTGGTGATTTTGATCGCCAGTATTATGGTGCCCACGCTCAAAATGATCGCTATTGCCTGGCTATGCTGGGATGCGAACAGTAATAAAGAGATCGACAGGGAACGATTGCATGTCATTTACGAGGTGGTGGAGTTCGTTGGCCGCTGGTCAATGATCGACGTGTTTGTTATTGCGGTACTGGCGGCGCTGGTGAGAATGGGGCAACTGATGAGTATTTATCCCGATATTGGCGCGCTGCTTTTCGCCAGTGTAGTTATTCTCACCATGTTTGCCGCAACGACATTTGACCCAAGGCTCATTTGGGATCGTGCTGGAATGAAGTCTACAAAGGAGCCACAAGATGGCAGGAAATAACATGGCAGAGCACGACGGAACTGCCAAGGTAGAAAAAATTAAACGCTGGTCGCCGGTGTGGATCGTACCGATCGTCACTGCGCTGATTGGTGCGTGGATCCTGTTTTATCATTACAGCCATCAGGGCCCGGAAGTCACACTGATCACCACCACCGCTGAAGGCATCGAAGGTGGCAAAACTACCATCAAAAGCCGTAACGTTGATGTCGGTAAAGTAGAATCGGTAACGCTGAGCGATGATTTACAACAAGTCATCATTAAAGCGCGGCTGAATACCGGTATGGAAAAAATGCTGCGTGAAGACTCTGTCTTCTGGGTAGTGAAACCGCAGATAGGGCGCGAAGGCATTTCCGGACTGGGCACGTTATTATCCGGCGCTTATATCCAGTTGCAGCCAGGTAACAAAGGTGGAGAAAAAACAGAATATAAACTGGATGATTCACCGCCGCTGGCTTCGCCGGATGCGAAAGGGATCCGCGTGATCCTGGAAAGCGAACGTTCAGGCCAACTGAATCCCGGTGACCCGGTGCTGTTCCGGGGGTTCCAGGTTGGTACAGTGGAAACCAGCCATTTTGATCCGAAAGCACGTAACATTAAATACCAGCTTTTCATCCGTGCGCCTTACGACACACTGGTGACTGACAATGTCCGTTTCTGGAAAGACAGCGGCGTAAACTTTGACATGTCTGCCGCCGGCATGCGTGTCGAAATGGGCTCCCTGACGACCTTATTCAGCGGCGGCGTCAGCTTTGATATTCCAAATGGCTGGACGCAGGGCAATGAAGCCAAAGATGGCGACAATTATAAGCTCTTCGATGATCAAAAAAGCATTCAGGAATCACTGTATACCCGTCACATGGATTACGTGATGTTCTTCTCGGATTCTGTTCGTGGTCTGCAACCCGGTGCACCGGTTGAATTCCGCGGTATTCGTCTGGGAACGGTGGCCGAAGTGCCTTATCCGATGAATGTTCTTAACCAGCAGATGTCGGATGATTACCGTATTCCGGTGCTGATCCGCATTGAGCCAGATCGCTTTGCTCAACTGTTGGGCAGTAATTTCAATATTGAAGATCATATCCGTGACGGTATTGCGCATGGCCTGCGTGGCTCAATGAAATCCGCCAACCTGTTAACGGGGGCGATGTATATCGATCTGGATTTCTATCCGAATGAGAAACCGTGGAAAGGGCCGCTGGAAATCGCCGGGAATAAATTATTGCCGACCGTGAGCGGAGGCTTTGCGCAGATTCAGCAGAAGCTGATGACCACGCTCGATAAGATCAATAATCTGCCAATCGAACCGATGATGCGTGAAGCGACAAGTACGCTGGCGGAAAGTCAGAGAACAATGAAGGCAACGCAAAAAACGATTGAATCTCTGAACGCGATTGTCAGCAGTAAAGAAATGAAAAATCTGCCACAGGATATGCAGCAGACACTTATCCAGCTGAACCGCAGCCTGAAAGGCTTCCAGCCAGGTTCACCGGCGTACGGCAATCTGGTCGGTGATATGCAGAGCCTGGATAAAACTCTGCGTGAGCTGCAACCGGTATTGAAAACGCTGAACCAGAAAAGTAATGCACTGATTTTCGCCGCCCCAGGGCAAGATGATCCTCAGCCGAAGAAGGCCAAATAATGATGAAATGGATACCTGTCGTCTTAGCATTATTCCTGACTGCCTGTAGCAGCAGTGATCAGAAAACTTACTACCAGTTGCCCGTGCTAAGCAGCACTGCGACAACCGGCAGCGCGATGTCAACGGGCGCCGTACAACGGCACCTGTGGGTTGAGCGGGTGAGTGTTGCTGATTATCTTGCAGGTTCCGGGCTGGTGTATCAGACCAATGATGTGCAGTACACACTGACCCAGAATAATCTCTGGGCCAGTCCGCTGGATCAACAGCTTCACCAGGCGCTGGTTACCTATTTACGCCGTGACTTGCCGGGCTCGCTGGTTTCCTCACAGGCGGCCAATACCGATGATCAGGATGTACTGAATGTTAATGTGACCGGTTTCCATGGTCGTTACGATGGCATTGTCGTGGTCAGCGGCAGCTGGAGCCTGACACGAGACGGCCAGGTCATTCAGCGTGATTTCGCCCTGAATCTCAGGCAAACCGAAGATGGGTATGATGCACTAGTCAGAACGCTGGCAGCGGGGTGGCAGCAAGAAGCGGGCCAGATCGCCGCGCAAATAAGATGACGTTTTTTTAAACTTAATATTTTTTAAGCTAAACGTAAAAAATCCCGGTTTCTGATTTAACAGAGGCCGGGATTTTTTTATGGCGATCAGCCAGATGGGAAACCGACCGGCACGATTAGCTCGCGCGCAATCCAATAATATAGCTCACCAATGTGACATTGGCGTGAATTTTGCGCATTGACCTCCCTACATAATGCAGCTATTTGTTAGATGTGGACGCAGAAGCGGACCACTGTTTTCTTTCCACCTGACCTGAATAATGAGGGATACAAGGCATGAAGAGACAAAAACGCGATCGCCTGGAACGGGCACAATCACGTGGATATCAAGCAGGTATTGGCGGGCGCTCAAAAGAGATTTGTCCGTACCAATCGTTAGATGCCCGATCACATTGGCTCGGGGGTTGGCGACAAGCCATGGAGGACAGGGCTGTTACCGCTTAAGCGGCTCCCCCTGTCAGAATAAGGAATAACCTCCGCTGCGCGCGGAGGTTTTTGTTTCTGCGAAAAATAAAGGTTTTTCATCTTTGCGACAGACGTAAAAAAGGCGAGCCCTGAGGCTCACCCTTTCTTCAGACGTTGTATCGGACTTTTTAGAAAGCCGCAGCGTCTTTGAACAAACCCACTTTGAGGTCAGTTGCGGTATAAATCACAACGCCGTCAACCAGCACTTCACCATCAGCGACGCCCATGATCAGTTTACGGTTGATAACACGTTTGAAATTGAGGCGGTAGGTGACCAGTTTTGCCGTTGGCAGAACCTGACCCGTGAATTTAACTTCACCCACACCCAATGCGCGGCCTTTGCCTTCACCACCGAGCCAGCCCAGATAGAATCCGACCAACTGCCACATGGCGTCCAGACCCAGACAACCCGGCATTACCGGGTCGCCGATAAAGTGACAACCAAAGAACCACAGATCAGGGTTGATATCTAATTCAGCTTCAACATAGCCTTTGCCATGGGTGCCGCCGTCTTCTTGCATCTTTACGATACGATCCATCATCAGCATATTGCCTGATGGTAATGGAGGGCCGCCAGCACCGAACAGTTCACTGCGGCCAGAAGCTACGAGGTCTTCTTTCGTATAGGAATCGCGTTTATCTACCATGTTCTCTGTAAGCCTTATTTTGATGAAGGGCGAAGTTTAGCGAACAGCTGTAAGCTGAACAACTCCGATCAGCTGCGGTTGAACCAGTTCAACCAGCGAAGAGGCCACGGATAACGCGGGCTGCCTTGCGATGTTACCAGCGCAATACGCTGCTGAATTAATCCCAGCAGACTCGGACGCTCTTCTTCAGCTTCTTCTTCGTTTGTGTAAATCAATCCGGTCAGGATAGGCAGCGCTTCGGCTGCGTTATCAACTGCCCATAAGTGAAACTGGCCTTCGCGAACGGCGTCCAGAACCTGCGGATGCAGACAAAGGTTGCGCACGTTGCTGGTTGGCAGAATGACCCCTTGCTTGCCGGTCAAACCGCGACGCTGACAAACTTCGAAGAAACCTTCGATCTTCTCGTTTACGCCACCAATAGGTTGCACATTCCCAAACTGATCGACTGAGCCCGTGACCGCAATTTGCTGGCTGATCGGCTGCATCGACAACGCACTGATGAGTGCGCACAGTTCAGCAAGGGAAGCGCTGTCGCCGTCCACTTCTCCGTAGGATTGTTCAAAGACAATTGATGCGGAGAAGGGCAGAGGCTGGTCGAGTTCTAACTCGGAAATCAGAAAGGCCTGCATAATCATCATGCCTTTAGCATGCAAATTACCGCCTAACTCGGCTTTACGTTCAACGTCGGTAAATTCACCGTCGCCGGTGTGTACGACACAACTAATTCGGGAAGGTTCACCCAGCGCACGTGGATGCCCCGGATATTCCAGCACTGACAGACCGTTAATCTGTCCGACAACTTCACCTTCTGTTTCAATGCGAATTTGTCCAAGCTCGATTTCATCCTGCATACGTTCCTGCAGATAACTCTCACGCCATGCACGGGCATTGGACGCCGCTTCAAGAGACTTGACGCTCAGCAACTCATCTTCATTATAGAGTGCCGCTTCGCTCAGCTGCGCATTCAGCCATACCGGATCGAGGGTCAGACTGCCCTGATCGGTGCTGTGGCGAATAGCCATCTTCAGAAATTCGGGCCATGCATCGGCGGCCAGACGTGGGATCTCAAGCTCATCAGCCAGTGTATTGATATAACCACACCAGGTTTCCATATCGCTTTCTTCTGTCAGCGGCAGGTCGGCTTCGAATTCACCATAAATAGCAGAATCCACCAACTCAGGCTCCATCTCACTGAGATCGCCAAGCGACAAACGGTCACCAACCAGAATCAGGCGGATATCCAACGGCATCGGAGGAACTGTAACAGGCAAAGGTGTGGTCTCATCCGGTGAGACCCAATGATATTGACCTTCGGTGATCATCTGTTTCAGACGTAACCACATCAGAGGTTGTGCAATGAGGGTACGGATGGAAAGCACCAGCACACCGCCATTGACCTGATGTACTAATCCCGGCTCAAGCTGGATCTGGTCTTTATAAATACGTACGCACCCGAACAGCTGTTCAGGCTCGATCCATTCACGATACAGGCAGGTCGATTTCGCTGCGAATGCATCTTCAGCAGATTTCGCTGCCAGCAGCGTGACCTTATTGCCTTCAATATGATAACGGTTACCCGTGACTTCAGCCGTTTCAGGCATTAAGTCGCTGACTACCTGCGCAATACGTGACAAGTATTCGCGATTTTCCTGCGCCTTGAGCGTCATAAAACGCGGGCGTGAGCGGGGGTGACAAAACAGGGTTAAACCATTTTCCAGCCGAGGCTGAGTTCCTGCGAAATCTACAGGGGCTAACTGGGCAGCCGTTGCAAAGATTGCCTCGTAAGGCGCGGAGTCGGGCAGTAAAAGCTGCCAGTCAAGTCGGTTATTGGTCAATGTGTTAGCTGTTTTCTATAAAAAGGGAAAGTGCGATTATACAAGAATAAATCCGGCTGCATACAATGAGAGTCGTAGCGGAATTGGTCTTAGTGCACATTGCTGTACGGGTGGGCAAAAAACAATCAAAATAAGCGTCTTTATTTGGGGTGAAAATTGAATTAAAGCTGTTATGCTTAGTAAAGTTACGTGGTCACCGAAGAGTTCACGATGAAATATCAGCAACTGGAAAATCTCGAAAGCGGTTGGAAATGGAAGTACCTGGTGAAAAAACACCGCGAAGGTGAGCGGATCACCCGCCATTTGGAAAACAGCGCTGCCCAGGAATCCGTGAATCAACTTCTCAGCCTGGAAAACGAGCCGGTCAAAGTATCCGACTGGATTGTGAATAATATGCACCCGGCTTTGGAAAACCGTCTTAAGCAAACTATCCGTGCCCGCCGTAAGCGGCATTTCAATGCCGAGCATCAGCACACGCGTAAAAAATCCATCGATTTAGAATTTCTCGTCTGGCAGCGTTTAGCGGGACTGGCGCAACGCCGTGGTGCAACACTTTCTGACACTATCATTCAGCTTCTTGAAGATGCTGAGCGTAAAGAGAAATATGCGAATCAGATGTCTTCACTGAAAGAAGATTTAGAACAAATCCTTGGCAAGAAAGATTTCGGATAAATTTGGTTTCGTGCCTCAGTGAGTCATCTGTTTTGCCTGACTGAAGACATAAAAAAACCCCGCCAAAGCGGGGTTTTCAGTATCTGTAGTAAAGCTAAAGAGTGTTATTAAGCCTGTGGCTGAGTAACAGTATCTTTGTAGCCTTTAACTTCGATTTCTACACGACGGTCTGGTGCCAGGCAGTCGATCAGAGCAGCACGGCCTTTAACGGTGTCACAGGTAGAACCAGTAACCGGGTTAGATTTACCCTGGCCTTGTGCAGAGATCTTGTTAGCAGGGATACCTTTAGATACCAGGTAATCTACTACGCTCTGAGCACGTTGCTCAGACAGTTTCTGGTTGTATTGTTCTGAACCGATACGGTCGGTGTAACCCAGAACGATAACAGAACCGTCTTTAGGATCGATGGAGCTCAACTGGCTGTACAGCTGATCCAGAGCCTGTTGGCCTTCTGGTTTCAGAGTCGCTTTGTTGAAGTTGAAGAGAACGTCAGATTTCAGAGTGAATTTCTTAGTCTCTACAACTGGAGCCGGAGCTGGTGCTGGAGCAACAACTGGAGCAGCTGCTTCATCTTGACCGAAACGGTAAGAAACACCAACAGACAGCATTGCGTTATCAGGACGTGCACCAACGGTAGCCGCGTCACCAATGTTGTTAACCCACTGGTAATCCAGACGGGTAGCCCAGTTTTTGGTTACTGCGTATTCAAGGCCCACGGCTGCCAATGGAGAAACACCTGTGTCATGATCACTTACGCGACCATTAGCACCGTTGTTGAAGTTACCATTAGCGTCTGCACGCCAAACCATACCACCCAGACGGGTGTACAGGTCCAGATCGTCAGTCAGCGGGTAGCTCAGTTTAGCAGCCAGCTGAACGCCTTGTGCTTTGAACGCGCCGTTATTTACGCTGCCTTTGTAAGGCATACGGCCAAGCCAGTCATATCCCATTTCAAAGCCCAGGTATTGGTTTGCTTGGTAACCCAAGAACGCACCTGCACCCAGTTGGCTATCGTGGGTAGGGCCGTTGCCGATACCGTTGTAAGCATTTGCGAAACCAGTGTCATGGTATTGGGACCAGCCCAATTTACCACCGGTATACCAGGTGTTATCTTTAGGGGCGGCTTGCGCTACGGTAGCGAAACCTGCCAGTGCCACTGCTAATGCGATAGCTGTCTTTTTCATTTTGCGCCTCGTTATCATCCAAATAGGCAATTGAGCTTTAAGCTTTTTAAGCCCTTGGTTAAAATCCTTACGCCAAGATTATTGCTTCATTTCAGAACTTGCCACTTTACGTTGGCATTATCGAGCAACCTTGGCGTTGTAAAGTCTACAACGTGGCGCGAAACTTACAAGCTTGATGTGTTAACACCGTGGAAAAAAAGGGAAAAACGGACATATTTCTTAACGGCTTTGGCAATTTACTGACAAATTCTGGCAATTATCTGCATTCTGGAAGCCCGTTTTTACTGGCTTGCCGCCATTATTCAGCACAAATCACTAAGTTCCGCATTATTTTCATAGGAAGATTCCTATTTTGAACTAATGGTATACGGAAGAGTGAATTTTTACTGTCGAATGATGTCCACAAGGTGAATTCTGCTCATTTGTGGGTTTCATTATGAAGCCATAAGCCCCTCCCTGACGGGCTGCAATTTGCAACCTTTCCCTCTCAGCATCATTCAAATCCGGAAGCCATCCCAACACGACACTGTAGTTTCCCGTCTGCAATGCTTTCTCCATCGCATCTACCGTCGACATTGCCGTAATTTGATTGACTTGCACCATTTTATCCACCGGCAGGCCAGACTGCGTTAACCAATGGCGGCTCAGTTTTTGCTGAGGTGTGAGCCATAACAACCAGCGGGACTGCATACCTAAGTGTTGCAGTAAGGGCAGCAGTAACTGTGCAAAAGCTGGTTGGCTCGCACTATAGACGAACTCAGTGATCAGACCATTATTCAGAGATGCAGACGTATTTACCTGTGACGGAGTGACGGGCAAAGCAAGCTGACTAAAATGATGATTTGTACGGTGTTGAGTTCGCATAAGGATGTATCCCAGTGAGTTACTGTATGCATGTACAGTACTCTGGCGGTGAGCAAAGATCAACCCAATTTTTCCAAGATATCTCGCAAATTTTGAAGGCAACGGGCTGTAACGACATTTTATGTTTGTTGCGGTACATAAGATTGCGTATTTTGCTTTTAGCTGTTTTGGTAACTCAAAATGGAAGCAAGGAATTAACGTGAAAAGGATAACGCAATGATAAACAAATCAAAAAAAAAAAGTGATTGAGTGTCTGGAAATTTTTGCCCCATTGGGCAATATTCGTTCCCGCACCCAGTTTGGAGGGATGAGCTTGTCCGCTGACCGCGTCATGTTCGCCCTTGTCTCTGATGGTGAACTCTATCTGCGAGCGACCGGCGAAACTGAAGTGCATTTTTGCCGCAAGAAGATGGAGAGGCTGATCTACCGCAAGCGGGGCATGGATGTGCAGCTGCGTTATTTCAAAGTGAATGCCCGGCAATGGAGTGACCCTCAGGCGCTATGCGAGCTGGGCAGATTATCGTTGCAAGGCATGCTGCGGGATATCGAGTTGAAAAAAAACAGCGAAGCCGCCCGCCTGAAAGATTTACCCAATCTCTCGCTGGCGCTGGAAAGGATGCTCTGGCAAGTCGGCATTGAAAACTCGGGGGATTTGCGGTTACAGGGGGCCTGCCATACCTATCTCAAACTGTGTGCCATTAAAAAAAAGAATCTCGGGATTAACTTACTGATGGCATTGGAAGGGGCAATTTTGGGCTTTCATGAAGCCGCCTTGCCGATGGCATCCAGGGAGTTATTAACTCACTGGTTTAACCATCACCAAGAGCAGCTATCAAGGGCGATTCACTAAATTTGCTTACGTTGTCTGCAGCTAGAGCTGATTCTGTACCGGCAGGATTTTAGTATTAAGACTGGTGAGTTCAGGCAAATGAGCCACCAGTAATCCAATTTGCTGAAGCACGAGTTGCTCTTTACTGTCGATATCAGTGGTTCGTAACTGAATACGTGCAGTCAGTTGTCCGAGCGCATTTTGAATGCGTTCTGCTTCAGAAGGCAGATGATGCAAGGCCCCGTCAACACAGCATACTGCATCATCCAGCAACCTCAGGGTTTCCGCATCATTGAGTTTCTCGCGATGGGCCCCTAGCGCTGAAATGTAACTTAGCATCGTATGATTAAGACATAACAGGCGAAACGCCGCTTCGAGGGTCGCCGGATCGTTATTCCTCTCAGAACTCATATTCGAGACAACAGATGCCAGTTCGGCATCGCAATTATGCGCATCACGACGAGCCAGACGGTAGTCGAGACTGTTGTCTTTCCCCTGATGGTATTGCACCAGAATGGCATCAAGGTAACGGCAGTTAGCATCGAACGTTTTGCTGACCACCTTATCCAGTTGTCTGAATTTCCAGTCGGGCCATATAAAGGTCACTGCCGCCCAGGCGATACCGCAACCAATCAATGTATCGATAATTCGCGGGATAGCGATTTCAAATCCTTCGCCCAGCAAATTAAAGCATAACAACACCAAAAGGGTGATGAACATCGTGGCCTGCGCGTACTGCACTGTGCGGAACGCAAAGAACAATAATCCGCTGATGACGATCAGAATCATTTGCCCGTCAACGGAGGGAACGAAATAGAGGATAGGGATCCCGAGTGCAATGCCGGCCAGCGTGCCGATTATTCTCAGCGCTAATCTCCGGCGGGTCGCACTGTAGTTTGGCTGACAGACAAAAAGGCTGGTGAGCAAAATCCAATAGCCGTGATTTAAGCCGCTGACCTGAATGAAAACATATCCCACAAAGAGCACCACAGACATACGGATTGCATGGCGGAATAACACTGACTGCGGTGTGAAATGGCGGGAAATGCGTAGCCAGATATCGTCAAGGCCCGTCAGACGGTCTTCCGCAAACGGGCTTTTACCGGTCTGGTTTTCAGGCAGAGACTGCTCCGATTCGATATTTGCCAGTTGCGCGTCAATTGCATGCAGATTACGTAAAAGATGGCGCAGCGCCTGCAACGTCTCACGGTGTTCGTTGTGAGACTCCAGACGTTTGAGTGCTTCTTCCAGCCGTGAAAACGCCCGTTCAAACTGGCTGTTATGGGTATATTGCTGGCGATAAAGAATACATTGCGACAGTTGTAAACAGGCCCGTGCCTGCATGCTCATCAGGCGCTGAAAGCGGAACAGAATATCACTGTGGTGGAATTGTTCACTGAGCTTGAGGTATTGCACGTGAGACGAACTGGCACGCTCATGAATATCCTGAACCACGAAATAATAATGTAATGTCCGGCGCGTTCCTTTCTGCCCGCGATCACCCTTCAGCCGGGTCTGTAGCGTATTTTTCGTTTGATTTAGTGTGGAGACCAGCTGACCGTTGGCCATAGCCAGCTCAACAAGTTGCTGGTTGTTATCTTCCTGATCGGGATCAAACAGAGTGGCTTTGGCTTCAAGATAAGCCGCCAGTTGCGTGAAACAACGCGAAATCTGATCCTGTAACGGGCGGATGGGGAAAATAATATGGCCAGCCAGCGTCAGCAGGTTATACCAGATGGCACCTGCAAGCAGGATCAGCGGTTGCTGATACCAAATATGATACATGCTGGTACCGAGCATCGTATAAATGGCGATCAGTAACGCGCCGAAGGCAATGGTGGCATACCGCTGACCCAGTGCGCCCAGCAGGATGAATCCACAGGTTGAAATCATCAACCCTGGTGCAAAAAGCCATGGATAAGGGAAAAGTAATTCTATTGATGCTGAGGCAATGAAAAAACAGATAAGGGTAATCAGCAAATTGCGCAGACGGCCGGCGAGACGATCATCAAGGTCGGCAAGAGCCGCTGCAACCACGCCGAGTGTCAGGGGAATTGTCAGCGTGATCTGACCCAACCACCACGGCAATGCTGCAGCGCCAGTCAACGCAATGAAAATCCTGATGTGATAAAGAACATTGCTGTTATAGGCATAACGCCGTAAACCCGGTGCAATAGAAAGCACGAAAAAACCCCACCTTAAAATTCAAAAATGATGAAACATCACAATCAGCGGATGCGTCCGTTTTCTCTCAGACGGCTTGAATTCGCTTCACGAACCTGTTTTGCCAGTTCGACGGAAACGACCCGGCGTCCTACCGGCCAGAGTGCAATGGCAGCGATTTTAAAGTTTGCAATGCCCACCGGAATACCAATTATGCTGATACATTGCGCAATACCGACAACGATATGCGACACGCATAACCACCAGCCGAAAAATATAAACCAGAAGATATTCAACAGGGTACCCCCGCCGGACAGCAACACGTTACGTTTTTCCGGATACAGTTCATCGACATGCACGGCTTCATTGCCAAAGGGCAGCAATGAAAGACGGGTGATTTCCCAGCAAGATCGGGTCAGTGGCAGGGTAAAAATCAGCACAATACTGACCAGCGTAGCAAGCAGCCATGAAAGCGTGGTGAAAAAACCACCTAAAAAAAAGTTAAGAATATTGAGCACAGTACGCATGGCAACTCTTCCTGCAGAAATTAAAAAACTGATAAATTTCATGTTCACTTAATGTAAACACACCTCTTATTCTACTCTGTTTTGCAGTATGGATCGCCTGCGCTTATCAAAGGTAAACTCTTAAATGCGCTTGCATGTAAGATATCAGGAATTAAAGAGAGAACACGGTGTGATGATATGGAATTGAAATCGACCTCATTCGGGAAACATCTGGCACAGCATCCTTATAACCGGGTGCGACTGCTTAATGCAGGCGTGGAAGTCAGCGGCGATAAGCATCATTACCTGATCCCTTTTAACCAGCTTATCCGCATCCGTTGCAAACGCGGCATCGTCTGGGGAGAGCTCGAATTTGAATTACCGGAGCAGAAAGTGGTCCGGTTACACGGCACTGAATGGCAGGAAACACAGCGGTTTTATCATTACCTTCTCAATATATGGCAAACCTGGAGCCTTGAGATGAGCGAGGTCAGCGCCGGGGTATTGCACGAGCAGGTTAAAAAAATTACGCAGATTGAACAGCAAGACAAATGGTTCAAACGTGTTGACCTGGCTGATGTGCAAAAAGACATTGCTGAAGCATTTTCTGCCATTCCGGTGCCTGTTGAACGTCTTACTGAATTTGATAACTGTCGGGAAGACTATCAGATCTGTCTGCGCTGGCTTGAGCAGGGTAAACGCAGTGTCGACCAGCGTAATCTGGCATGGACGGACAGAGTGATTGCTGATAACCGTGACTTTTTTGATACCGTTGAAGTGTCGCCGCTCAATGACAGCCAGTGCCGCGCAGTGGTGAACGGTGAAGATGCGGTGCTGGTACTGGCCGGGGCGGGCAGTGGTAAAACGTCGGTGCTGGTAGCGCGTGCTGGCTGGTTGTTGCGCCGTCAGGAAGCGCAGCCTGAACAAATTTTATTGTTGGCTTTCGGTCGTCAGGCGGCGGATGAAATGAACGGGCGTATTAAAGAGCGTCTGCATACTGAAGGCATCAAGGCGAAGACGTTCCATGCGCTTGCTTTGCAGATTATCCAGGAAGGAAGTAAGAAAACGCCCAAAATCAGTAAACTTGAAACCGACCCGAAAGCCCGGCGTAGCTTACTGATTAAGACATGGCAACAGCAGTGCGCAGAGAAAAAAGTGCAGGCCAGCGGCTGGCGGCAATGGATGACCGATGAACTGCAGTGGACGGTTCCTGACGGTGATTACTGGAAAAATAAATCTCTGGCGGAGCGTCTCGCAAGTCGCCTTGAGCGCTGGCTGAGCCTGATGCGTATGCACGGTGGCAGTCAGGCTGAAATGATCGAAAGCGCACCAGAGGAAGTCAAAGACCTGTTCACCAGGCGCATTCGCCTGATGGCGCCGCTGATGAAAGCCTGGAAAACCGCGCTGAAAGAAGAGGGCGCAGTGGATTTTTCGGGGCTTATCCATCAGGCGGTCAATATTCTGGATAAAGGGCGTTTTGTCAGTCCGTGGAAGCATATTCTGGTTGATGAATTCCAGGACATATCTCCTCAACGTGCTCTGCTGCTCTCTGCCTTGCGTAAACTTAACAAGCGTACCAGTTTGTTTGCCGTGGGGGACGACTGGCAGGCGATTTACCGTTTCAGCGGTGCTGAACTGACGCTGACCACGGCGTTTGCGGACAATTTTGGTGAAGGAGCGCAATGTGCGCTGGACACCACTTACCGGTTCAATGATCGCATCGGTGAAATCGCCAATAAGTTTGTGCAGCAAAACCCTAATCAGCTGAAGAAGCCGCTGAACAGTCTGACCAAAGGCAACAAGAAGAATGTCGTGATCCTGCCTGAGGATCAGATGGAGAAATTGCTGGATAAACTCAGCGGTTATGTCACCGCCGATGAACAGATTCTGGTGCTGGCGCGTTATCATCATCTTCGCCCGCAAATTCTGGAGAAAGCCGCGACCCGCTGGCCAAAGCTTAATCTTGATTTTATGACGATTCACGCCAGTAAAGGACAACAGGCTGAATACGTCATTATCGTCGGATTGCACGAAGGCAATGACGGTTTCCCAGCGCCCGCACGAGAATCTTTACTGGAAGAGGTATTATTGCCTGAACCTGAAAATTTCCCGGATGCAGAGGAGCGGCGTTTATTGTATGTGGCGATGACGCGTGCTAAGCATCAGGTCTGGTTACTGCAGGATAAAGAACGTCCTTCTGTTTTTGTCGAACAGCTCGAAGATATCGGCGTGCCGGTCCAGCGAAAACCGTAATTCATATACAGAAAAACCCGGCCATTGCCGGGTTTTTTAACGAAAAAATCAGCCACCTGAAGCGTTATTCTTTCAGGCGTGACCACAGATAACGCTGATAATCTGGAATAGTGATATCGACTTCAGACCGGAACAGCGGGGACTGGATCAGGAAGTCAGCCGTGGACAGATTGGTTGCCACCGGAATATTCCACACGGTCGCCAGGCGCAGCAGGGCTTTCACATCCGGATCATGCGGAACAGCATTGAGTGGATCCCAGAGGAAAATCAGCATATCAATTTTGCCTTCGGCAATCAGCGCACCTACTTGTTGATCGCCGCCCATCGGGCCGCTCAGCATGCTTTTGACATCAATCCCCGTATTACGCTGAACCAGATTGCCGGTCGTGCCGGTGGCATAGAGAATATGCTGCGAAAGTTCCGCAACGTTTTTATCAACCCATTTCAGCAGGGTGCTTTTGCAGTGGTCATGCGCCACCAGAGCAATATGTTTTTGTTTTGCAATCGTGCGGGTAGTGTATTCCATCTAATTCCCTTCAACGCGAAAGTAAAAGTGGATCACAGAATACTGAAACTCCGTTTTACTGCATAGCTCAGGCGGGATAATTCGGCGTGAAGAAGAGGGAATGCGTGATGCAGATTACGTTATGACGCCCGTTCCTGATTATCCGGTAGTCTTAACCAGAATAACAACCGCTCAAAGCCTGCATTCGCGGCCAGACGTGTCCACAACGGATGAAGATAAACGAGAGAAATTTGAGACGTTGCGTCGGTGGATAACGCCGTTTTTTTCTCTGTAATACCTTTGGCGAATGAGGGAACTGCTGCACGTGCGCCCGACAAATTGTAGGTTATCATCAATTTTTCAGCGTCTGCGGAATGTCCGGGATTAAACCTATTGAGGATGTCACGTTGCGTGGGTATCTGACGGCCTTGTTCATCAACGAGCTGATAATTCATCTGCTGGCTAAATTGTGCCGTTTCACTGTCGTTGCTCAGTTTTGGCAACACGAAAGAAACGGAACGATTACGTTTAGCATTGAAAGTGACGATAAGCGCAGGCGAATGGTAGGTTACCGGCACCTGTTGAGCGACGGAACTGACATTTTTGCTGACCTGAAACAGAATCTGATGCTGACCGCCATCCAGTTCCAGGCTGTCCGCGCCTTTAAGGATTGCGCCTGACATCTGTTTGCCATCAATCACCAGAACATCGACATCAGGGGATAATTTAAGGGAGGTCGCCGAAGCTGACACCATCAGGCTGAGACTCGCTAATGCGACCAGCGCATGACAGATTTTCATTCTTCTCTCCTCAGACACAACGTTGTTCACTCTCTATTATTCAGGAATGACGATTGTGTGTCAAAGTTTTACAAAATGTTTTAATTTCCCTCTGAGATGATCTTGCTCGCGTTTCTTTTTCTCGCCGGGGCTGTCGGAATGGTCAGGCTGCGTTACACTTAATGCAGACAGGCCAAAGGAGATAAACCCATGCAAGACAACGATATTCGCAAGATTCTTGAAGAAGTGAAAACCATCGCGCTCGTGGGTGCCAGTGATAATCCCGGACGTCCAAGCTACGGCGTCATGGCATATTTGCTTTCTCAGGGCTTTGAGGTGATCCCGGTCAGCCCGAAACTGGCAGGGCAGGCGCTGCTGGGTCAGAAAGCTTATGGTTCGCTGGCAGAAATCCCTCATCCGGTAGATATGGTGGATGTGTTCCGTAATGCTGATGCTGCTTATGGCGTCGCGCAGGAAGCGATCGCGATTAAAGCGAAAGTGTTGTGGTTGCAGCTGGGCGTCATTAATGAACAGGCCGCTGTGCTGGCAAAAGAAGCCGGGCTGAAAGTGGTCATGGATCGTTGTCCTAAAATTGAGCTCCAGCGTCTGGGCATGGAAAAGTGACCTTCTGTGGATCCTGCCTGTAAAAAAACCGGCTACTGGCGCCGGTTTTTATTTTTCATTTCGTCAGGAGAAGGCCAACGTTTTAGTTACGCAGACGCGGGGCCTGTAACTGGTGGCGGATTGACGCCGCCAGCTCATCCAGCGAGGCTTGTTCCGGATGGGAGCGGGCTATTTCATGATCGATCTGAATTTCAGCCAGATAGGTATGAACCGGCTGGCCTTCTTCATCTTCCATGACAACATGGTACCAGGGAGCGGTACGCATTGATTCATTAGCAGCAACCTCATCAACCTCAGGCTTATCGAGCGAATATTCGGCATCAACATCAATGACCACGCCCAGATAACCTAACAGCCTGTGCCGGACCTGTTGTCCGATACCGTATTTACTGGCAATCATAGTGACCTCCCAAAATAATTCATTAATCCCTATATGGAGATAAAACGGGCTATTTCAAGTTTTGACCACGTAATCTGCTTAAAATTCGCTGGCATGCCGTCACAACAGCACACCGCGCTTATTTTGTCAGTTTATTACCAGACAGGCGAACCCTTTCAGATATAGCCCTTCAGGGTAAGCGCCAGTAACCGGATGGTCGGCTGCCTGACGGAACTGCTCGACGAACTGGATCTCACGACCAGCGTCCAGCGCAGCATCAGCCAGAATTTTCTGGAATAAATCTGTTGGCAATAAACCTGAACAGGAGAAACTCAGCAGAATACCGCCCGGACGCAGCAGTTGCAGCGCCAGCATATTAATATCTTTGTAACCGCGACAGGCGCTGGCCAGCTGGTTTTTGTTCTCAACGAATTTTGGCGGATCCATCACGATCATGTCGAACTGCTGGCCTTCGGTGCGGTATTTGCGCAGCAACTGGAAGACATCTTCGCGCACGAACTCTGCTTTCGACAGATCCAGTTTGTTCAGTTCAACGTTCTGACGGGCCACATCGAGCGCCGCCTGAGAGGTATCCACGTTGGTGACTTTGGTACAGCCGCCCATCAGCGCAGACACCGCAAAAGCGCCGGTGTAAGAGAAGCAGTTCAGAACGTTACGACCGGCGGCATAATTGCGTGCGGCAAGACGGCTGTCACGCTGGTCAAGATAGAAGCCTGTTTTGTGGCCTTCTTTAATATCCACCAGCAGGCTCATACCGTGCTCCTGAATCGGCAGCAGGGCAGGAGGCTCTTCGCCCAATACATGTCCCTGAGCCAGTTCCAGACCTTCTTTTTTACGCACGGCGACGTCGGAACGATCCCAGATAGCGCATTGCGGATAGCAATGTTGCAGTGCAGCAATCAGCGGGGCACGCTGATATTCTGCACCGGCTGACAGCAATTGCAGCACAAGAAAGTTCTGGAAACGGTCGATAGTGATGCCGGGCAGGCCATCGGATTCGCCGGCAATCAGGCGGTATCCGTCCAGTCCGTCACGTTGTGCAATATAATCGCGCCAGCGCTGTGCCTGCTGTAAACGGTGGATGAAGAACTCAATATCAATGTCTTCATCTTGTTTGAATGTCCAGACGCGCGCACGGATCTGCGAGGACGGCGAATAGGCGCCACGCGCCAGCCATTTTCCCTGACTGTCTACAATATCTATAGTCTCGCCGGAATGGGCTTTACCTTCGATGCGCGAAACAGCGCCGGAAAACACCCACGGGTGGCGACGAAGAAGTGATTTTTCACGGCCTTTGGCCAGCATTAAACGTGCAGTCATAAAATTAGGTTCTGTCAGTTCGGAGACAAAAAAGAGCGACATTGTCCGGTCATGCAGGTCAAATTGCAACGAACCATACCGCTAACGGAGAGAATATTATGGCAACAGTCAGTATAGCCGCCTATGTATACGGCATGGTGCAGGGCGTCGGTTTTCGTTTTGCGACTCAACACCAGGCCACGGGTTTAGGTCTTACCGGTTACGCAAAAAATCTTGAGGATGGCAGCGTCGAAGTGGTGGCATGCGGGGAACAGGAGAAAGTGGATCAGCTTTTAGCCTGGCTGAAGCAGGGCGGACCGAAACATGCACGCGTTGATCGCGTGCTTAGCGAGCCGACCGCGCCTGGCAATTACAGCGATTTTAAAATCAAATACTGAAATTTTTCACAGGCACTTCACCGGTTTTGGCAGGCCCGCAATTTTCGTGGCCTGTTTGGCCGGACCTTTAGGGAACAGCCGGAACAGATAGCGGCTGTTGCCTTTTTCTTCGCCGTATTTTTGCGCCATTGCTTTTACCAGCATGCGCACGGCAGGAGACGTGTTGAATTCGAGGTAAAATTCGCGCACAAACCGCACCACTTCCCAGTGAGCATCAGTCAGAACTATCCCCTCTTCTTCCGCCAGCAGTGGCGCCATACCTTCCTGCCACTCATGACTGTTTTTCAGGTAACCCTGAGCGTCGGTTTCAATAACCTGACCTTCAAACTCCAGCATATAACCTCAGCCTGTAAAAATGCGGCGGCCAGTTTAACAAAAACACCGGTCAGACAAAATAAAAAGCCCCGCACTCGGCGGGGCTTCCCTTCACAACAGGCATTATCAGTTACGCGATGACATGCCCAGAATGCTTAACAGGCTGACAAATATGTTGTACAGCGAGACATACAGGCTGACGGTCGCACGAATATAGTTGGTTTCGCCACCCTGAATAATATTGCTGGTTTCCCATAAAATTGCCCCTGCGGAGAACAAAATAAACAGGCAGCTGATCGCCAGCGACAGCGCCGGAATTTGCAGGAACAGGTTAGCGATTACCGCCACCAGCAGCACCACAAAACCCGCCATCATCATACCGGACAGGAACGACATGTCTTTGCGCGTGGTCAGCACGTAGGCTGAACAGCAGAAGAACACCAGGGCAGTGCCGCCCAGGGCCAGCATAATAATGTCACCGGCACCGGCTGAAAGCAGCGAGCTCAGTAACGGCCCCAGCGTGTAACCCATAAAGCCGGTCAGTGCGAAGGCAGACAAAATCCCCGCAGGACTGTTAGCCGTGCGGTAGGTCAGGAACATCAGGCCATAGAAGCCAACGATGGTCAGCAGAAAACCGGGAGACGGCAATCTCAGAACCGTACTTGCCGTCGCAGTGATTGCTGAAACGCCGAGGGTCAGTGCTAACAGGAAATAAGTATTACGCAGCACCCGGTGCGTACTTAGCAACGAGCCAGCGCGTGATGACGAAGAGGCAACGATACGATCCATACGGTCCATAATAGAATTCTCACTCTTAACAAAAAGTTGGAGTCGGTGAAAATACAAACAGGTTGCAGTGTAAGGAGTTGCGGTGTGTCATTAAAGACGTTTTACCCTTCTTTACCTGTTCAGCGCGGGCAGGGTGCGGCATCCGGACGTCAAAGTCACCGAAACGATGCTTAAATCGCCGTTTGCGAACTGAATGCCTGTTTTTCAGGCAATCGGACAGCATCAGGCTTTACAAGCGGATCGGCACTGTTTATAGTTCGCTTCGTTGCGGAGGGGTGGCCGAGCGGCTGAAGGCACCGGTCTTGAAAACCGGCGATGGGAAACCATTCGAGAGTTCGAATCTCTCCTCCTCCGCCATAAACAACACAAGAAAGCTGCTAAGTCATTAGCGGCTTTTTTTGTGTCTGTCATTTATGCACGACTTTGTGCATATGATTTAAATGCTCATAAAATCAACAAACTAGACTGAAAATAATGTTTGCATCTTTTTTCCGGTCTTGTATACTACGCCCCGTACTGAACGACTGAAGTCGTAAAGTACTTGTTGTTTACGGAGGGGTGGCCGAGCGGCTGAAGGCACCGGTCTTGAAAACCGGCGATGGGAAACCATTCGAGAGTTCGAATCTCTCCTCCTCCGCCATAAACAACACGATAAAGCTGCTAAGCCATTAGCGGCTTTTTTTGTGCCTGAAATTCATGCCTTTTCAACATTTCTGTTTTCAGTCAGCCCGTTTCCCGCTGGCTGTACTGCCGGGGTGAGCATCCCAGCGTACGCTTAAACGCGGTGCTGAAGGCGCTTTCAGATTCGTAACCGAGCGACAGCGCCACAGCGGACACCGGTTCTTTACTGTTCGCCAGCCGGTCTCCGGCCAGTAACATCCGCCAGCGCGTAAGGTATTCCAGCGGCGCGCTGCCTACGGCCAGTTTAAATTTCTGTGAGAACACCGAACGCGACATACCTGCACGTTCCGCCAGCGTCTGCACCGTCCAGCGCTGCGCCGGGTTTTCATGCATGGCATTCAGCGCCCTGGATAACTTCTTATCGGCCAGGGCGGCAAACCAGCCGCTGCCTTCACCTTCCGCTGCATTATCCACGTACATCCGTAACGCCTGCACCAGCATCATATGTGCCATATGCTGAGCGATAAGCAACCCGCCCGGCCGCGGGTCACGCAATTCCTGCATCATCCGTTCAACCGCCCAGCGCAAACTTTCTTTATCGGATTCTTTCGAGATATGCACTACCGGCGGTAACATCGCCAGCAACGTGGTGGCGTCAGGGCCACTGACCGCAAACCGGCTGCCGGTGAGGAAGAAATCGTGGCCGCCGTTGCAGGAAACGGTCCCGCCATCCTGTGACTGTTGGAAAATATGCCCGGCATCGACCGGCTGAATGTTCAGATCGCTGGCCAGCCGGAACGGGCGGCCGCTGGGTAAGACAAAGCAGTCACCGGCTCTGAGATGCACCGCACCGGGCACCGAATCGACTGCCAGCCAGCACTCGCCGGTAATGATCGCGTTACATTTAATCGACTGATAATGCTCGGGGAATTGCACCGACCAGGCCCCTCCGGCTTCAAAACCTTTGGACATATAACTGCGTGGCTTCAGCAGCGCTAACACATCAGAAAGAGGATCCACCAACCACTCCGGACGATTGCAAAGATAATGCGGACATTAGCGCATAGATCGTCTTTTCTCCAGCGCCTATATTTTGTCACGTAAAACATGCTTATTTTCAGCCACAACTGAATGGCCAATAACAGGGGAATTCGAAATGCGTGTATTCGTGACAGGTGCAACAGGTTTTGTCGGTTCTGCGGTGGTGCAGGAATTGCTGCGCGCCGGTCATCAGGTGCTGGGACTGGCCCGCTCGGATGCGGCGGCACAGGCGCTGACCGACGTGGGGGCGGGTGTGCATCGCGGCAGTATTGAAGATCCGGAAAGTCTTACATCCGGCGCGGAGCAGGCCGATGGCGTGATCCATATGGCGTTTATCCATGATTTCTCCAGGTTTGAGGAGAACTGCGAAAAAGACCGGCAGGCGATTGGCGTCTTAGGTGCTGCGCTGAAGGGAACAAATAAACCGTTGATCGTCACCTCCGGCACCGCGACCGCGCGGGTGAACACAGGACGTCTGGTGACTGAAAACGATTTAGCGGATCCACACGGGCAAAATTTCCGTGTGGCGTCCGATCTTGCTGTCGCTAAGCTGGCTGAGCAGGGCGTGCGGGTGTCTCTGGTTCGTCTCCCGCCGTCGGTGCATGGCGAGGGTGATCATGGCTTTGTACCGCTGATTATTGCGATGGCGAGGGAAAAGGGGGAATCGGCGTATCCCGGTGATGGCGAAAACTGCTGGCCTGCGGTTCACCGTTTTGATGCTGCACGGGTATTTGTACTGGCGCTGGAGAAAGGTGCACAGAATGCCATTTATCACGCCAGCGCAGAAGAAGGCGTGCCATTTCGTGAGATCGCCACAATGATTGGCAAACATCTGAATCTGCCGGTAGTCAGTAAAAATGCGCAAGAGGCCGCTGCACATTTTGGCTGGTTTACCCACTTTGCCTCGCTTAACAATCCGACTTCCAGTCAGATCACCCGCGATGTTCTGGGCTGGAAGCCTGAACAGCAGGATTTACTCACGGATATCGATACCGCCGGATATTTTAAATAAACGTCGTTTAGAGACAGCTAAAACAGGTCATTCAGGTGGCCTGTTTTGCGTTTTAGCTGTGGTTTTTATGGTGTTAATTACCTAAAAAACGCCCCGACTCACAAATCGGGAAGATAAAAAAATTACCCCATTGCCTGTCAGATGTTATGCGCTATGTTGATTTTTAGTTTCCCAAATGTAACTAGAGGTTAACAATAATGACCAACAAATTACGATTCTCTCTGATTGCTGCGGCTGTGATGATGTCTTCCTCTGCAATGTCTGCATTACCTCAGGGCTACCCGGCCGACTATCAGAAAATCGTCGATGCGGCGACCAAAGAAGGCAAAGTGGTGGTTTATTCCACCACAGATACCAAAGCGGCCGGTCCGCTGATTCAGGGTTTCGAGGCGACATATCCGGGTATCAAAGTTGAATATAACGACATGAACAGTACCGAACTGTACAACCGTTACATCAGCGAACAGGCAGCGGGCGGCACCAGCGGCGACGTGGTGTGGAGCTCTTCAATGGACACCGCATTGAAACTGGCGACCGACTACGCGCAGGAGTATAAATCCCCCGAACAGGGCCAGCTGCCAAAATGGGCGGTGTGGAAAGACAAAGCCTACGGCACGACATATGAGCCTGTGGTATTTATCTATAACAAACGTCTGATCCCGGCCGGTGATGTTCCCGATTCCCATGCGGCACTGGCAAAACTCATCGCCAGCCAGACCGAAAAATTCAACAAAAAAGTGACTACTTACGACATTGAGAAATCCGGCCTCGGTTTTATGTTGTCCGTGCAGGATTTCAAAGCTGATCCGAATTATTTCAAAACGCTGGCTGATGTGGCCAAAGGCGGCTTAGCGGTGCAGTCCTCTACCGGCACCATGATGGAACGCGTCTCTTCCGGCGAAAACCTCATCGGCTTTAATATTTTGGGTTCCTACGCCGAAGCCCGTGCTAAAACCGACCCGTCATTGGGGATTTCCTATCCGAAGGATTACACCCTGGTACTTTCCCGCGTTTCCTTCATCAGTCAGGAATCGAAAAACAGCAACGCGGCCAAACTGTGGCTGGATTATGTGCTGTCTGAGAAAGGGCAAAGCATTCTGGCTAATCAGGCTGATATCCCGTCCATCCGTAACGATATCGAAGGCAAAAACGATATTGACGGTATGACCAAAATGCTGGGCAATGCGCTCAAGCCTATCCCGGTGGATGAGACTCTGCTGGAATATTTGCAACAGAAAAAACGCCTCGATTACATCAAACAATGGCGTACCGCTGCTGCCAAGTAGTGACATATCGAAGCGCGGCCTTTTCCGTCGCGCTTCCTTTTCCCTGCCTGATTTCGCTCTCCTTGTTTCTAACCGAAGGGAAGTAACATGAATGCATTGCGCAGAAAGTGGCAAAGCCTGCCGCGCGGCATTGTGGTGTTGATAACGGCGCTGGTTATCTACATTCCGTTGTCGTTTATCGTGATACAGAGTTTCCTCTCCGCGCCGTTCTTTTCACCGTCAAAAGAATGGAGCCTCGAATCCTTTGGATTCATATTTACCGATCCGGACTTTTACAAGGCGCTGAAAAGTGGCTTTATTCTGGCTTTCGGGCTGGTCGTTATCGCAATCCCGCTCGGCGGTATTCTGGCGTTCCTGATGGTGCGTACGGATTTACCGGGCCGACGCGTGATTGAGCCGCTGATCCTGGTGCCGATTTTTGTGTCACCGATGGTATTAGGCTTCGGTTACGTGGTGGCCGCCGGACCGGTCGGGTTTTTCTCGCTGTGGGCCCAGTCGGTGCTCGGGTTTGTGCCATGGAATATCTACGACATGTCGAGCATCGTGGTGATTGCCGGACTGACGCACGTTCCGCACGCCTATCTGTACATCTCCTCGGCACTGCGCAGCGTCGGGTCGGATGTTGAGGAAGCGGCGCGAACCGCAGGTGCCTCGCCGCTACAGGTGATGACCGCTGTCAGCCTGCCGATGGTTCGTCCGTCGATCCTTTACGCCACCGTTTTGCTGTTCTTCCTCGGGCTGGAAGTTTTTGGCCTGATGCTGGTGCTGGGCGATCCGGAAGGCAACATGGTGCTGGCAACCTATCTTTATCAGCTGACTAATAAACTTGGTACGCCGTCTTATCATCTGATGGCCGCCGTGGCGGTGGTGCTGATATGTATCACTATTCCGCTGGTGATGTTACAGCGCCGTCTGATGCGTACCGCGAACCGGTTCGTCACGGTGAAAGGTAAAGCCTCGCAGGCGCGTGCCCTGCCGCTCGGCAAATGGCGCTGGGTGGCCGGTGCCGTGGTGGCGTTCTGGCTGACCGTAACCATCGGCGTTCCGCTGATAGGTGTAATACTGCGGGCGTTTATCTCCAACTGGGGCGTCGGGGTTTCCCTCTGGGATGAACTGTCGCTCAATACGTTCCGTACGATCTGGGAACAGCCGAACCTGCTGCGCGCCATCGTCAACTCGATGGCCATCGGCGTCATCGGCGGCGCGCTGGCAGTAGCCTGTTATTTGTTTATCGGTATTGCAATGCACCGTAAACCGGACGGCATCACCCGTTTCCTCGATTACAGCGTGCTGGTGCCGCGTGCGGTGCCGGGGCTGCTGGCCGGTCTGGCATTCTTATGGGTGTTTCTGTTCCTGCCGATGTGGCTGGATAACGCGCTCAAATCCGGCTGGCTTTCCGGCATGCCGTGGTCGCAATGGTTGCGCGATAACCTGGTGGTCTGGCTGCGATCGTTGCGCAGTACCATTTTCAGCGTCTGGCTGGCCTATACCGTGGTGTGGATGGCGTACGGGCTGCGGTTGATTTCCTCAACACTGTTGCAGGTCGGGCCGGAGCTGGAAGAGGCCGCGCGCAGTACCGGTGCAACCCGCGGGCAGATCACCCGCCATGTCACCATTCCGCTGTCACGTTATGGCCTGATTGGTTCCTGGCTGTTGATGTTCCTGATTTTCGAACGCGAATATTCCACCGGGGTGTATCTGCTTTCGCCGGGTACGGAAACCATCGGCTCGATGCTGGTTTCTCTGTGGGCGGCGGGGGCTATTGATATCGTTGCCGCGCTTTCCTTTATTAACATCCTGCTGGTGGTATTAGGTCTGGGTATTGCCCTTCGTTTCGGAGTGAAATTACATGATTGAATTATCGGTCGACAACCTGCACTTAACTTATGGTGACAATCCGGTGCTGAAGGGCGTTTCCATGGAGCTCAAACGCGGTGAAGTGGTATCGTTGCTCGGGCCTTCAGGCAGTGGCAAAACGACATTACTGCGTGCAGTCGCCGGGCTGGAAAAGCCGGTGAAAGGCACCATCGTCATTGGCAAAAACAAAGTGTACGACGGCACACCGCGCAGCGAAATTCCGGCCGAAGAGCGCAACCTCGGGTTAGTGTTTCAGTCGTACGCACTGTGGCCTCACAAAACCGTGTTTGAGAACGTGGCCTATCCGCTGAAATTACGTAAGGTTTCGGCGGATGAAATCACCCGGCGCGTACAGGATGTGTTGAATCAGCTGGGTCTCGGGCATCTGGGCAAGCGTCATCCGCATCAGCTTTCCGGCGGTCAACAACAACGCGTGGCAATTGGCCGGGCGCTGGTCTACAACCCGCCGGTGATTTTGCTTGATGAGCCGTTGTCGAACCTCGATGCCAAACTGCGTGAGGAGGCGCGGGTATTCCTGCGCGAACTGATCATTAAACTCGGGCTGTCGGCACTGATGGTGACGCATGATCAGAACGAAGCGATGGCGATTTCAGACCGCATTCT
This sequence comes from Rahnella sp. CFA14(1/10), assembly GCF_004195095.1. Lineage (NCBI taxonomy): Bacteria > Pseudomonadati > Pseudomonadota > Gammaproteobacteria > Enterobacterales > Yersiniaceae > Rahnella > Rahnella sp. CFA14(1/10). The sequence goes on along the minus strand of NZ_SEWS01000004.1, from coordinate 149,811 downwards.
TTTGCTCAATAACGGCAAAATAGAGCAGCAGGGTACGCCGCAGGAAATGTACGGTTCGCCAAAAACGCTGTTTACCGCCGAATTTATGGGCAGCAACAATCGCCTGCACGGCAAAATCACCGAAGTGCGTGAGGGTAAAGCGCGTATCGAAGGCAGCGACTGGGTGTTGTGGGGGCTGGCGGGTGAGGGAGTGCAGGCAGGGCAGGAGGGGACAGCGGTGATCCGTGTTGAACGCGTGGTGCTGGCAGACGGGCCGGGCGAGAATCAGCTGGAGCTCCCCCTTCTGACCAGCATGTATCTGGGTGACCGCTGGGAATATCTGTTCCGCACATCTGGCGATGATTTTGTGATCCGTGCTTACGGTACAGATGTGCGCGATCCGCAGCATTGTCATTTGAAGTTACCCGAGCAATATGTCTGGATTTTCCCGAAATAATATCCGTCATATGCCAGGCGGCAGGTGCGCTGGCGGCGTTCTGGGACCCGAAACACAGACTTATGTACGTTCATCGGGATCTCCTGACCCGTCGCCTTCCTGCCGCTTTAATTATGTAGGTTACTATGCGAAGTCAGGTCAGTTCATTGAAATATTATTGTCATTTTCCGCGCGTAAAATCCTGCTTCTTCTCTAAATAATGCAGAATAATCATGATTTTAACGTCTCGTTTACTTACTGGTAAAATGCGATTCAACAAGTTGTTTCGATTCGATTTCATCAAACGCCCCCGGGGAATTCTTTTCGGGGTCATTTGCGTTATCACGCTGTTTTCTGCTTTACAAATCTTCTCCACCGTAGTGCTCACCAAAATCCTGCGGGATGCACGTAACAACGTTATTGCCACCGAAAGTCTGCGTCAGCAGCAAGGCGTAATGGATAAAGCCCGAATGGAATTGCTGATGGCCAGTGACAAGCTGAACCGCGCCGGCATTTATTACATGCAGGATAAAGAAACCGGCTCGGTCGGCAGCTGGAACAGCCTGCTGGAAGAGTCGCTGGGTTCGCTTGCCGCGTCACAAAAAGCGTTTGCACAATTCGAAAGCATGACGAAAAACGCCGATACGGCCGCCACCGGGCTGAAAGCCAGCTATCAGATGTTCTACGATGGCTTACGGGAACAGGCTGATGGTCTGCAAAAAAATAGCAATATCGACGTATTCTTTGAAGTGCCTGTCCAGGCCTTTCAGGATGATTTCAGTCAGAAATATTATGCGTATCTGGCAGTTAATGAGCACATTGCGGTGTCACTGAGTGACCGTTTACTCAACGCGCTGACGCAGGCGAAAACGCTGTTTATGGCGGCACTGGTCATTCTGGCAGTAATTGCGGTGCTGGTCTGGCGCGGAGTCTCGGCGTGGATTATCCGTCCGCTGCAACGGATGATTGGTCATATCAGCGTTCTGGCAGCCGGGGATTTATCGCGGGATGTCCCGGCTGACCCGGCGCGGGTGACTGAAATGTGCGAACTGGGCGTCAGCCTGCGAAATATGCAGCGTGGTTTGCAAAAACTGGTCAGTGAAGTGCGCGATGCCTCGTCGCATATCATGCTCAATATCAATCAGATGGCGAAAGGTAACGAAGAGCTGTCGTCGCAGGCTGCCATTCAGAACGAAGAGCTCAGAGCTGCCACTGAACATATCTCCCATCTCAATGAACGTGTGAAAGAAAACGCCATCCATGTGCAGCAGGCCCGTCAGCGTGCTGAGCAGGCAAGAGGCGTGGCGATGCGCGGCGGTGAAGTGATGGGGCAGGTGGATACAGCGATGAACGAAATTGTCAGCCAGTCTTCAGACATGAGCAATATTGTGTCGATTATCGACAGTGTGGCGTTTCAGACTAACATTCTGGCGCTGAATGCGGCCATTGAAGCGGCGCATGCCGGGCAGCACGGGCGCGGATTTGCCGTGGTGGCGAAAGAAATCGGTGTGCTGGCGCAGAAGAGCAGCCATTCGACGCGCGGTATCCATCAGCTGATTGACGATTCCGTGCAGCAAATCGGCCGGGGTTCTGCATCGGTCACAGTGCTGAGCCAGAATCTGGAAGAGATCATTAATATCTTCAATAGCCTCAGCACATTAGTGAATGAGATTTCAGACGCGACGCAATCTCAGGGGCAAAATGTTCATGAGGTCTCGGAGCGTATCACCGTGCTTAACCAGGTGACGCTGCAAAACGGCAAACTGGCGGATCATGCAGCAGCAACTTCCCTGCAGTTACTTGAACAATCGCAGCGGCTGGAAAAAGCCGTGGCACGTTTCGTCCTGACTGCTGCGTGATGTGCGGTCATTTCTGATGCCAGACCAGCATGCTGCCTTCGCTGTGTCCGGTTACCGGATCTGTCGCGGGCAGCGGGACGGCGTTCACCGCTTTGGTGCGCGCCGCCAGTTGCGGCAGTTCGTCGTGGCATAAATCGGCTTTGATACCCGGCGGATACGCGCCGACCAGCATAAAGTTTTCATCGGCGGAAATTTGTTTATGGCCGATACCTGCAGGGAGCAATAACACATCACCGACATTCACCTCAATAATATTACCGTGCTCACCGCCCAGTTGCAGTTTTGCCGTACCGGCATAAACACCCAATACTTCAGGTGTATTGGAATGAAAATGCGTAAAGGTATACACGGGATAACGCCACTGGGGCGGCCAGCCGTTGGCACGGAAGAGGTGTTCAAGATATTCGGCATTATCGGGGATATCAGGCGGAATGACGCGGTGATAAATCAGCACCGGTAACCTGTTATTCGGCACACCGCCGTCGGGTTTGTCGAGCAGCAGAGTATCCATGGCAACCTCCCGGGGAGTCGCGAAACCCGTTTGGGCTATCGGCATCAGGGCAATAACACCCAGCAAAGTAACGAACCTGCGTCGATCCAAATGCATCAGGAATGGCTCCTTGTCGCGCATTCAATGGCTTATCTGTTTCATGTATAGATCAAAAAGCCCTGAATATCCTCTTTTGTACTGAGAAAAAATGTCCATCCGGCTGCGCCAAAACAGCCATTTGCCGTTATCAGAAAAAACTTAAAACAGGGTGTAATCAACAAACAGAAGTCATATCCGCTGGCGAAATCCCTTACGTCTTCTATGATTAACAAGACAAAAATACTCAGGAGGAGAAGTTATGAACAAGAAAATGTTACTGGTGGTTGCTACAGCAGTTTCGGTACTGGCAGGGTGTCAGACTTATGACCGTGCAGCGAGTTATGTGAAAGAGCCGGTCGTCAGCGACGTGAAAGTCGGGATGACCAAATCTCAGGTCCGTGCTATTGCAGGGCCACCGTCAACGGAAGCGACGCTGATTCATGCGAAAGGGACATGTCAGACTTATGCGGTCGCGCCGCGTGATGGTAAAGCCCAGACTTATTTCGTCAGCTTTAACGACACCGGTCATGTGATGAACAAAGGCTATCAGTCTTGTTCTGACTACGACAAAGACCCGCAGGCTGGTCAGTAACACAACCTCTGTGCCGCCCCGTGCGGCACAGACTCCCGTCGTGCAAAAGTCGCGTTAAAAGCCCGTCACCATAAATTCCCCAAATTCTTCTTTTAGTTTAGCCTCCGCACCCGTTGAGGGTGAACCGCCGCTGGCCAGTACTGAAAAATATTGCCGGACCTCCTGGAGCAGTGGCATCTCAGAGGCTTGTCCGGGAGATTTTAGTCCAATAAGTTGTGCCAGGCTTGAGGGATTTTGTAACGTGTGGTTCAGTTCTTTTACATTGGCAAATGTATGGGTTGCCCCCTGCTGGAATGAAACTGAAAGGCTATCGTTTGCGTTCTTCACACTCAGCGCCTGGAAAACCAGCTTCAGATACTTACGCGTAGCCCGCAACAAGGGATTCTGGTTCATCAGTTGTTCAACCTGGCGGATGTTACTGAAGTCAATGGTTGGAGCATCGTTGAAGAGTAAGTCATAAGCTTGATGAACATAGGTGTTCGGATTACTTATGGCACTGATGAATTCATTCATTGTCTGCGGTGCCTCACGGCTTTTGCTGGCACCGTTTACGAAGCGTTGTAGAGAATCAGAAAGTTGTTCGGTTTGCAGTGTTCTCACCACAAAGGCTTTGATGTCATTATCTTTTGAGATAACGTCCGCATTCTTTTCCTGCTCATTGTGCCCCTCCGCCGTATTTCATGCCTGAGCCACACATTACTCCCGCGAAGGGTTTACCAGAGTTATTCAACCGGGTATTAATCTGTTCTTTTGAAAGGGCGAACGTCTAACCCGGAACTCAACATGGGCGTATTGTCGGGTATTCTTACCGGGGTTCTGGCGGGAGTCTTATATAATCGCTATCAGAATATCCGTTTACCCGAATATCTGGCTTTCTTTGGCGGCAAACGGTTTATCCCGATTGCGACAGGGCTGAGCTGCCTGCTGCTGGGTATGGTGCTGGCGTGGGCGTGGGCACCGGTTCAACACGGCGTAAACACTCTGGGAAACTGGCTGGTTGCGTCGGGGCCGGTGGGGCCATTTGTTTACGGCGTCCTGAATGTGATTTTCCGTGTAGTTGGCTTGCACCATATTGTTAATTCGCTGGTCTGGTTTGTGTTTGGCACCTTTACTCCTGAGCAGGGTGCGGCGGTCACGGGTGATATTCATCGTTTCAATCTTGCGACGCCGGGCAGGGGGGAAGAGAATGAATCTGCCAGTCCCTTCATTAACTCCTCACGGCTTGCCGCTGCCTATCTCGATGCTTTGGGCGGAAAGAAAAATCTGATACGGGTTGATGCCTGCATAACCCGCTTGCGCCTTGAAATTGTCGACAGGGATATGATTCAGGAGCCAGCGTTAAAAAAACTGGGAGCGATGGGAGTGATAAAACGTGGAGATTCAGGCCTGCAGGTCATCATCGGTACGCAGGCGGAAATTATTGCCAGTGAAATTCGTGAATTATTAAATCAATAAGGACATCTCTCTCTCATGACAAAGAAACGATTACTGGATTGTTGTGCTTCGGATGTCGTTAACATGGACCGCGAGACGCTTCTCTATGCTATCCATGCCAGCGAAGGTCGCGTGTTAGTCAGTGAAACGATCGCCATCACTCAGCCTTTACTGAACAATGTCAGCAATGCGGAGCTCGCCGCGTCACAGGGTGCAGATGTTGTTCTGATCCCTGCTCCGGGGACTGTTCCGGGGATGAGTCAGGAAAAAGTCACGTCGCTGATTGCCTGTGCACATGCGCACGGGGCGCTGGCGATGACAACCATCGGGACATCCCAGGAAGGCGCTGATGTCAGTACGGTGCGGCAAATTGCGCTGATGAGCAAAATGGCCGGGGCTGATTTGCATCACATTGGCGATACAGGTTATATGGGGATCGCACTGCCCGAGAATATCATGGCTTACAGTATTGCGATCCGCGGTGTACGCCATACGTATACCCGCATGGCGAGATCGATTAACCGCTAATTTGAACAAATCCCGGTGTGAGACCGGGATTTGTATTATCTGGCGGAAACTTTCGATAAAACTACTTTTCAGGCCTTCTGCGTCACAATTCTGACACCGACTTTACTTACCCGGTTCCCCTCCATTTCCGCAATTGTCCACGTCAGCCCGTCCCATTCGATATGGTCACCGATAACCGGTTCGCCACCGAGCAGATTGATCACGAAATGCCCCAGGGTTTGCGACTGATCGACCGTCTCTTCCAGATTCAGACCATACAGCTGGGAAATCGCATCCAGCGGCGCATCAGCCTGCAAAATGAAATCACCAAAGAAACGGTCATCAAGCACCACTTTATTGCTGTCACTGAACAACTTGCCGAGCTCCGGTAAGTCTTTTTCCTGGCCGATCACACAAAGAATATCGCCTTCCTTCAGACGCGTACTGCCGGTCGGATGCAGCATTTCTTTGCCACGGAACAGCGCCGCAATGCGTGTCGCCTGGGGCATTTGCAGATCACGCAGTGCGGCACCGACGCACCATTTGTCGGAACCGAGCTGATAGACAAATTGTTCCCAGTCGTTATAAACATCGATATCCAGCCCGACGCGTGAAATCGGCGTTGGTTGCGGCGGCACCAGCACTTTGGCTTTTTTGGCCGCAAAGCCTAAGGATGTGCCCTGAAGCAGCAAGGAAACCAGCACGATAAAGAAGGCGACATTAAAATACAGTGTGGCGTTAGGCAGTCCGGCCATCATCGGGAACACTGCCAGAATGATCGGCACTGCGCCACGCAGCCCGACCCAGGAAATAAAGAAGCGCTCACGCAAGGTAAAGTTTTTGAACGGGATCAGACTGACAAACACCGACAGCGGGCGTGCCAGCAGAATCATCCACAATGACAGTGCCAGCGCTGCGACAGCAATGGGCAACAGATCGCTTGGCGTCAGCAACAAACCCAGCACCAGGAACATACCAATCTGGCTGAGCCAGGCCAGCCCGTCAAAGGTTTGTAAAATACCGTGACGGTTGCGGATGGGCATATTGCCGAGCATCAGGCCGCACAGATACACCGCCAGAATGCCGCTGCCTTCCAGTGACATGGTTGCCGCGTACACCAGCAAACCCCCGCTGAATGCCAGCAGCGGATACAGCCCGGTCGCCAGCGTAATCTTATTAATCAGCTTGTGCAGCAGCCAGCCGCCGCCCACACCAAACACGATGCCGAGGCCAAACTGGCGCACCACATCAACAACAAACATCAGGCTAAGGCCCTGTTCACCTTTAGATATCATGTCTATCAGGGTGATGGTCAGAAATACCGCCATCGGGTCGTTGCTGCCGGATTCAATTTCCAGCGTGGCGCTGACACGTTCGTTCAGACCTTTACCCCCGATCAGCGAGAAGACGGCTGCCGCATCGGTTGAACCGATAATTGCGCCAATCAGTAAACCCTGCATCAGGTTGATATTGAACAACCATGCGGCGGCCAGCCCGGTCAACCCGGCGGTAATCAGGACACCGATTGTCGCCAGAGACAGGGCAGGCCACAGGGCAACACGAAAGGAAGAGGCCCGCGTACGCATCCCGCCGTCCAGCAAAATTACCGCCAGCGCCAGGTTACTGATCAGATAGGCGGCGGGGTAATTATCGAAGGCAATACCGCCAATTCCGTCGACGCCCGCCAGCATGCCGATCGCCAGGAAAATGACCAAAATAGGGATGCCAAGCTTAGAAGAGAACGAACTGAGCAAAATGCTCGCTGCGACTAACAGGGCGCCAATAAAGAAAAGAGTATTAATCGTGCTGGCGTCCAAGAGCGTTCTCCTTGTAAGGCATGAATGGAGCGGGGTGTGCGGTATCGTCATCAGTGACAATGCCTTTAATTTATCAGGAAAATGATCGCGTTGCTGAGGTCATTTAGGATTTTTATTAGTTGCACTTAAAAATAAAAAACTATGCTTAAAGAGGAGTGAGGTTTATATGCAGTGCATACAAAAGGAAACCACAATGAGTGAATTTACCGGTGTACACCGCGAGGTGATGAAAGATGGCGCGATAAAACATGTTCTTATCCGCGATGCGCAAGGCAATGAACAGTCAGTTGCAGCAAAAGATTATATTTCGCAAGGGATCGAGCCAGATCTGAATGAGTTGCCCGAAGTTGAGACTGACAGTGAATTCCCGGTCGCGGGCAAAGCCTGAGGAACAGAGCTCCCCGCTGCGAAACAGCGGGGTTTTTTCAGGATTTCAACAGGATAAAAGGATCAGACGCCTAAGCGATCGCGCAGAGAATAATAGGCTGCGCCCAGCATGGTAAACGGGACCTGAAAATTGCGGCCGCCGAAGAAAGGCATGTGCGGCAAACGCGCAAACGCATCGAAGCGTTCAGCATCGCCACGCAACATTTCGGTGATGAGCTTTCCGGCCAGATGCGTTAGCGTAACGCCATGCCCGCTGTCACCCTGCATGTAATAAATGTTATTTTCCAGCCGGCCAAACTGCGGCAGGCGTGATAACGTCAGCAGGAAATTGCCGCCCCAGCGATAATCGATCTTCACGCCCTTAAGCTGCGGGAAAGTACGGTTGAGTTTGGGCAGGATCACTGAATCGATATTGGGCGGATTTTTGCCGCCGTATGTCACGCCGCCACCATACAGCATTCGCTTATCAGCGGTAAGGCGGAAATAATCGAGCAGATAATTACAGTCTTCTACGCAATAATTGTTGGGCAACAATGACAGCGCCATGTCATCGGACAAGGGTTCGGTTGCGATGATCTGCGAGCCACACGGCATGCTCAGACGTGTGAGGCGGGGCGCCAGTTGCTGACTGAGATAGGCATTACCTGCCAAAATCACATATTTGGCTTTCACCTGACCTCGGGCTGTGTGCACTAATGCCGGTTCCCCGTGATCAATGCGCGTGACAGCGGAGCCCTCATATATACGTCCGCCATGACGGCGCACCGCTTCGGCTTCACCCAACACCAGATTCAGCGGATGAAGATGACCGCCATTTTTATCCAGCAGCCCGCCCACGTAGCGATCGGTGGCGATTTCGCGACGCACGGCGGTTTCATCCAGCAGTGTCAGGTGAGTGTGGCCGTAACGGTTCCATAACTTTTGCTGTTCGCGCAGCTTCGACAACTGACGGGTACTCAGCGCGGCAAAAATACAGCCGGGGCGATAATCGCAGTCGATGGCATACTGGTCGATACGCTGGCGAATAATGTTCGCGCCTTCAAACATCATACTGCCGAGCATATCCGCGGTCTGACGTCCGTAGCGGTCTTCGATCACATCAATATCGCGGCTATAAGAATTGACTACCTGGCCGCCATTGCGCCCGCTGGCCCCCCAGCCCACGCGCGCGGCTTCAAGCACCACCACGTCGTAACCGGCCTCACACAAATATAAAGCAGACGAAATGCCGGTATAGCCTGCACCGACAATACAAACATCGCACTCAATATTGTCTGTCAGTTCCGGCCACGGCGCGTGTTTGTTGACGGAACTGGCGTAGTAGCTGTCGGTATGTGGCACCCCGGCCACGCGGGGACTTCCTGTTTGGGCACTCATGATGACATCCTTCCTGAGGTTCCCGTTGCCACGTACTGAGCCGGTGACAACTAGAAGGTATTAGGCGTATGTGCGCTGACAATCCTGCAAATCCGCGACGAAATATTACTGAAACTGTGAGGGTCAGCCGTGTTAATGGCATAACTTTGTCCCGCACGCAGCGGGTAACGTTGACCATTGACGGTTAAGATGATTTCTCCTTCTAACAGGGTGCCGACTTCCTCGCCCTGATGTTTGATTTTGTCGCCCGTGGTGCTGCCGGGCTGATAGGTCTCCAGCAGCATGGCGACACTGTGGTTTAGCGTGCCGTTGTGCACCATTCGCATGGAGACGCCACGACTGCCGATTTCGATTAAATCCGCCGCATTAATCACGATTTGCGGCGCGTTACTTTTATGCTCTTCGGCGAAAAACTCCGAAAGTGACAGCCCGTAAACCCGCAATAACTTCTGCAACGTACTCACGGCGGGGCTGACTTTATCCTGTTCGATGGTGCTGATGGCGCTGTGTGTCAGGCCAGACAACTCGGCGGCTTTGCGTTGTGACATCCCGAGTTGCTGGCGAATTTCAGAAAGCCGGCGACCAGGCGCCAGACTGACTTCGCTCATCCGTTTATTCCTCTCGTACGCTCCGGGCCTGATGGCCCTTGCGACAGGCAGCGATAAAAGCGTTAAACAGCTGACGCGACACCGGGTCAGTCAGACTGTGCCATTCCGGATGCCATTGCACACCAAGGGCAAACGGATGATTGCGGACACTCACGGCTTCCACCAGATTGTCCGGTGCGCGCGCTTCCACGGTCAGTGCTTCACCCAGACGGTTAGCCCCCTGACCATGGAGAGAATTCACCTGAAATTGCTGATAATCGGGTAGTAATTCTGAAAGTAAGCCCCCCGGTTCGATATGCACCGGATGCACGAGATCATACTGATTGTCATGTGGCAGGCTGGTATCTTCGCGGTGATCCATATAGCCCGGCACCTCCTGTACTTTGCGGTGCAGACTGCCGCCGGTGGCCACCACCAGCTCCTGCAAACCGCGGCAGGCGGCAAAGAGCGGGATCTTCTTATCCAGCGTTGCGCGTATGAGTTGTAAACTCAGGCGGTCGCGGCCGGGATCGGCCAGCTCCTCGACACCTTCTTCACCGTACTGATGAGGTTCAATATTGCTGGGGCTGCCGGTGAGGAAGATGCCGTCCAGACCGCGCAGAATCTGATCTATCGCGCCTTCGCGAGCCGCCAGTTCATGCGGCAAACAAACCGGAAGGGCATCGGCGTTGAAAATAGCGTCCAGATACTTTTCATGGACAGTGAGGGCAGGGTTTTCATCAACCGTGTTTTCGCACATGACTACCCCAATGACCGGTCTGTAGCGCGTCTCTTTTCCCGCAGATGCCGTGGAAAATATATTGCCCATAATACCGCCTCGTTGAGTAGATGAATTGACTGACAGCACGCGCCTCCCCGCACGTCTCTGTTCAGAATATTGACCTTTCATTGACCAATTTAGCAGCGCTCTGCTCGCTTTTCAAACGGATATGTTACGGGAATGTAGATGTTGCAAAAAATTAATGTTGAGGCTAGGGTTAATAATATGGCTGTTATTTTGAGCAAAAAAAGCGTTTTTTTGAGCATAACTGAGAGGATCCCGACTCCATCAGAGCACAGCGTTGAACACAGTGATGACCCGGTAAAGATAGCCGGCTGGCACCATGGTGGGGCCTGATATGCCGGAAACCAGCAAATGGCGGAAAACCTATGCAAGCGACTGAACTGATGAAAGAAATCAAGAAAGAGATTAGCGGGACTGAACCCCTCGCTAAGCACGTTGAAGAGCGAAGTAGCGCGTTCCAGGATGAAGTGTCTGAATACCTGGAGCGTCATCCACAAACTCTTCACGTCGACGTCCTGCTCACCGATCTCAATGGCTCCTTCCGCGGCAAACGCATTCCCGTCTCAGCACTTCGAAAACTCGAAAAAGGTTGTTACTTCCCGGCATCGGTCTTCGCCATGGACATTCTCGGTAATGTCGTGGAAGAAGCCGGATTAGGCCAGGAACTGGGCGAACCCGACCATGTCTGTGTGCCGGTTCCCGGTACCTTAACGCCCTCCGCCTCCGATCCTGAACATACCGGTCAGCTGCTTCTGACCATGCTTGACGAAGATGGCACTCCCTTTAACGTTGAACCACGCAATGTGCTTAATCATATCTGGCAAACATTGCGCCAGCGGGGTCTGTTTCCGGTGGTAGCGGTAGAGCTGGAGTTCTATCTGCTCGACAGGCAGCGCGATGCCGAAGGCTATATTCAGCCACCTTGTACGCCGGGGACGCAGGAACGCAGTATGCATACTCAGGTTTACTCCGTAGATAATCTTGATCACTTTGCCGATGTGCTCAGTGACATTGATCGCCTGGCTCACATTCAGGGTTTACCGGCGGACGGGGCGGTAGCAGAGTCCTCACCGGGACAATTCGAAATCAATTTGCACCACAGCGAAAATATTCTGCGCGCCTGTGATCACGCCCTGATGCTCAAACGTCTGGTGCGTCTGGTGGCAGAGAATCATGATATGGACGCCACTTTTATGGCGAAACCCTACGACGAATACGCGGGCAGCGGGATGCATATCCATCTCAGCGTGCTCGATGACAACGGTAAAAACCTGTTTGCCGGTGACGGTGGCGACGATTCTGAACTGATGAAACGCTCCCTTGCCGGAATGATTGCGCTGATGCCTGCATCCATGGCATTACTGGCGCCGAACGTGAATGCTTTCCGCCGCTTCCAGCCGGGCATGTATGTGCCGACCCAGGCCTCATGGGGACACAATAACCGTACCGTTGCACTTCGTGTGCCTTGCAGCGGAACAGCAGACCACCGTGTGGAATACCGCGTCGCGGGTGCTGATGCTAACCCGTATTTAGTGGTTGCCACGGTGCTGGCAGGCATGCTGTATGGACTGGATAATGATTTGCCATTACCTGAACCGGTTACCGGTAACGGTCTGGAACAGGAGGGTATTCCGCTGCCTATCCGCCAGAGCGATGCATTGTATGATTTTGATGAACAACCGGCGCTGAAAAAGATCCTCGGGGAGCGTTTCTCGCAGGTCTATCACACCTGTAAATCCGATGAACTTCTGCAATTTGAGAGAAGAGTAACGGAAACGGAAATCGACTGGATGCTGAAAAATGCCTGATTCCGGGGCGTGCCTGGCACTGTGTAAAAGGTTAAACCTTAAGTGTTGCCACGCCCATACAGGGGGGATCTGTGCGTGAATGTTTTGAACGCGAAAAGAATTTGTAACGCAACGCCTGTGAATGTTGTCATTTATGCGTGATTTGTGCAAAATACGCCGCACTGCAGATAACCGACGCTTAAAGGCGCCGGTTATTTTTTTTGTATATGCAGTACCCAACTAATTCAACAGAGGCCGGACCCAGATCCGGATAGATAACAAGGTTCGTGTGCGATCCCAAATTAAAACCGGTCGCCACTATGAGGAAATGTAACATGGGGCAATACTTCAAACCTGTACCGGTACCCGCCGGTGCTACTTTCAGCTGCGGCCACATTCGCACAGCCTTCATCTCTGCGTTCAGCGAGGTGAAGATCACTCCCCCGTTTACTGGTAATAACTCCCGAAGTTTTCCCTGTACGTTGCTTTCAGAGGCGTTTAAGCGCCCGGTGTTTGCAATCCAGGGAGGGCTGAACCATGTCTGCTAATGCTACTGCCGCTCCGGCCACTCAGCGTGTACAACTGCGTAAAACCCTGACATTGGTTCAGGTTGTGATGATGGGCCTCGCCTATCTGCAGCCGATGACCATTTTTGATACCTTCGGTATCGTTTCCGGCCTGACCGATGGCCACGTTGCGACGGCGTATATCTTCGCGTTGATTGCCGTCCTGTTTACCGCCGTCAGTTACGGCAAGCTGGTGCAGCGATTCCCGTCTGCCGGTTCTGCTTACACTTACGCGCAAAAAGCTATCAGCCCGCACGTCGGCTTCATGGTCGGCTGGTCATCTTTGCTGGACTATCTGTTCATGCCGATGATCAACATTCTGCTGGCGAAAATCTACCTGGAAGCCATCTTCCCGGGCGTGCCGTCGTGGATCTTTGTCGTAGCCCTGGTCGGCATGATGACCGCGTTCAACCTGCGTGGCATCAAAATCGTCGCAAACCTCAACAGCATCATTGTTGTCGTGCAGGTGGCGATCATGGTGGTCTTCCTGGGCCTGTTAGTTCGTGGCGTCTACATGGGCGAGGGCATGGGCACACTGGCAACGACTAAGCCATTCTTCAGTGAGAATGCGCACGTGGTGCCAATGATTACCGGAGCGACTATCCTGTGCTTCTCGTTCCTGGGCTTTGACGGCATCAGTTCGTTGTCTGAAGAAACCCCGAACGCGGGCAAAGTGATCCCGAAAGCGATTTTCCTGACCGCGCTGATCGGGGGCATCATCTTCGTGGTGGTGTCTTACTTCCTGCAACTGTACTTCCCGGACATCTCGCGCTTTAAAGATCCGGACGCGTCTCAGCCTGAAATCATGCTGTATGTGGCAGGCAAGTTCTTCCAGTCCGTCATTCTGTGTTTCAGCTGTGTAACCGTTCTGGCATCCGGCATGGCTGCCCACGCCGGGGTTTCCCGACTGTTATATGTGATGGGTCGCGATGGTGTATTCCCGGAAAAACTGTTCGGTTATGTGCATCCGAAATGGCGCACCCCGACATTCAACGTCTTGCTGGTTGGCGTTGTGGCGATGTCTGCGGTGACCTTTGATCTGGTTACGGCGACGGCGCTGATCAACTTCGGCGCGCTGGTGGCGTTCACCTTCGTGAACCTGTCTGTGATTTCACAATTCTACATTCGTGAAAAACGTAACCGTACATTCAAAGATCACGTCAATTACCTGATCCTGCCGGTGATTGGTGCACTGACCGTCGGTGCGCTGTGGCTGAATCTGGAATCGAGCTCGATGACACTGGGCTTAGTCTGGGGAGCGATTGGTCTGGGGTATCTGGCGTTTATCACCAAAGCGTTTCGCAAGCAGCCGCCGCAGATGAGCGGGGAAATAGCACCGGAAGCGTGATTTTTGCCCTTTGAAAAGGGCAGGATACTTTCTTTGCAGATGGCGGCTCTAATTTGCAGAGGTCGTTGCAATTGCGACTTTTCAAATCTGATCGAGAATATTTCGGTTTCTCTCGAACGGTGATTATTTAACGTTTCGCGCCGAAACCGAACAAAGGGGGAAGTGCTTTCCCCCTTTGCATTCCCCCCGCTTTTTTCAACACGCGCTACCGCAGGCACGACGGACATATTTCCCGGCAATAGTGAGTGGCGTAAAATGTCATCGCTTCGCGATTCCCTCATTTCAGGTGTCGAGCCTTGGGTCTCGAACCGTTCATTCGGTGCCATTTTGAGCACGCCAATCCACATTTCTGGAGGATGAATTCAGTCCGCCATTGAATTTAAGATCGTGCGGGCGGTTCAGAAATCTTGCTGAACGGAGCGGCTTCGAGACCTTTGGCTCGAAGACCGAGAGAAGGTACCGCGCAGCGGCAAGATTTCCAGCCTGTCGCAATAGCACCTGAAACATTGTAACCAGCGAAGCGCGCAGTAAAAAAAGCGAGGAGAGTCGAGAGAGGAAAAGCACTTTCCTCTCTCGTCGGTTTCGGCACAAAAAGCCGCATGACAACTGATTTTGAGAAACCGAAATTTTCACTATTCCAGAAGGGGTCGTTGGGGAATCCCCAAAAATTAACCCACCAGTTTCTTCCCATATTCAAACAGCGCCTTGAGAAGCGCTATCTTCTCAGCATCCCCCTCATGCAAGTTATAGAGCGATTCAAGCTCTAAAATGTACGCCTGCACACGTTCGTCCGTCAGTTTCTCCTGCCGGTGCAACATCCAGCGCTTTTGCTCGGCATCGGTAAGCGTGGCGGGGTAGTTGCGTGCACGGAAACGGAACAACAGGGGCTCAATGCGCTCATCGTTAAAAGTCAGATCCAGCGCGGGAAGTTTCTCCGGACGGGTTTCCAGAATGATGCGCATGGCCGCGCGATCGGCATCGCTGAAGAAACCGTCATAAAGGCGGGCGTCCACGTCATCGGCCGGGGTAAAGGGTTCAGCTTCAGCAAACATCGCGACCACTTTCTCGCGCACCTGCGGATTTTGACGTAGCAATTGCAGATTTTCCAGGCAGCGCTGACGGTCGATCCCCAGGCGTTCGGCATTTTCCGGCAACAATGTCTTGGCCGGAGCCAGCACCGGACATTTATTGATATGCACCAGTTTGATCGGCAGCGGAGATTGTCCGGCCTGCAAAGTATCGCGGCGGCTGTACAGGCGCTCACGCATTTCATCAGGACTGAGATCTAACAACGTGGACATATCACCGGCGAGGTCACACATGATCACCGCATTCTTATTCTCAGGATGCCACGCCAGTGGTGCTACCCATGCGGTATTACCCCGTGCAGCGCCGAACATACCGGAAACATGCACCAGCGGCGCCATCGCAGGGATGTCGATCAGGGTATTGAGTTTATGTTTGCTGCGGTGTTCAAGCAGAAAACTGAACAGACGCGGCTGCGCCTGCTTCACCAGTTTCGCCATGGCGATAGTCGCGTAAACGTCGGCCATCGCATCATGGGCATTTTCATGTTCGATGCCATTGGCTTTGGTCAGATGTTCAAGACGGAAACTCGGGAAGCCATCATCATTTTCCGGCCAGTTGATGCCTTCCGGACGCAGCGCATAACAGGCGCGCATTACATCCAGTAAATCCCAGCGGGAATTGCCGTTTTGCCAGCTGTAGGCATACGGGTCGTAAAAGTTACGATAAAGGATATTCCGGCTGACTTCATCGTCAAAACGGATATTGTTATAACCAACAATGCAGGTGCCCGGCACGCTGAATGCCTGGTGAATTTGCGCGGTAAACTCGGCTTCAATCACACCGCGCTCCAGGGCAATTTGTGGCGTGATGCCGGTAATCATCACTGCTTCAGGTTCAGGCAGATAATCATCAGAAGGGCGGCAATAAATCACCAACGGTTCTTCGATGATATTGAAATCTTCGTCAGTTCTTACCCCGGCAAACTGCGCCGGACGATCCAGCGCCGGGTTTTTACCAAAGGTTTCATAATCGTGGAAGTAGAACGTTTTTTGCGGCTTATCTGACATAATTTTATTGTGCCTAAATTCGTATGTATTTTACTGTCCAAACCAGTGCGTCAACCAGGCGTATCGCCACCCAGTATTCTATCAGATAGAGTCTGCTGAGTCCGGTTTGCCAACAATGCTCGGAGAAAAATGGTTTGTCTGTTTACATAACATTATCATGGCTCCCGGTGACAAATGAACTCTGTGAATTTTAAAGTATTGAATGGTAAGTAAACAAATTTTTAACATGGTAATAAGCTTGTGATCCGTTTTTTCCACAGGGAAAATCTGTCTCAAAATATTTGCTTAGTAAGGATTCGGCCATAAATGGTGAAATTATTCTGGATAGTAACAGCATATATAGTAAGGCGAGCACATTATCCCGTTCAGAATTATATTTACAGGCGGCAGGATTATGATTGCTCATAAATATAGAGGGGAGGGGAATGCGGAAAATTTTAACATCAGCGTGATTTTCGTTGAAAAAAGCCTTTGCTGTTTTAGCAAAGGCTCAGTATGTTTATTTTTTAACGATCATAATAGAGTCACATGAAGGGTTACCATGTTTATCTATCGTTAGGGTCGTAAGCATGTTATTAAATTTCCTTACATCAAGAGATGAAGAGCCGTTGTTCTCGATATGGCTTGATATATGTCTTCCAGACATGTCGGAAATGGTGACATCCACACCATCAGCTGTTGAACACGTATTCCGGACTGATGAAATGAGGAGTTCATTAATGCCATTTAACGTCCAGGTTATTGTGGTCGGACGGTTTTCACCTGGATGTCCATAGAGAGTTCCATCATCTTCAATGTCTAATTTGCCCCACACATCACCTAAAGAAATCGATCCCGTTGAATAAGGAATGAACAGACTGGTGTCGTAAATCCCTTTCCATTGCGGGTAGCTGATATAATATTTTGAGATGAAATCCATCATTTCATTATAGGTAAACGGCCTCGTTCTTTCATAAACATAGGCGGTAGCCCCCTTTTCGAGCGGATAGCCATTTCCAACCCTTTTAAAAGCTTTTCCTATCCCCTCATTATTTAGCAACTCTTTTGCAGGAATTGTAATAACTTGCTGGCCTGATGGCGTTAAATGTGTTTGTACGGGATCAACAACGATGATGAACCTGGACATCAGTGCAGGAATGTTCAGCCCGTCTCTGAGATCAACCTGGGACATTCCAGTCAAATACTTACTCAATTTCAGATTTGAAAGTGTGTCGAGCATATTATCGTTAAGAACACCACTGGATGATAAAACAGTCAGTTTTTCAGTATCATGTAGCATGCTCTGAATATCAGAAGATAACCTGACATAGTTGCCATAATTATCAACACGCATTGGTGTGTATTTAGTGGGCAAATATTTTGAGAAGTCATTGATGTTTGTATTAAATAAGGACTGCTTATTAATGATAAGACAGATGATTATTGTTAATGAGACAAGAATGGCTTTAGGGACGGTAGAATTCAGTTTGAAAAGGAACCATTTTATTGAAATGGCTGAAGCGATAAGTACCCATAATGCAAAAGGCAGGCAGTGATGCAAACCCGGTGATTGAGTTTTTGTAAAGATGAAAAAACTAAAAACCAAATTGAATAAAGAAAAAATGACTAAATATTTCTCTTTCGTTTTCTTAGTAAAAATTGATACGACTACTGATATTATAAAAAATGGAAATATGTACAATCCAATATCATGCAAAACGTTATAAAGAGATGATGCGACACTGGACTGATAAGCAGAATAGATAAACGAGTAATCAGTTGTTGCCACTCTGACAAGCAAGTTCCATTGCAATGCTATCGATAATAATATTGATACAATTCCAGATATAAAAAAGAAGGTGCAAATCCTAAAGATTTTTTTAAAACTATGCCCTTCTACTTTATAAATAAAATAATTCAGCACAGGTAAAGAGAGATACATTGAAATGACAGTATAGGCATACCATCTTCTGAGTAAAAATGGCGACCATAAAATAGCACCAAGGATGATCGCTCTTTTGATATTCAGTTTACCAGACAGATCTGTTTTACATGTATAGATAATCGCTGATATAACAAAGATAAGACCGCAAATATCAGGATAACCTCTGAGCGTAGGAGCCCAAAAAGCCACAAAAGTTGCAGGCAGGACCAGAGAAATAATTGCCCAGCAGACAGACTGCTTCTCAGAAAATTGTTTTAATAAGACTGAAAACAGAAGTGATACGGGGAGCAAATAAACAATGGACAGCGATAATATATAGGTGAGCCTACCCTCTCCACCAAAAGCGTAAAAGAGGGAGGTTAAAGCCACGGGGAGGAGATTATAATCATCATTTTTTATCGACGAAGCAAGTCTCGACAGTGTCCCAACAGGATCAATAGAAAAGCCCAAACTGAATTGTTGCCACAATCTCCAGTACCCATTGGAATCCCAATAATATATATTATGTTCTTTCCCTACATAATGCATTGTAAGGTAAGTCACAAATAAAAGTACCACTGTAAAAAATATAGTACCCCTGAATTTTTTACTTAAATTCATTGTCATCACCACGCTTTTCCTCAACAAAAAAACGAGGCCTCCCTTTAGTTTCGATGTAAATCTTTCCAACATACTCACCAATCACACCCAGGCAGAGCAGTTGCACACCCCCCAGGAAAATGATTGAAATCATTACTGAGGTCCAGCCCTCAACAGTGCTACCTGTGATTTTTTCAAAAATCGCATAAGCTGCTGTTATTATTGAAATAAGACAGGTAATAAAGCCCAGTGCAGATATCATCCTGAGTGGGGTTATAGTCAGCGATGTAATGCCTTCTACAGCTAATGAAAGCATCTTCTTTAATGGATATTTCGATTCTCCGGCTACCCGGTCATCTCTCGAATAATAAACCCTTGCTGAATTAAATCCTAATAATGGAACAATTCCGCGAATATACATATTCTGTTCTTTAAACGTAAGCAAACAATCGACAGCCTTTCGACTCATCAGTCTGTAATCAGCGTGATTAGAAACCTGATTTACTCCCATCTTTTCCATCAGTGAGTAGAACAGATTGGCACTTATTCTCTTGAATGCACTGTCGGTGGAGCGATCATCCCTCACACCATAGACAATATCATTACCTTCTTGATATTTTTCAACCATCGTTTCTATGCACCGAACATCATCCTGAAGATCGGCGTCTATACTTACCACAACATCTGCAGTTGTATTCGCTAAGCCTGCTATCAGTGCATTCTGATGGCCTCGGTTTTTAGAAAGTTTAATCCCAGAGACAAAAGTGTTTTTCTGGCACGCTTCTTTAATCTGATCCCATGTGTCGTCTTTGCTACCGTCATCAACAAAAATTATCTTGCTGCCTGCGCCGATTTTTTGCGTTGAAATTAAATTGCATAATACCTCGCCTAATACTTTTAGGCAGTGTGGGAATGCTTCTTTTTCATTATAGCATGGAACCACAATTTCCATTCTAGGAGGGGTATTATCGCATTCCTGCGGTATATCAAAATCGTTCATTTCATCACCCAAAATCTATTAAGTAGGAAGCCTGTTATGGTATAAAAAATCATCCCTATGATTTGCGAGAAAAAAGTGTAATCCGGGAAGAAGAATAATATGCATTTAATTGGAACAAGGTTAACAAGATAAGCAATTCCGCAAGTCACCAGAAATTTTATCAATCTGCTGAAGCTTGGGGTCGAATTAAATGTAAAGAGCGTATTTAGGATAAAACTGAATATTATACCAACTACGTAGCCAATAGCATTGGCCAAATAAATGTTCACATTGGCATACATCAAGGAAAATATAACGATACCTGTTAACCCTGTATTGAAAAGCCCAACAACCATATATTTAGCGAGTAATTTATTTGTGGACACTCTAACCTGCTTAAAACACGTACCGTAAGTTGATAGGTAATGGTAGTTAAAAATGTTAACTTAACAAGCGTTAACATAATTAATGTGATTATGTTATGGCTACCTAGGTGTGTCAGACTGGATTTTACTCAACACTACAGCAACCTGTCGCCAAGAGACCTCTCAATGTCCTCATACTTCACAGGCAAACCGAGGCTTCCGGCATTGCTGTATCTGTACTCTTATCCGTGTCGCTCAATTACAGTATTTGGTGAAAATTACGTCAACAAATTGATAGTGCTGCAATACATATATTTTCAACGAGATATAACGATCTATGGAATTTACTCTGTCACTCAAAAATATTGACTTGTTATTGTTAATAAATTTTCTTAATTTTGCGACCAGACTTAGAAGATAAGCACAAACCCCGTCTGATAAGCAGTAAATGCACCGAAGGATATTGTCACTGAGAAGAGAGTATTTTCCTTCCGAAGCTTCCTTTAACCCCATTCCAAAATACTGGCACAATCCAGGGCCGGTTGTTAAATAAATCCCGGAGGTCCGCTTTTCCGTCTCACCGTACCCAATCCCTGATAAAACCAGGGTGATCCCCTCTGGTAACTCGGCTAAACTAGCGCCTTCTTTGTATTTATGCCTTACGGCAGGCTCAACGTGCGTCTCGACAAGAAAATTTCTCAGCTGGATAACATCATTTACCGTAATTACAGAGTTACTCACGCCCTGCGTATTGCGGTGGCGTTTATTCTGACATTCCTGATTGTCCGGCTGACAAAAATCCCTGAAGGCACCTGGCCGCTGATCACAATGGTGGTGGTGATGGGGCCGATTTCCTTTTGGGGGAATGTGGTTCAGCGGGTGCTGGAGCGCATCACCGGCACCGTATTCGGTTCACTCTCAGGGTTGATAGCCTTATGGCTTGAACTCTATTCCTTTCCGCTGATGTTGATGTGGTGCGGGATTGTGATGTTCGTCAGCGGTTATCTGACTCTCGGCAAGCGTCCGTATATGGCGCTGCTGATTGGGATTACGCTGGCGGTCGTGTGTGGCGCGGGACCTGGCGATATGAATACTGCACTGTGGCGTTCCGGTGATGTGATTTTCGGCTCCCTGCTGGCACTGCTTTTCGCCAGTATTTACCCCCAGCGCGCGTTTATTCACTGGCGCATGCAGATGGCCGATTACCTGATGTCGCTGAATAAACTTTACAGCGCCTGGCTGTCGCCGAACATGCTTGAACGCCCGCAGTTGCACGGTAAAATGAAAACCACGATGGGGCAGATGGTCAAAATGCGTTCTCTGTTTGCTCCCGCCAGTAAGGAATCGCATATTCCGCGTGAAGTGTTTGACGCTATCCAGACTCTGAGCCGTAATCTGTTGTGTACTCTTGAACTGCTGGCCGATGCCTACTGGAGTTCGCGCGAAAGCCATTTCCTGATGCTCAATGCCCGCACGCTGCGCAGCGCGCAACGGCTGATGCTCGATACGCTGGAAAAACTCAGTCTGATGCTGATGAACGGTACCAAAGGTGATGAACTGACGATCAATCATCAGCTGAATGAATCTGCAGAAGAACTGAAAGCGCTGATGGCGGAAATGAATGCCGCACACCATCTGGAAGCGCAGGTGTACGGCTATGTGTGGCTGAGTTCGCAGGTCGCGGAACAACTGCGGGCGATGGGAGACCTGATCACCATGACGATGCAAAAAGAAGACGCTCAAATAAGCAGCGTTAAAACGCCAAAAGCATGAAGGGATTTTTGTCTGCGGTCTAAAACGGGTAAGATGGTCTTATTGGACGATTATCTGAGCGCACCGCCCGATCTTTGCTAGTCTTCCTGCTAACTGCCGGTAAGGCAGACCAAGCGGTTGCGACAAGTCAGTCACTGAATCTGTGTAACTTAATCGAAGGTGTTAAAATGGACAATATCAACAAGCCGAGTTTCCAGGACGTTCTGGAGTTTGTGCGCATTTTCCGTCGTAAAAACAAATTACAACGTGAAATTGCTGACAACGAAAAGAAAATCCGTGACAACCAGAAACGCGTTCTGCTGCTCGATAACCTGAGTGATTACATCAAACCAGGCATGAGCATCGACGAAATTCAGGCGATCATTGCCAGCATGCGCGGCGACTATGAAGATCGCGTTGATGACTACATCATCCGCAATGCAGACCTGTCGAAAGAACGTCGTGAAATGTCCAAGAAACTGAAAGCAATGGGCGAAATCAAAGCCAACGAAACCAAGTAATTTCGTCGCCGCTGAAAGCAAAAACCGGGTGGATACCCGGTTTTTTTACGTTTGCACTAATCCAGCACACGCAGCGGCTTACCCGCCAGAAATGACCGGATATTCTCGACCGCTTCGGTGAAGTACACCTGATAATTACTGTCGGCGACATAACCCAGATGGGGTGTCGCCAGCACGTTCGGTTGCGTTCTGAAAGGATGATCGGCCGGCAATGGCTCGGCATCAAAGACATCAAGTCCGGCACCGGCTAACTGACTGTTTTGCAGCGCACTGAGCAGGGCGGGTTGATCGACAATGGCGGCGCGCGACGTATTGATCAGCAGGGCAGAGGGTTTCATCTGTGCCAGTTCTTTCGCACCCAGTAAGCCGCGTGTGCGCTCGCCGAGCACCAGATGAATGGAAACCACGTCGCTGGTTTGCAGTAACGCTTCTTTTGATGTGCAGAATTTTACGCCATGTGCTGCGGCGTGTTCTGCAGTCAGATTATGACTCCACGCGCACACCTCCATGCCAAAGGCCTGCGCGATATGGGCCACCTTCTGGCCAATTTTCCCCAGCCCCAGCAGACCAAGCTGTTTACCGCTCAGGCCGACGCCCAGCGTGCTTTGCCACGGGCCGTTGTGGCGTAGCGCATTATTTTCCGTGACCAGATGCCGTGCCAGCCCGAGGATCAGGGCCCACGTCAGCTCAACCGGCGCGGCCTGTCCGCTGCCGGTGCCACAGACCGTCACGCCATGTTTTTTCGCAGCGACAAGATCAACCGACGCATTACGCATGCCGGAAGTGATCAGCAGTTTCAGATTGGGCAGGCGGGCAAACAGTGCAGCGGTGAATGGCGTACGTTCGCGCATAATCACCACAATGTCGGCATCTTTCAGCGTTTCAGCGAGGGCATTTTCGTCGGCAATATGTTCTGTCAGCGCACGGCATTCCACCTGTGGTGCAAGTGACTGCCAGTCAGCCAGCGACAGGGAAACATTCTGGTAATCATCAAGAATCCGGCAGTGAAGTGGCATGGAAATCTCTCATATGAAAATCATGATAAAGAGATATAACACTGAAACAGCCGGGAGGTGAAGTCTCCCGGCAACGCGGCCTGAAAAGATTAATTAATGCAGATGAGAAAGGCTGGGCGCGCTGATGCGCAGGCCGTCTTCGCTGAACACCATACAACGTTTGGCATCAAACCAGGTGGTCAGGCTCTGATAAGGGTTGAAAGCCATGTCGCCCGGCAGCAGCATTTTAAAGCCATCAATGCCATAACACTGACCAAACAGATACGTGCTGTTGCCCAGCCGCTCTACCACTTCGCAGTTAAATTCCAGCACGTTTTCGGTTTCCTGCGACAGCAAATGTTCAGGGCGGATCCCAAGCGTGACTTTATCACCCGCCGACAGTTCAGAGGTGCTCAGTGCCAGTGTCAGGGTCTTCTCCGGCGTCAGGCGTACTTCGAGCTGTTCCGGCTGCCAGCGGATCACTTCAGCAGGCAGGAAATTCATTTTGGGTGATCCGATAAACCCCGCGACAAACTGATTCACCGGATTGTAGTAAAGATCCATCGGTGCGCCCATTTGCTCGACTTTGCCGTAATTCATCACCACGATTTTATCGGCCAGTGTCATGGCTTCAGTCTGATCGTGTGTCACATACACCATGGTGGTTTTCAGTTCCTGGTGCAGCTTGGAAATGTGTAACCGCATATCCACACGCAGCTCTGCATCAAGGTTAGACAGGGGCTCATCGAACATAAATACCTGCGGATTACGCACAATCGCACGCCCGATGGCGGTTCGCTGGCGCTGTCCGCCGGAAAGCTGTTTCGGTTTTCTGTCCAGCAGATGAGAAAGCTGCAACGTTTTGGCGACCATCTCCACCTGATGACGAATTTCTTCTTTCGGCACGCCGTTGACTTTCAGCCCGTAACCCATGTTTTCTGCAATGGTCATGTGCGGATACAGCGCGTAAGACTGAAACACCATCGCCACACCACGCCGGGAAGGATCGACGTCATTCACCCGCTGCTCGCCGATGTAAACGTCTCCTTCCGTAATCTCTTCCAGCCCGGCAATCATGCGCAGCAGGGTGGACTTACCGCATCCTGATGGCCCGACGAAAACGGTGAATTCGCCGTCTTCAATATCAATATTGATGCCATGTAATGTCACTGTTTTATCAAAACGCTTGACCACATTTTTAAGTCTGATGCTGGACATGTGAGACCTCATAAAGAATTCATACCGCTGATGTTTCGGACTATAACCACCTTGTGTAAGCGTTTGCACAAGCGGGTTCGAATTTTGGAGAGAAGATCACACAATGCGCATCTTTTTGTAGTGATTTATAGCTTGTAAGTTTAACGTATAACATAGTTTTTAAGGCGACATTAATCAGTATTGAATCAGCTTTTATGGGGTTTGGTACAAAGATTTTAGATTGAGTGTCGTTATAAACCCTACAAAAATGTTATACCTTCACATCCAGGAGCAACAATGAAAATTACACACCTTACTGCCTTGGTACTGATGTCGTTAAGTCTGAGCAGCCAGGCCGTCCGGGCAGCCGAGGGGCAACTGCTTATCTGGGAGGATATTAAGAAATCTTCCGGTATTTCCGACGCGGTGAAAGATTTTGAAAAAGAGAACAATGTCAAAGTCGTTGTGCAGGAAACGCCTTATGCACAACAAACGGAGAAATTACGTCTGGATGGTCCGGCAGGCATCGGCCCTGACGTCGTCGTGATCCCTAATGATCAGCTGGGCACGGCCGTGGTACAGGGGTTACTGGCACCGCTGAATCTCGACAAAACGTTTCTTGCCAGCTTCACACCGCCGGCGTTAAACGCCTTCCAGCTTAAAGGACAAACCTACGGTGTGCCGAAAGCAGTCGAAACGCTGGTGCTGATTTACAACAAAGATTTACTGCCGCAGGCACCGGCGACCCTCGACGAATATTACACCTTCTCCAAAGCCGAAAGGGCGAAAGGCAAATACGGCCTGTTAGCCAAGTTTGACGAAGTGTATTACGCCTATGGCGCGATGGCTTCCATGGGGGGCTACATTTTCGGTAAAGATGCGAAGGGTGAAATCAACGTTGAAGATATCGGCCTGAACAAACCGGGCAGCATTGAAGCCATTACTTATCTGAAGAAATTCTATGCCGACGGGTTATTCCCGGCAGGGATTGTCGGTGATAACGGGCTGAACGCTATCGACTCGCTGTTTACTGAGAAGAAAGCGGCTGCGGTGATCACCGGTCCGTGGGCCTTCCAGCCATATGAAGCGGCGGGTATTCACTATGGTGTTAAAGCGTTACCGCTGCTGCCAAACGGCAAACCGATGAGTTCATTCCTCGGCGTGAAAGGTTATGCGGTTTCAACTTACAGCAAGCAAAAACCGCTGGCGGAGAAATTCATCACCTTCATCAACCAGCCGAAGTACGCCAAAGTGCGCTACGAAGTGACCAAGGAAATCCCTGCTCTGACGGCGCTGGTTAACGATCCGATGATTAAAAACGATGAAAAAGCCAACGCGGTGGCAGAGCAGTCTACCCGCGCGACGGCCATGCCGGGTGTACCGGAAATGCAGGAAGTCTGGGGTCCGGCGAATAACGGTATTCAGCTGGGTGTGACCGGCAAACAACCGGTTGATGCCGCGCTCAACGATGCGGTGAAAAATATTCAGATGCAAATCGAAGCGGCGAAAGCCAGCAACGAGTAACCGGTAACGCTTGCTGAAACCCCGTATGTCTGACAGGAGGGAGTGATTTCACTCCCTCACCAGTGAAAGGAACATCTTTGTGTCTATGCGTCTTCATGAGGAAAACCCGGCGCCATTTTCCCCCAGCCACCATGCACCGGTGGCGCTGGCTGTGGCGCTGATCCCCGGTTTTGGGCAGTTTTATAACCGGCAATGGGCCAAGGGAATACTGTTTTTTATCATTCTTATTTGTTTCGCCGGCGTGTTCTATGATTTCCTGCGTCAGGGATTATGGGGTTTATATACGCTGGGTGAAGAAGTACCGCGTGATAATTCGATATTTCTGCTCGCCAAAGGCATTATCAGCCTGCTGATTGGCGCATTCGGTGCGGCTTTTTATTACTGGAGCCTGCGCGATGCATGGGCAAACGGTAAACGCCGTGACCAGGGCATGGAATTACCCAGCGTGCGTAAGCAATATCATTTGCTGCTGCGTGAAGGTTTTCCCTATCTAATGATCACACCGGGTTTTATTTTACTGGTGTTTGTGGTGGTTTTTCCGATTATATTCGGCTTCTCAATCGCGTTTACTAATTACAATTTATATCACACGCCACCGGCGAAATTAGTCGACTGGGTGGGGTTCAAAAACTTTATTAATATTTTCACGCTCAATATCTGGCGCTCCACATTGCTGGATGTATTGCAATGGACGGTGGTCTGGACGGTGCTGGCGACCACGCTGCAATGTACGGTGGGTGTCATGCTGGCGATTCTGGTGAATCAGAAAGATTTGCGCTTCAAGGCACTGATCCGCACCGTGCTGATATTGCCGTGGGCGGTGCCGGGTTTCGTTACCATTCTGGTATTTGCGGGTATGTTCAATGATTCATTTGGCGTCATTAACAACGGCATTCTGGCGGCCTTAGGTATTGAGCCTAAAGCCTGGCTGACCGATCCGTTCTGGACCAAAACAGCGCTGATCATGATGCAGACCTGGTTGGGCTTCCCGTTTGTGTTTGCCATGACTACCGGCGTATTGCAGGCTATCCCGAACGATTTATATGAAGCCGCGACGATGGATGGTGCCAGTACCTGGAAGAAACTCAAAACCATTACGTTGCCGCTGGTCTTATATTCCATTGCGCCAATTATTATTACGCAATACACCTTCAATTTTAATAATTTCAATATCATCTATCTGTTTAATAACGGTGGCCCGGCGGTGGCCGGTTCGAATGCGGGCGGAACGGATATTCTGGTGTCGTGGATATATAAACTCACCATGTCATCTTCGCAATATGCTATTGCGGCGACCATTACAATTCTGCTGTCGATATTTGTAGTCGGTATTGCGTTGTGGCAATTCCGGTCAACGAATTCATTTAAACAAGATGATATGGCGTAACCGGGAGAAGGAATATGAGTAAACACACCAGTATTAAAAGAAACCGGTTTATCCGCCTTGCGCTGAGTTATTTACTGTTGCTGATGGTGGGGGTAATTATTATTTATCCGCTTATCTGGACAGTCGGTGCGTCACTCAATGCCGGTAACAGCCTGCTCAGTACGTCGATTATTCCGGAGAATGTCTCGTTCCAGCATTACAAAGACTTATTTAACGGTGAAGTGAATTATGTCGGCTGGTACTGGAACTCGATGAAAATCAGTTTCCTGACCATGATCCTGACCCTGATTTGCGTGAGTTTTACCGCTTATTCCTTCTCGCGCTTTCGTTTTAAAGGCCGGAAAGACGGGCTGATGCTGTTCCTTTTATTGCAGATGATCCCGCAGTTTTCGGCGCTGATCGCCATTTTCGTGCTGGCGCAATTACTGGGGCTTATCAACAGCCATCTGGCGCTGGTACTGATTTACGTCGGCGGCATGATCCCAATGAACACCTATCTGATGAAAGGCTATCTCGATGCCATTCCGAAAGATCTGGATGAATCAGCGCGGATGGACGGCGCCGGTAATTTCCGCATTTTCATCGAAATCATCATGCCGCTGTCGAAGCCGATCCTGGCGGTGATAGCGCTGTTTTCCTTCACCGGCCCGCTGGGGGATTTCATTCTTTCGAGCACCATTTTGCGTACACCGGATAAGTACACCTTGCCGATTGGCCTGTACAACCTGGTGGCGCAAAAAATGGGGGCTAATTACACCATGTACGCCGCAGGGGCGGTACTGATCGCCGTACCGGTCGCCATTTTCTATCTCGCCTTACAAAAATACTTCGTTTCCGGCCTGACGGCTGGCAGTACAAAAGGATAATCCGATGTCTTTATTTTCTAAGAAGATTTTCAATAAAAGCGCAATGGCCTGCGTACTGCTGGCCATGTCGTTCTCCGGTGTGGCACAGGATGTGGTGATCAAAAAAGTCGCTAACGTGCCCGCAGATTTCATCAGGGGTGCCGATATCTCGACGCTGATAGATGTGGAGAAACACGGCGGCAAGTTCTTTGACCAGAACCACAAACAGACCGATGCGATGGTGATCCTCAGGCAGAACGGTTTTAACTACGTCCGTTTACGCTTATGGGTGGATCCGAAAGATGCACAGGGCCATCCGTACGGCGGCGGAAATAACGATCTGGCCACCACGCTGGAACTGGCGAAACGCGCTAAAGCCCTGGGTTTTAAAATCCTGCTTGATTTTCATTACAGCGATTTCTGGACCGATCCCGGCAAACAGTTCAAGCCAAAAAGCTGGGAGAAAATGGATTATCCGCAGTTGAAAACTGCCATTCATGATTATAGCCGTGACGTGATCGCCAAATTCCGCGCACAGGGCACCGTGCCGGATATGGTGCAGGTCGGTAACGAAATGAACGGCGGCATTTTGTGGCCGGAAGGCAAAAGCTGGGGCGCGGGCGGCGGCGAGTTTGACCGTCTGGCCGGGTTGCTGAATGCGGCGATTACCGGTGTCCGCGCGGACGAAAAAAATCCGTCAGATATCAAAATTATGTTGCATCTGGCTGAAGGCACCAAGAACGATACCTTCCGCTGGTGGTTCGATGAAATCAACCGTCGCAACGTGCCTTATGACGTGATTGGCCTGTCTTTTTATACTTACTGGAATGGCCCGATTTCAGCATTGCAGACCAATATGGATGACATCAGCAAACGCTACAACAAAGACGTGATCGTCGTGGAAGTGGCTTACGGCTATACCACCAAAAACTGTGATGCAGCTGAAAACAGTTTCACGGAAAAAGAAGCCAAAGACGGCGGCTATCCGGGCACGGTGCAGGGCCAGGCCGATTTCCTCAGCGATCTGATCAAAAGCCTGGTGGCCGTGCCGGATCATCGCGGCAAGGGCCTTTTCTACTGGGAACCGACCTGGATCGCTGTTGACGGCGCCGGCTGGGCGACACCTGCCGGTATGACCTACATCAATGATCACTGGAAAGAGGGCAACGCCCGCGAAAATCAGGCGTTGTTCAGCTGTGACGGCCAGGTTCTTCCTTCCATCAAAGTCTTCAATTAATCCCTTTTTCCCCGGCCGGATTGGCCGGGGTGTGAATATTTCTTAAAGTTCCTAAGGACCCAAGCATGACGAAATTTCCTCCTCTGAGCAGTAAGATTTCCGGCCTGTTACATGGCGCGGATTACAATCCGGAACAGTGGCTGGAGAGCCCCGATGTCCTGATTCGTGATGTCGAAATGATGAAAGAGGCGTGCTGTAATGTCATGTCAGTCGGAATTTTCAGCTGGTCAGCGCTGGAACCCGAAGAAGGCCATTTCACGTTTGGCTGGATGGATCAGGTGCTGGATCGTTTGCACGAAAACGGCATTTCGGTATTTCTCGCCACCCCAAGCGGGGCGCGTCCTGCGTGGATGTCGCAAAAGTACCCGGAAGTCCTGCGTGTGGGGCGCGACCGTGTAAAAGCGCTGCATGGCGGACGTCATAATCACTGCATGAGTTCGCCGGTGTATGCCGAAAAAGTTCAGGTGATGAACAGCGCGCTGGCGAAGCGCTACGCACATCATCCGGCCGTCATCGGCTGGCATATTTCCAACGAATACGGTGGCGAGTGCCATTGTGATTTTTGCCAGACCCGTTTCCGCGACTGGCTGAAAGCCCGTTATGTCACACTGGATGCGCTGAATAAGGCCTGGTGGAGCACCTTCTGGAGCCACACTTATACCGACTGGGCGCAGATTGAATCACCATCACCACAGGGCGAAAGTGGCATTCATGGGCTGAATCTCGACTGGCGTCGTTTTAATACCGATCAGGTGACCCGTTTTTACAGTGAGGAAATCCGTCCGCTGAAAGCGGAGAACCCGGCGTTACCGGCGACCACCAATTTCATGGAATATTTCTACGATTACGATTACTGGAAACTGGCCAGTGTGCTGGATTTTATCTCGTGGGACAGTTATCCGATGTGGCACACCCGCAAAGACGATATTGGTCTGGCGGCGTATACCGCGATGTATCACGACCTGATGCGTACCCTGAAACAGGGCAAACCCTTTGTGCTGATGGAATCGACGCCGAGTTTCACCAACTGGCAGCCGGTTAGCAAACTGAAAAAGCCGGGGATGCACATTTTGTCCTCCCTGCAGGCAGTCGCGCACGGTTCGGATTCGGTGCAATATTTCCAGTGGCGTAAAAGCCGTGGTTCTTCGGAGAAATTCCACGGCGCGGTGGTTGATCACGTCGGGCATATTGATACCCGCGTCGGACGCGAAGTGTCTGAACTGGGCAGGATTTTATCCGCACTGGCGCCGGTGGCAGGCAGCCGCGTAGAAGCCAGAGTGGCGATTATCTTCGACTGGGAAAGCCGCTGGGCGATGGACGATTCCCTCGGGCCGCGTAATGAAGGGCTGGAGTATGAAAATACCGTCGCCGGACATTACCGCGCACTGTGGTCGCAGGGCATTGCGGTCGATGTGATCAACGCCGACTGCGATTTAACCGGTTACGACCTGGTGATTGCGCCGATGCTGTATATGGTGCGGGCAGGCGTCGGTGAGCGGATCACTGCGTTCGTGCAGGCCGGTGGCCGGTTTGTCGCAACTTACTGGAGTGGTATCGTTAACGAAACAGATTTGTGTTTCCTCAGCGGGTTCCCGGGGCCGTTGCGTCCGGTGCTGGGGATCTGGGCGGAAGAAATCGACAGCCTGACTGATGACCAGCACAACAGTGTCAGCGGTACCGAAGGCAACGCGCTGGGCTTAAACGGTCCGTACCGTGCCAGCAAATTGTGTGAAGTGATTCATCTTGAAGGCGCGGCAGCACTGGCAACGTATGGCGAGGATTTCTACGCGGGAACCCCGGCGGTGACCGTGAATCTGTTTGGCAAAGGCCAGGCCTATTACCTGGCTTCGCGCAACGATCAGCAATTCCATGCTGATTTTTATACCGCGCTGGCGAAAGAAATGCAGTTGCCGCGGGCGATAGAAACGGATTTACCGGAGGGTGTCACCGCAGCACGTCGCACAGACGGCGAAAATGAATTTATCTTCCTGCAAAACTACGCCGCAGACAGTCAGACGGTGACGTTGCCGGATGATTACCGCGACATGGTGCATGGCGGTGTATTACCCCGCAAACTGACGCTGCCGGCATTCGGTTGTCAGATCCTGTCGCGCCGTTTATCTGCCATTTCTTAAACTCTTATTTTTAACAACCACGTGCAATCAGGTTTTTCCGGTTGCACGTTTTTTTTCATTCCTGAAAGAGAGTGTTCATCATGGTAAATATTAAAGACTTTATGCATGTATTCTCTGCGAAGAATAAAAGCCCTGAAAATGAGATCCCGCCACCGACTGATGTGGCGTTATTAATTGATGCACTCGGCGGGCGCGATAATATTATTAACGTTGATGCCTGCATTACCCGTTTGCGGGTGACGGTAAAAGAACTCAGGCGGGTGAACTCCGGCGCTATCCAGCAGACCGGCGCGATTGGCGTGGTAATCATCGGTCAGGAAGTGCATGCCATATTTGGTAAGCAGTCCGACAGCCTGAAGAAATTAATGACTGAGAAGTTTGGTTTAAAAAGTAATTAATCTCTCTTACGTAAACGCACTAAAAATAAAGGCAGCCCGACACAAGGCTGCCTTTATTATTTCTGCTTTCTATAAATGATAATAATGATGCTGCTGTGCGGAGAAAAAACGTAACGATCCCCTACAAGAGAAATTAAGTTTCGTCTGTCGCTTTATTACAATGAGGATATTTTTTTAATAATTAACACCTGTTTTTTCAAATCCATTGGAGTTGCAGCAAGGCAGCAAGTGAGCGAGTCCCGATGAGCTGACTTATGTCAGTGATTCGGGTGAGCAAACGTAGCTAACGCAGTTGCAGCTTCAAGGAAGAAAAAAATCACCACCAGGCTTCGACCTGAACACCAAAGTTCCACGTATCCGCTTTGGTATGATCATCAAACGTATCGCCATGCTCCGAATCATTCAGATAAGACGCGAACACACGCAGTTCAGGACGTGACATAAACTCCGGCCCGGCTGCCAGCCCCATCGCCAGTGTATATTTTTGACCGCCTTGTTTGTAACTCGCCCCGGTCTTGTAATCATCTTTCTGGTAGAACGTACCGACTTCACCGATGGTGCGTACATAATCAGTCCACTGATATTGCGCACGTCCCACCAGAGAAACCAGTTCAGTCGTATCGGTGTAATCAGTGATGTTTTCTGCGTGGCCGTAGGTCAGCACATGGTTAAGGCTGAACTTACTGGTGATCGGGATAAGACCGGTGATGATGCCGCGATAACCGGTGGCATCATTGGTATAGTTCCACATATCGTACCAGCCGCCGCCCTGTGAAATCATGTTCTGCGCCAGACCTTTATTCGCGTACTGCAATACCAGTTTGTTATAGCCGCCCCACATGTCCTGGCTGATTTCACCGGTCAGCATCACGCCGTTATCCGCATCATACAGGCCGCCGTACTCTTTCTGGTCATGCGACAGATTTGGCATGGCGTAGTCGGCACCGATTTCCATCCACGCACCGCTCCAGGGTTTAATTCCGGCATAACGTACGTCGATGTAGTTGATGTTCACATCATTATTACCGTCCACGCGGTAATCTACGTCATTGGCATCGCCACGGATCCACGCCAGAGAAAGCGCGCCTTCACCCATTTTAAGATTTTCAATACCGGCACCGGCACCGGAAATGTTCCAGTATTTGGTATCGATGATGTGTAAATCGTGACGCTGGTAATAACGTTTACCGCCCCAGATCACGGCATCTTTATCCCAGGGGACCAGCCCTTTGATTTGCAGATTCAACTGGCGCAGGCCGAACTGTGCATCGTCATTTAAGGTGTTTTCATCATCATTAGAGCCGTCAGACACCATACTGACCATGGAGTCGACGTAAAAACTCACGTCATCTTTCTTGTAAACTTCGCTGCCCAGTTCAATTTCGCCGTAGGTGTCATCTTCGTTGCCCAGACGCCCGACTTTATTTTTCTGGAATTGTTCCAGACTGCCACCGCCAGAAACCCCCACGCCCGAACGCAGATATCCATGAAAATCAATATCATTTGCCACGGCAGGGGCCGCTGTGATGGCGAGGGAAACCGCCACAGCCAGAGTGCGTAAGTTGTGTTTCATTTTTTTTCCTTATGATTGTATGACGTTCACATTTACGGAATCTATAAGATACCCAGAAACAATAATGATCAATTTTACATATTGTGAAATGTGATATATGTCTACAAGTTATGGATTATTGATAAATCGTGAGTGATATAAATCACGAATATATTCAATGTTAACGTATAACTTATGCATTGCCGGTCACCCGGATTGAACTTTTAAATGAGATCCCGTACGTTGGCTCGATTATCATAGGATTGAGCAAAATCACGGGTTGCGGTCTGGGGAAAGAATGAAATCAAAAAGTTCGACATTAGAGGATGTTGCCCGCTATGCCGGTGTTTCGTATCAGACGGTTTCGCGGGTGTTAAACAAATCGGCCAATGTCTCAGATGCCACGCGTCTGAAAGTTGAACAGGCCATTGAAGTTTTGCGCTACGTGCCGAACCGGCTGGCACAGCAACTGGTGGGGAAGCAGAGTTTTACCATCGGACTTGTCACGACGTCACTGGCGCTACACGCGCCTTCGCAAATTGCCGCGTCAGTGAAGAAATATGCGCATCAGGCCGGGTATCAGGTACTGATTTCAATGATTGACGGAGACGTCAACCAGAGCATTCAGGACTCGATTAATGAACTGAAATCACAACGTGTTGAGCGTGTCATCATCAACATTCCGCTGGAAAGCGCCGAGGCGGGACGGATTTATGAAAATAACCGCGACATCCTGTGTCTTTTTCTTGACGTCGATCCCACCAGCCCGGTGTTTAATGTCTGCTTTAATCCGGCTGACGGTTCACGCGCCAGCGTGGAATATCTGCATGATTTAGGGCACCGCGAATTTGCCTTGCTGGCGGGACCGGAGGATTCTGTCTCTTCCCGTTTACGTCTGGAAAGCTGGCAGGAAACGCTGGCAGAGAAGGGCATCCAGCCGGTGACGGTTATTCACGGCGACTGGAGTGCAAAAAGCGGTTATTACAGCGCGTTGCAGATTTTGCGTGAAACTCCGCAATTCACCGCCATGCTGGTGGGAAATGACCAGATGGCGCTTGGCGTCATCAGTGCGCTTCATCAGCACAATGTGGCCATCCCGCAGCACGTGTCGATCATCGGATACGATGACACCTACGACAGCGCTTTCTTTCATCCGGCACTGACCACCGTCTCACTGGATCTCGATTTGCAGAGCAAAGAGGCGGTTGAACATTTGCTGGCCGAAAACCCTGAGACGATGTCATCGAAAATTCTGCCTGCGAAGCTGGTGGTGCGTAATTCCACCCGTGCGCCGGGGCAGCAGGAGAAAGATCTCAACCTGATAGCCGATCAGCTCAATATTCTGGCGCAGCAGTTGCGGGGGCAGTAAGAAAACGCTTTAATTCTTTACCTATTAAAAAACCCATTGAAATATCAGATGAACAGGCAAAAGGATGTGATGAAATGACGTTATGGCAGTGTTATTTGCAGGGCTGGAAAAAGTATGTAGATTTCCGTGGCTGCGCGACCCGCAAGGAGTTCTGGACATTTGCGCTGGGTAATTTGCTGATTATTATTTTGCTGACCATGGGCGTTTCATTCCTGTTCGCGCTGGCGGGGAATCCTTACAGCATTTTTTACGCCGGGGTTGCTTATACTTTGTTTGCCCTGGCGACGGCATTACCGCTTCTCGCGGTCGGGATCCGGCGTATGCACGACATCAACCGCTCCGGCTGGTGGTTTGGCGGTGTTTATCTGGCAGGTATTGTTTCGCGCCTGCTGAATACCATCCTGATGCAGTACGCCTCGCCGGAAACCTATGTGTGGATGAAAATCACGTTGGGTATTGTACTGGGCTGGATCCCGCTGCTGGTCATGATTTTCCTGTGCTGTCAGAAATCCAGGCCTGCGCCGCAAACACAATCCCGCATTGTTGAGTAATGCACTACTGAACACCCTGTCGCGCATTTAGTCCGATAAGTTTGCCGCCAGTTGCGCGGCAAATACCTCCAGTTTCGTCAGCCCCCACGGCCAGTCGCCGAACCCTGATTCCACATTGATATGTCCGGCCTCCCCGATATCTGCCAGTTCGCAGCGCCACGTCTGCGCCCAAAACTCTGCCCGGGTAAAGGTCAGCAACGGATCGGTATGGCTGGCGACCAGCAGCCCCGGTACGGCCAGCGGTACAGGAAGAATGTCATCATTGAGCCCGAACCGCATGGGCTCGGCAGGAGCGACCAGCATCACACCCGCCGTGAGTTGCGGATGACGGTTCGCCCACACCAGGCTTGCGAGCGCGCCAAAACTGTGGCCGATCAGCAGCAGCGGGGAAGGGGCCTTTTTCTGCTCACGGTCAATGGCAGTAATCCAGCCTTCAAGATCAACCTGCGCCCAGTTGCGCTGCTTTATGCGCAGCCAGTGGGGATATTGTTCATGCCAGCGGCTTTGCCAGTGCCCGGCTTCGCTGTCACGCAATCCGGGAACCAGCATGCGGGTTATTTCAGGCACCGGGCTCATTGTGGGAAAGCCATCAGCACGATGGCAATTGCCAGCAAATCCGCACTGCCTCCGGGGCTGAGATGACGGGCTATCAGGGCGTTGTCCATCTGCTGTAAATCCTCCGTCTGCCAGCCTGTGTTCAGTAACCGGCGGGCATAATCCTGTACGAAACGTAATCCGCTGAGGCCGCCGCGTGCCACCAGATTGGTGTCGGGGTTATAGGCCATCAGGCGCAGCAAAGCATTAAGGCTGCGGCGTTCAGAATGGCTTTCCTGATACCAGTATGGAAAAACGTGGCGACGCAAAGTGAGGAATCCGCTCTGTACCTCGCCCCGGGCACCGGTCATCCCGTGTGCCACAAACAGCCGTTCACCCGCCGACACCGGCTGGCAGCAGTGTTGTAATTCGCGCTCAACCAACCCTTGCGTCATGGCGGCCACTTCAGCACATAAGCGATTGCGGGTCAGCAACCGGCGTTGTCCGATCAGTCTGCCTGCGGCGGTGCACAATAACCCGAGCGAGAAGATGCCGCCTTTGTGGGTGTTAATCCCCTGTGTTGCGCCGAACATCGCCTGCTCACAGGCCAGTCCGGTCGGACGGATGCGCATCAGCATCCCCTGTGAGGGTTGCAGAAAATCCTGCTGACCAAGAGTAAAAAACTGATGGAGCCAGGGCGTGATGGCATCAATGCTGCGCAGAAACAGGGGCAAATCCATGTCGCTGTGCGAGCCGTTGTTGGCACTGTCCACCAGCCCCGGTTTGGGGGTCAGCCAGACTTCACGGCGCAACGCTTCGGCTGCCAGTGCGGCAATGTCAGTAGAGACAGGATGTTCAGAGCATACGGTGCCAGCCATCAATCAGTGCCTCCACTTTGGCGATAACTTCCGGCAGCGGGTGCTGGCGCGAACGGGCGCAGGCATGGGCGGGGCCATCGCAAATCAGACAGCGGCGGCTGGCATTGTCGAGCGAACGGCGGCCCACAATGCCCGCCTGCGGGCAGATCACATCGAAATCCCATAAACGCCCGAGGATATGTGATTGTTCCAGTTCAACCGTAGCCGCTTTCACTTCCGGCGCAGGATGTTTCACGCACCAGAACGCTTCCGCACCGGTGGGCAGCCAGAAGACCTGTTGTTTCAGTACCGGCCAGCCATGTTGCAGCAACATGACTTCGGCACGTTGCAATGCCTCACGCATAACCTGACGATACACGACAGAGTCTTTCACCGGCCCCGGCGTTACCAGCGTGAGTGAAATCAGCGGTTGCGAGAATTGAGTCAGCCAGTGGGTTTGTCGTTTGGCCCGCAGTTCCTTTGCTGCCAACAAATCCTCAAGGCTGACGCCTGCATCAGCAGGCGTCATGATGGTCATTTATGCGTCCTCTTTTACCTGATGAACCACGTCAATGACACTGCCGTCGCGATAGCGGATAACACCCACGATGCGGTCAGTGAATTCAATCGGTTTCGGTTCGCCGGTCAGGGAAATCGCCCGCTGATACAACGCCTCGATGTCCATGATTTTCAGACCCGCCTCCTCCAGTCGCTGCCGGATTTCCGGACGTGCCGGGTTGACAGCGATGCCATGATCAGTCACCAGCACATCGATGCTTTCCCCCGGCGTTACACGGGTGGTGACGCGGCGCACCACCGTCGGAATTCGGCTGCGCAATAAAGGCGCGACGACAATGGTCAGATTGGCCGCACTGGCAACATCGCAATGACCGCCGGACGCGCCACGCATGACACCGTCGGAACCGGTGATGACATTAACGTTAAAACCGGTATCGATTTCCAGCGCGCTCAGAATGACGATATCCAGCTGGTCGCAGCTCGCGGCCTTTGCACCCGGATTAGCATAAACGTTGGTGGATATCTCGATGTGCTGCGGGTTACGGCTAAGTGACGCCGCCGCCTGACCGTCGAAACATTGCGTATCCAGCAGCGTTTGAATCAGACCTTTTTCATGCAAATCCACCAGACTGCCGGTGATGCCTCCGAGGGCAAAACGGGCGGTGATCTGGTGGCGTTCCATTTTCTCTTCCATGAAACGGGTGCAGGCCGTGGCCGCCGCGCCGGAACCGGTTTGCATCGAAAATCCCGGTTTGAAATAGCCCGAGTATTCAATGACTTCAGCCGCCGTACGGGCGATCATCAGTTCACGCGGATTACTGGTGACACGGGCAGCGCCGACGCTGATTTTCGCCGGATCACCGACCTGATCGACTTTAACGATGTAATCCACCTGATCCTGCACCAGGCTGGCGGGCATATTAGGGAAGGGCACCAGTTCTTCGGCCAGCAGCACCACGGTTCTGGCGAATTGCGCATCCACCATGGCGTAGCCCAGCGAACCACAGCAGGATTTACCCTGTGTACCATTGGCATTGCCGAATTCATCGCTGCACGGCACGCCAAGGAATGCGACATCAATGTTCAGTTCGCCGTCCTGCAATAATTTAACCCGACCACCGTGCGAGTGGATTTGTACCGGTTGGTCCATCAGCCCGTGAGAAATAGCATCGGCCAGTTTGCCACGCATCCCCGAGGTATAGATTTGGGTGATGACACCGTGGCGGATATGTTCGATCAGCGCATCATTACAGGTCATCAGTGAACTGGATGCCAGCGTGAGGTTTTTAAAGCCGAGTTTTGCCAGCGTGGCGACGACATTATTAATAACCTGATCACCTTCACGGAAAGCATGATGGAAGGAAATGGTCATGCCATCTTTCAGGCCGCTGCGCGCAATCGCCTGTTCCAGCGAATCGCATAATTTACGATGCAGACGGGCATCAGGATCGGAAAGATATGGCGTATTACGGTGCGCACCGTCAAAGGCAACCAGATGTCTGAGCTGCGGATAAAGACTGTGCAAAGTTTCAGTTAAATGACTCATTAGCTTGATATTCCTGTACAAAATTAAAGGCTAGCGACGGATACCGGATGCGCTGGCGCGTTCAAGTACCACCTGCGCATGGTTGATGATCGGGCCATCGATCATCTTGCCGTTGAGCGAAATCACGCCCAGCCCGTTGCGCTCGCCTTCTTCTGCGGCGGCAATCACCCGGTGCGCATAGTCCACATCTTCCTGCGTCGGCGCGTAAGCGTTGTGTAACAGCTCAATCTGTCGCGGATTGATCAGGGATTTGCCGTTAAAGCCCATTTTGCGGATCAGCTCCACTTCACGCAGGAAACCGGCCTCATCATTAATGTCGGAATACACCACGTCGAAGGCGTCAATTCCGGCGGCACGTGCCGCGTGTAGCACGGCGCAGCGGGCATAAAACAGTTCGGTGCCGTCGCCGCGCTCGGTTTGCATATCCATCACATAATCGAAAGCCGCCAGCGCAATGCCGATCAGACGCGGCGAACAGCGGGCGATCGCCACGGCATTGATTACACCAATAGCTGATTCGATGGCGGCCATCACTTTGGTGGAACCGACTTCGCGCCCGCAGGCCTTCTCGATGCGTTCGATATGCGCTTCCAGCTCAAAAATATCGTCCGGCGTATCGGTTTTGGGTAAGCGCACCACATCCGCACCCGCCTGTACCACGGCCTCCAAATCTTTAAGGCCAAACGGTGTACTGAGCGGGTTGATACGCACTACGGTTTCGATATCGCGATACATCGGGTGTGAAAGCGCATGGAAAACTAAAATGCGTGCCGTGTCTTTCTCACGCAGTGAAACGGCATCTTCGAGATCAAACATGATGGAGTCAGGGCGATAAATGAATGCCGTGGATAACATGGCGGCACTGGCCCCCGGCAGGAACAGCATGCTGCGGCGGAGTTTTTTCATCGTAACATCTCCCAGTTAATCTCTTCAGCCTGTGCCGCACGCAGTACTGCACTTTGTACCCGGGCACGAATGACGCAATCCAGTGCACCTTTGTCTTCAATAATCACCAGACCCGCGATAACACCGAGTGTATTCAGGGTGTCATTCACGACACGGCGGATCTGATCGCCAAACTGTTTGGCGACTTCACTGCTGATCACCACATTCAGCTCACTGGCCGGGGCGATTTTTACCAGTAAATCGCTGGATTCAACCGTTCCTGCCAGCGCCTCCTTCACAATTTTCATGGGTTTTTCCTGCTGTTAACAAAGTGAGGGTGAAATAATAAGAACATCGCCATGCACCGGATCCGCGGGCGCAGTGGCGGAATAATGTTGCTCAAGGTGGGCGTAAGTACTGGGCGGAACAATGTCGCGGATACGCGGTAACTGATGCGTCCGGAGCAGCGCACGCACTTCAGATGCCGAAATTGCCCTGCCGCTGGCATGACGTTTGCGGGGCAACTCCGTCACCTTCAGCGGTTGCGACGCCAGGCGGGCAGGTGCTTCCAGCCAGTCATGCATGTCGCAGTTGTACTGATGAGTCACCGGACAGAAAGGTTCGCTGCCCACAAAACGATGCGTAATCCCTAATGCCGGGGCGATGTACTGACGGAAAATCAGCAAATCCATCACGCTCCACGCCTGATTCACCAGCCCCGCATCCTTGAGGAAATAGCCGGGAAAGGTTGCGCGGGAGATTAGGTATTCAGAACCGACATGCACCGTCACGTTGGGCAGGTCCGCGACCCCCATACGGACCATTTCAAGACGTTCCTGAAACGGGAAATACGACACGTCTTCGCTTACCACAAAGACATGCAGCCAGTCGCAGGTTGCTGCCGCCTGTTCGGTGAGAAAGCGATGCCCGAGAGTGAACGGGTTGGCGTTCATCACCACCGCACCGATGCGCTGGCCATGATGATAATGGCGCTGTAAACCGCAGCAGTACTGACTGATGCCCACGGGTGTGTTTTCCATCAGCACGGCGACGTCGTCCCACTGGACCAGCGGGTAAAACCCGCAGCCACGAAAGCGCTCCCGATTTGACGGCCGGGTGTACAGAAATAAATGGAATTTTCCGCCAGATACCGCCAGATTTTCCACTTCACCCAGCAATCTGGCGCTGAGGTTTTCGCCGCGCCAGTCGGCAGCCACGGCAACGCATTTGATAATGTTGCTGACCAGACCTGCGCATCCGACCAGCCGGCGGCCCGAGCAGGCCACCACGAACTGCTCTATGTCGTCATCCATACCTAACTGGCTTTGTTGCAACAAGGCGCGGATATCCTCCAGCATGCCTTTCGGTGGCTGGCTGACAGAGATGACATAAAAGTCGGGTTCGTCACGGCTGAACATAATGCATTCCTGATGTCTGGTGTAAGTCGACGCAATGTTTAAAACGCCGGGCTGAATGCCCGGCCAGGTCAGTTGGTTTTAAGAGGTTAGTGAGCCGCCCGGGCATGGCTCACCTGACGGCCGGCGGCAACCTTGGTTTCTGCCGCAACAATTACATTGCTGAGATGACCAATCTTTTCAATTTCTACTTCGATGCGATCGCCGGGTTTCATAAACAGCGGCGGTACGCGCTTTTTACCTACCCCACCTGGCGAACCGGTAATGATCACGTCACCGGCACTCAGTGAGGTAAAGGTGCTGATGTACTCAATCAGTTCGGCAACGTTGTGGATCATGCTGCGGGTGTTGTCGTCCTGTACCATGTGACCGTTCAGCCAGGTGCGGATTGCCAGTGTGTGCGGGTCTGGGATCTCATCGGCCGTGGTCATCCACGGCCCGAACGCACCGGTCTGCGGCCAGTTTTTACCGGCGGTAAACCAGGTGTGCTGCCAGTCGCGGGCGGAACCGTCCATATAGCAGCTGTAGCCGGCGACGTGCGCCAGGGCGTTTTCGCGGGAAATATTTTCCCCGGCAGAACCGATAATCACTGCCAGTTCACCTTCGTAATCAAATTCGACAGAACGGCTCGGTTTGATGACGGGAGAAGCGTGGCCGGTTTGTGAATCAGCAAAGCGGACGAACAATGTCGGTGCCGGATTATGCTGGTCAAATTCTTTGCGTTTTTCGGCGTAGTTCATACCAACACAGAGAATTTTTTCCGGATTCTGGATGACCGGCAGAAAAGTCAGATCGTCGATATCCACATCTGCGGGCAGGGTCGCCAGCGCCTGAGCCTGTGCCAGTGCATTGCCTGCCAGCAGGGCTTTGAGGTCCGGATAACGCTGACCGAGATGGCGACCAAGGTCGATCATGCCGTGCCCGGTTGCGATGCCGTAGGACTTGCGCCCCTGATAAAGATAACTTGCCAGTTTCATAAAAATATCCTGAATTAAAAAAGAGTTAGCGCGGCATCAGACGAGGAAGTTGCCGAGCACCAGCAGGGCAACCGAGACATTAATGGCCCCGCCAATACGTGTGGCTATTTGGGCAAATGGCATCAGTTGCATGCGGTTACCGGCAGTCAGAATGGCGACATCACCGGTACCGCCCTGGCCACTCTGGCAGCAGGAAACGATGGCGACATCAATCGGGTGCATGCCAATTTTCTTGCCGACGAAAAAGCCGGTGGTGACCAGCGCTGCAACAGTGCTGACAATGACCAGCAGATTAGAAATCGTGAATGCGGCAACCAGTTCATTCCACGGTGTGATGGCGACACCGACGGCGAACAAAATCGGGTAGGTGACGGAAGTCTGGAAGAATTTGTACACCACCTGAGAACCTTCGAGCAGGCGGGGAGAAACGCCGTGCGCCAGTTTCAGGCCAACAGCCGCAAACAGCATCCCGACCGGTGCAGGAAGACCAATCAGCTTGTGTAACAGCATGCCCACCATATAAAGCAGAACGGCCAGTAATGCACCTGAGGCAATGGTCGTGACATCGGTTTTACCGCCAGCCACTGTCGGCGTGTTGCTTTCCGTTGTGGCATTTTTAGCAGACGGCATCAGCTGACCTTCGCCGGTGAGGTGTGGATAGCGTTTACCTAGCTGATTGAGAGAACCGGAGATCACGATAGCCGTCAGGCTGCCCAGCATCACGATAGGCAGGATGCGACCCAGCGCCACACCCTGGTCCATGTGTAATAAGGTTGCGTAACCAATGGACAGCGGGATGGCACCTTCACCCACGCCACCGGCCATGATCGGTAAGATCAGGAAGAAGAAAATCTGAAAGGGTTCCATGCCCAGCGCCAGACCGACCCCCATCCCGACCAGCATGCCAACCACTTCGCCGCACAACATTGGGAAGAAAATACGCATGAACCCCTGGATCAGCACTTTGCGATCCATGCTCATGATGCTGCCCACGATAATGCAGCAGATGTAGAGATACAGAATATTGGTGCTTTTGTAGAACTTGGTGGTGGACTCCACCACGACATCCGGCAGCAGGCCGTAATAGACCAGCGCGGAAGGAATGAACGTGGCGCAAATCGCCGCTGCGCCCATCTTGCCGATAAAAGGCAGACGCTTGCCGAACTCGCCACAGGCAAACCCAAAGAACGCTAACGTGGCGACCATCACCACGATGTCGCTCGGCAGTTTGCCGTCAAGACAATCTATTGCGATAAGTAGCCCCGCCATGGCGAACAGCGGTAACGGAATAATGCCGATTTTCCAGGTATCGAGAATGTGCCACCATTTTTCTTTTAATGAGAGCTGTTTAACGCAGGAAGATC
Source organism: Rahnella sp. CFA14(1/10) (assembly GCF_004195095.1). Lineage (NCBI taxonomy): Bacteria > Pseudomonadati > Pseudomonadota > Gammaproteobacteria > Enterobacterales > Yersiniaceae > Rahnella > Rahnella sp. CFA14(1/10). The sequence goes on along the minus strand of NZ_SEWS01000004.1, from coordinate 106,238 downwards.
CCGCAGTAACAGAATAGGTGTCGTCAGTTGTACTCATTATGAATCCCCTGTGTCAATTTGTGCAGGGAGTATAAGAGTAATGCTGACCGGTAATATGTGAGGTGCCGCAAATTAGAAAAGGTGTTTTAAAGGAGTGAAAGGTTTTTATGGTTTTAATTAATTTAAAAACTCAGGCCGCTATTATTTTTCGTGGTTTTTATGGTGTTATTTGCAATTATAATATTACTGTTAATTTATGGTGAAATAGCTGTTGTGAATTATGGGGTTAGCCGCCTAGGCCCTGACGCGCCTGATGATGTTATGCGGCATGCCTCGCAACTTTAATCCTTCACGCTGACGCAAATACCGGGGCGTGATAATATCTTTGCACTTTCTATTAATATCACTGTCTGGTTATAGGTTTCCCGATGCGGTTTAGGCCTTCTTTTCAGATAAAGCTATTCATTTATCTTGTCATGCTATTTATGACACTTTTTTCGATAGCGGGCATTTATTACTATTATGATATAGAACGTCAGTTATATGAAGATATGGGTACTCGTGCAAAAGTTCAGGCAGAGGAAATTGCACTTATTCCTTCATTAATTACCGCCGTTGAAAATAAGGATGTTCCGGCTATTAATCATTTAATGATGAGTATTTCTGCACGCAGTGATGCCAGTTACATGGTGATAGGCGATGGTAAAGCAATACATCTGTTTCATTCGATTTATGCTGACCGTGTGGGGAAAATGCTGGTCGGGGGAGACAACGGGGATGTGCTGGCGGGCAGAAGCACCACCACCATCCGGCTGGGAGGTATCGGCTTATCGTTGCGCAGTAAGGCACCGATCATCAACGGGCAAGGCAACGTGGTCGGTATCGTTTCTGTGGGGTATCTCACCAGCCACATCAATAACCTGACTATCGAAAAAGTCATCCGTATTTTGCTGGCCGCCGCCACCTTGCTGCTGGCGTTGTTTACCTTCTCATGGTTTTTTTCACGTTCGATTAAACGGCAGATGTTTTCGCTGGAGCCCCGTGAAATAGGTCTGCTGGTGCGTCAGCAAAAGGCGCTGATGGAATCGATTTACGAAGGTGTGATCGCTATTGATGCGCAGTTGCGGGTCGCGGTCATCAACCAGGCGGCCAAAAAATTGCTCAGTCTTGATGTGCCGTCCCGTGAACTGCGAGGTCAGCCGCTCGGGCAGGTGATTGCGCCGGTCAGTTTCTTTGATCCGCAGGTTATGCTGGAAAAAGATATCCACGATGAAATCTGCCTGTTCAATAACCTGACAGTGATCGCCAGCCGGGTACGGATCATGCTGGAAGACCAGCTCCAGGGGTGGGTGATCACTTTTCGGGATTGCAGCGATATCGACCGGCTCAGCATCCAGCTGAGCCAGGTGCAGCGTTATGCCGATAACCTGCGGGTGATACGCCACGAACAGCTCAACTGGACGGCAACACTCGCCGGGCTCCTGCATATGGGACGTTACGACGAGGCGATCCGCTATATCGAAGCTCAGTCTGAAAGTGCGCAGGAATTGCTGGATTTCGTTTCGGCGCGATTCTGCTCACCAAAATTATGCGGTCTGTTACTCGGAAAATATGCCCGTGCACGGGAAAAAGGCGTTGAGCTAAAATTTGATCCCGCCTGTGAGTTAACGCATCTGCCTGCCGCGCTCAGTGAAACCGAACTGATGTCGATCATTGGCAATCTGCTGGATAACGCCATCGAAGCCACATTACTGCGCGGCAATGAAGCCGGGCCGGTAGACGTGTATGTCGTTTCCGGCGCAGATGATCTGGTGATTGAAGTCGCTGACCATGGCATCGGGATAGCGCCGGAGCGGCGCGGGCAGATTTTTTCGCTGGGGGTGACATCCAAAACACAAGGCGATCACGGTCTGGGCCTGCATCTGGTTGCCAGCTATGTCAGCCATGCTGGTGGCACTATTGAAGTATCTGACAATCCGCCAACTGGCGCTGTTTTTTCGGTTTTTATTCCACACCACCGCCCTGAAGAACAAAGTGGCTTTATGCCGGTAAATCCCCGTCCAGAAGCACTGGAAGAGAGTAAATGATGCAAGCTGAAATGATTGACGTAATGATTGTTGAAGATGAAAGCCAGCTGGCACAACTGTATGCCGAGCTGATTGATAATCATCGCTGGTTGCGGCTGGTAGGCAGGGCCACCACGCTGCATGAAGCAAAAGTGCTTATCGAAGAAAAGCATCCGCAATTGCTGTTGCTGGATAACTATTTGCCTGACGGACAGGGAATTTCATTGATAGAGGATGACCTGCTGAAGAAAACGCACTGTTCGGTAATTTTTATCACTGCCGCCAGCGATATGACTACCTGCAGTCAGGCTATCCGCTGTGGTGCGTTTGATTATATCCTCAAACCGGTTTCGTGGAACCGGCTGCAACAATCGCTGGATCGCTTTATCCAGTTCAGCCAGACCCAGCGGACATGGAAAGTGGTGGATCAGCAAAACGTAGACAGTCTTTATCAGCTACAGGCGAAGGATTTTACGCCGAGAGCGGGCAATAAAGGTATCGAGGAAAATACGCTGAACCTGGTGGAAGGCATCTTTATGCAGAATGCCGGACGCTGTTACTCAGTCGATGAGGTGGTCAGCGAAACGAGGTTGAGTAAAACCACCGCCCGCCGCTATCTCGAACACTGTGTGCAAAAAGGGGATTTAAAGGTCGAAATGCTGTACGGGAAAATCGGCCATCCCCGCCGGATGTACCGGCGGGCATAATCCCGGCGAGTCATTCTGTCCTTTTGGCCTTCGGGTATTTCCACAACCAGCGGCCGCTGGCCATACGCCAGTAGAAAAACAGGCCGCGCACGATCCAGTCGAGGAACATCCCCAACCAGATGCCGACTACGCCGAAACCCAGTACGATACCGAGGAAATAGCCCACCACAATACGACAGCCCCACATCCCGAGCATAGAAACATACATCGTAAAGCGGGCATCACGCGCCCCCTTCAGGCCAGCAGGCAGCACCCACGAGGCCGCCCAGAAAGGCATAAAAGCAGCATTCAGCCAGATCAGGATTTTTACCACGTCGATAACGTCTTGCTCATTGGTGTAAAACCGCGCCAGCAAACCGGCAAATGGCACCGAAAGTAAGGCCAGCACACACAGCCCGAAGGTAGAAAGCCAGAAAATATGGCGCAGCTGACGCTCGGATTGGGCAATCTGTCCTTTGCCCAGACGTGTCCCGACGATAATGGTTGAGGCTGACCCCAGCGCATTCCCCGGCAGGTTGATCAGTGCGGCAATTGAAAACGCAATAAAGTTACCGGCAATCACATTGGTGCCCATGCCTGCGACAAAAACCTGCGTCAGTAATTTACCGCCGTTAAACAGCACCGATTCGATACTGGCCGGAATACCAATCCCCAGCACTTCACGCAAAATGTTGGTATTGAGCGGCAGTAAATAGCTTTTCAGGGAGATTTTCAGTGAAGGATTAAAACCGACCATCAGCACAAAAATAACCGCAATCGCACCGATATAGCGGGCAATGGTCAGCCCCAGGCCGGCACCGATAAAGCCCAAACCGTGCCAGCCGAAACAGCCATAGATCAGTACGCTGCTGATCACCAGATTAAGGATGTTCATCCCGCCGTTAAGTAGCATCGGGATTTTGGTATTACCCGCACCGCGCAAGGCACCGGAACCGATCAGTGCGATAGCCGCAGCCGGATAGCTCCAGCTGCTCATTTGCAGGTAAGACAGCGCCAGTTCTTTTACCTCCGGCTCTGCATTACCGGCGATCATGTCAATAATCACATGCCCGGAAAATTGCAGAAGTATCGCCAGCAGGACGGCAAAAACGGTCATGATCGCCAGTGACTGACGGGCTGCCGCACGGGCGCGCTCATGGTCGAGTTTACCCAGGCTGAACGCAACCACGACGGTCGTACCCAGATCGACGGCGGCGAAGAATGAAATCACCACCATGTTGAAACTGTCGGCCAGGCCCACTCCGGCCATCGCTTCCTTGCCCAGCCAGCTGACCAGAAACGTACTCAGTACGCCCATTAGCAGAACGCAGGCATTTTCGAAGAAAATAGGAACAGCGAGGGGCGTGATTTCACGCCAGAACAACGTACGGTAAGAACGCCGTTTCGGATACCAGGGCGTGCGCTCGATGGCTTTGCGCAAAGAGACGATGACGTTTTGCAAGAGAGTTCCAGTGTGACAGAAAGTAGAACAGCGTTTTAAATTATGATGGTAAAAGACTCTGCATTATGCAAAGTCTTTTTTTAGGAAATCCTTAATTCCCCGTCATATTTCGTGCCGCAGATGCGTCGGCTGCGTTTAATGACCCGAATCACTTACTGAAGGTAAGCTCATCGGGATTATCAAATTTGCTGCCGGCAACACGAACTGTTTAGGGGAAGTCAGCGTGGTGATCAGCGGAAAGGGGGTTCGTTAAATGTCCGCAGTTTACGTGAATGCAGGTGATCGCCCTCGGCGCGCAACAGGTCAATGGCGCAGATACCAATTTGCAGATGTTCTGAAATGGCACCTTCGTAGAATTTGTTTGCCTGGCCGGGCAGTTTGATTTCTCCGTGCAGCGGTTTATCAGAAACGCACAACAACGTGCCGTAAGGCACCCGGAAGCGGTATCCCTGTGCGGCGATGGTGGCGCTTTCCATATCGACGGCAACGGCACGACTGAGATTAAAGCGCAGCGCTGACGCGGCATAACGCAATTCCCAGTTACGGTCGTCGGTGGTCACGACCGTGCCGGTACGCAGGCGTTGCTTGACTTGCTCACCCGGCATGCCGCTCATCATTTTGGTTGCGTCATACAAGGCACGTTGCACTTCAGCAATGCTTGGGATCGGGATATCCGGCGGCAGTACAGCATCCAGCACATGGTCGTCACGCAAATAAGCGTGAGCCAGAACATAATCACCGATCGACTGTGTTTCCCGTAATCCGCCGCAGTGACCAATCATCAGCCAGACATGCGGGCGCAGAACCGCCAGATGATCGCAAATGGTTTTGGCATTGGCCGGACCGACGCCGATATTGACCAGCGTAATTCCCGCACCGTCGCGGGCAATCAGATGATAGGCGGGCATCTGGTGTTTTTTCCAGGCCAGATCGGAAACTGCCTGTTCAGGGTTTTGCGTTTCGGCTGTGATAAATACGCTGCCTGCGCAGGCCAGTGCTTCATAAGGACTTTGTGGATCAGCAATCTGCGCACACGCCCAGCTGACAAACTCATCGACATACCGGGTGTAGTTAGTGAACAACACGTACGGCTGAAAGTGTTCGATAAGCGTGCCGGTGTAATGACGCAGGCGTGCCAGCGAAAAATCGGCGCGCAGCGCATTGAAATGGGACAGCGGAAAGGTGTCGCCGGGATAATGCAGGCCGTCAGCGGTTTCATCACCAATCTGCGACAGTTCGGTGGTCGGGAAATGTTTCGCCAGCCCGGCACTCATCGATCGGTCAAGCATCAGATCCGAGCCGTCAATCACATATGAATAAGGAATTTCCTGTTGTGACGGCACCACCTCGATAACCGCGTCATATTCCTCGCCCAGCAGGGAAAGCTGTTCCAGCAGATAGTGACGGAACAGCTCAGGGTGCGTGATGGTATTGGCATAACGGCCTGGATGCGAAAAACGGCCATAAGCGCGGGTCGGGTTTTTGGCTGGCGTCACGCCATCCCAGCTGACACGCAGTTCCGGATAAACAAACAACCCGGCAGCACGCGCCGTGATATCAGGCAGCGCACCCTCAACGATGAAATCTTTAATCGCATTCCGCAGTGCGGCGACAGAATCGTTGTACATTTCTTCGAGCTTCTCAATCGCCTGTGAAGGAGTGAGGGACTTGTTATCCATACGCTTTTCCTTTGTGCTTCATTTATCATCATTCATTCTAAATATGGCTTGTCTGCACGGTGCCGCCAATGTTTTATTAGGGTACGGGAGCCAGATGGTGCTTTTATGAACGAACAGGGGGAAGTGAATGATCCGGGTATGGGGCAGAAAAACATCGTCAAATGTGCAGGCGCTGATGTGGTGTATCGGGGAATTAGGGCTTGAGTATGAAAGGACCGATATCGGCCATAAATACGGTGGTAATGACACCCCGGAATTTCTGGCGATGAACCCCAACGGCACGGTTCCTGTGATCCGCGAGGGTGAAGGCCAGCCGCTGTGGGAAACCGGTGCCATCCTGCGTTATCTGGCCGGGAAATACGGCACTGATGAATTCTGGCCGCAGGACCCTGAACGGCGTGCCGAAACAGATAAATGGACGGAGTGGGCAAAAATCGGTGTCGCGATGAACTTCACTGTGCCGGTATTCTGGATGGTAGTAAGAACGGCGGCTAAAGATCAGGATCATCAGGCATTAGAAAAATCATTGCAGAATCTTAATAAGAAGCTGGCGATTGCCGAAGCGCAGATTGCCCGGCATGGTTACCTTGCCGGAAGTGAATTCACCCTGGCCGATATTCAGTTTGGCCACAATTTGTACCGCTACTTCGATATTGCCATTGCACGACCGTCCTTCCCGGCTATCGAGCAGTATTACGAAAAACTCACCCAGCGTCCGGCATTTGCGGAACATGTGATGGTGTCTTACGAGGAATTGCGGGTGGTGTAAATCTGCTTCAAATGCTAAAAAGCCCGCTTATATTTTTAAGCGGGCTTTTTTAAATGGCCTGTGTTTCAGCGGTGCACGGGTGTCTTCATAAAAATCGCCGTAAGGGCGGAAAGCAAACAGCCCGCCATCAGATAAATGGCGACGGAATGCCATTCACCGCCGGAGAAATTCAGCAATGCGGCCGCAATAAACGGCGTAAACCCACCGCCCACTACGCTGGCAACCTGATAACCTACGCCTGCACCGCTGTAGCGATAACCCGCACCGAACATTTCCGTAAACATGGGCTGCTGCACGCAGACCACCATATCGTGAGCGATATTTGCCAGCAACAGCGAGAAAATCACCACGCCGGCAATTGAACGTGCTTCGAGTGCCATAAAGAACGGGAAAGCGCTCAGCGCGCCGACTACAGCGCCGGTGATGTAGATGCGGCGGCGACCGTAACGATCCGCCAGCCAGGCGAACAGGGGAATTGTCAGGCAACTGATACCGCCGACCAGCAGCCCGATATTCAGAAACAGCTCACGCGACAGCCCCAGATTATGCGTCGAGTAGTTAAGGGCGAACGCAGTGACTATATACATCGTCAGCAGTTCGCACAGGCGCAGAAGGATGATTTTCAAAAAAGCCCCGGGATGGCGAAACAGCGCTTCAAATACCGGCAGTCGCTTTTTGGCCGCTTTGGGTTGCCCGACCTGAGCACGTTCGAACTCGGCGGACTCTTCCATGCCCTTACGCACCCACAGCGCGCCGATCACCAGCACAACGCTGAACAGAAACGGCAAACGCCAGCCCCAGCTCAGGAACTGCGCGTCGGTGGTCAGGCTGCTTATCAGCGACACCAGACCGGTAGCGAGCAGCAGGCCGACACCATATCCCATCTGGATCCCGCTGCTGTAGAACGCTTTTTTGCCGGAAGGCGCACTTTCAACCGCCAGCAGTGTCGCGCCACCCCATTCACCGCCCACGGCAAATCCCTGAATGGCGCGCAGGATGACCAGCAGAGCCGGAGCCCACCAACCGATCGTGGAGAAAGCGGGAAGAATGCCGATACAGGCGGTGGCAATGCCCATGATCCAGACAGTCATCATCAGCATGCGTTTGCGGCCCAGACGATCGCCGAAATGACCGAAAACAATGCCGCCGAGCGGACGAAATAGAAAGCCGACACCGAAGGTGGCAAAGGCGGCGAGCGTACCCATTGCCGGGTCGATTTGCGGAAAAAATTCACTGTTAAACACTAATGCTGCGGTAATGCCGTAGAGCAAAAAATCGAACCAGTCTACGACCGCGCCAACGAAGCTGCCCCAGGCAGCACGGCGGGCACGGTGATATGAAGGTATCTCCTCATCGGGGCGGGAGGCAGTGAGCATGGAGTCCATAATTGTCCTGTCTGTTCGTCAGTATTCTAAAATTTTCGTTATTAAAATCGGTATTCGTTATTAAAATTGGTAAAAGTATTCACCTGGCTTACATGCAACAAAAGAAAAACCGCTACTGAGACTACAGCGTCAACCTCCCGGTTAAAAACGCTTTTCAAAACAAAAGGGCAAAGTCACGCAGACAATCGGACGGGCGGGGCGTGACAGAGCGTTTCGTTTTCAGAACGGGCTGGCATTGCGGGCTTCGATCCGTTCTCCGCTGACGGGATGAACAAAATGCAGTTCACTGGCGTGCAACATCAGTCGCGGAGCCTGTTCAGTGCCCGGCAGCAGGCGTCCGCCATACAGGTCACAGCCCAAAATAGGGTGGCCCAACTGCTGACAGTGAATGCGAAGCTGATGAGTGCGTCCGGTTTCGGGGGTCAGTTGTACCCGGGTCAGTGGCAGTAACGCGCCATTTTCCTGCTCATGATAAAAGCGCTCAACGACCCGGTAGCCGGAGCGGGCGGGCTTGCCATGGATGGCGCAAATCGACATCAGCGGAAACAGCGCCGGGTCTTTGGCAATCGGTGCGTCTGCCACCCCGTCGTTATGTTCGAGATGTCCGCAGAGCAGGGCGCTGTACTGTTTGGTCACTGTGCGCTGGCTGAATTGCTGACAGAGTGCGGCATTGATAGCTTTATTACGCGCAATCACCATCAGACCGGAAGTCCCGAAATCCAGACGGTGGACCAGTGTACAGCCGGGAAATATCTTGACCAGCCGGTGATGTACGGAATCAAGGTTTTGCGGATTTTTCCCCGACAGGCTGAGCAGTCCGGCAGGTTTATTGATAAGCACCAGATGTTCATCCTGATAGAGCGTTTCGATGGGGTCATAACAAGGCGGGGCAATAAAAGTATCGATAATCGCAGACATCGGGTTACCCGGATGAGGAGTGGAAGCGGATAATAGCGAATTTTAAACCGGGTGGCGAATCTTGCGGTTCACCTGACAGAGCAAGGGATAGTAACAGAAAACCCCCGCCGAAGCGGGGAGAGGTTAACGCTTATTTCAGCGCCGCGCCGAGCACCAGAAACAGGCAGTTGAGCACAACCAGCAGGCCGAGCAGTGGCAGCACCCACAACAGATAGCGGGTATAGCTGACTTTGGCCAGCGCCAGTCCGCTCATCACGATGGCTGAGGTGGGCGAAATCATCGCTATTGTACCGACCGCGCACTGAAATGCCGTCACCACCATTTCGCGGCCGACGTCGGTAAAATCTGCCATGGGTGCCAGCACCGGCATCGCCAGTGTCGCCAGCCCGGATGAACTGGGCACCAGGAACGACAGCGGCATGATCAGCAGATACATCATGACGGTGAAGGTGCCGGAAGGCGCGCCGTTCGCCAGACTTTCCATAGAGTGCAGTACCGTGTCGGTGATCTGCGCGTTGTGCATAATTACCGTGATGCCACGCGCCAGCACGATAACCAGCGCGGCTCCCATAAAGTCGGAGATGCCTGCCAGCATCGCGTTGTAGAGCCCGTTGCCGCGCAGGCCGCCCAACAGGCCGGTCACTATCGACATAACAAAAAACAGCGCGGTCAGCTCGGGGAAGTACCAGTCCAGCTGCCAGGACCATGAGGTGGCGTTCGGTCCGGCGATCACCTGCGCCCAGGGAATGATGGCGAAAATCATGAAGACGAACGTGACGGCGAAAGTCAGCATCACGCCTTTCTGGCGGCGGTTCATCGGCGGTGGCAACTGTAATCTGGCCTGCGCCAGTTCCCGGTCCTCAGCGGAAAAGCCCACTACCGAATGTGCGGCGTTGCGCTGCACACGGCGGGCATAGCGCACCACATACAGAATGGCGACGGCCGTCAGCACGATAAACATCGCGAAGCGCAGACCGATGCCGCTGCCCATCGGCACGCCAGCGCCCGCCGAGGCGGCGCCGGTCATGAACGGATTGACCGTGGAGTTCATGTTGCCCACCACCGATCCCACCAGAATCACGCCCACCGCTGTCATGCGATCGAAGCCCAGGCCCAGCAGCAGCGGCACCAGCAGCGCATAGAAGCCCAGTGTCTCTTCGCCCATGCCGTAAGTGGAGCCGCCGATGGCGATAAGCAGCATCACCATGACGATAAGCAGCCCGCCGCGCTGTCTGAAGCGTTGTGCCACGTGTCCGAGACATGCGTCGATCGCGCCGGTTTTGGTCGTTGTGACGATAAAGGCGCCCAGCGACAGCACGTAGAAAAATACGCCGATGGCGCCGAACAGGTTACCGCTCTCGTAGGGACCGACATGGCCAGCGGCATTCTCCACGCCGTAAAGCCCGTTTACCGGTGCCAGAAACAGTTCTTTGATCCGCTGCACGGTGGTCAGCGGACTGGCGGTGACCTGAAAGCTGCCCGCCACCGGGCGACCGTCCGCCATATGGTATTGTCCGGACGGAATGATGAACGTCAGCAGCCAGACGACGGCGGTGATGGCCAGCAGAACAGTGTAAGTGTTGGGAAAGCGCCAGGCTTTACGGGTCGCCGGGGCGGCGGCGTTTTCATATTCAGACATCATGCACCTCGTGAAACGGAACGGACTAATGAAGGGGCGACCAGGCGGCGCGCCAGCGCAACCCCGCCCATGACCGGCGGACATGCTAACAACAGCAGCGACAGCCGGGGATCGTGTTTGCGCAGACGTGCGGCCAGCCGGTCGAACAGCGGCGGCTGATGGCGGATTACGCCGCCAGCCGCCACTACACAGTCGATTCGGGCACCGCGCCGGCACAGCCGGGCGATAAGTTCCGCCAGCGATTCGGCCGCAGCATCGACCACGCCCGCTGCCAGGGGCGAACCGGCCTGCAGGCATTCGAAAATAACGGACGCGTGGCGACTCCAGACGCTGACAGGCTGACGCAGCAATTGCGACGGCAGATCCAGCAGGTGGTCTGCCCCGAAGGCGCGTGTCAGCGCGATGGCGAGCGGATCGTCGCTGCGCCCCCGATCCCAGTCCGTTAGCACCGCGCGGATCCCTTCACGCACCAGACCGCTGGCACCGCCTTCGTCGCCCACCAGCCAGCCCCAGCCGCCAGCCAGCAGCCAGTGGTCTTCCGGCCCCAGCGCCGCCGCCACCGAACCCGTACCGGCAATCAGCCCGGCCGCGTGTGGCTGGCTGGCGCACAGCGCGACCAGTGCCGCGTCGTTGACCACCTGACACGCGCTGTCGGGAAAGTGACCCGCCATCAGTGCCGTCATGCGTGCGCATTCGTCGGGCGTATCGCAGCCGTGTGCGCCGATGCCTATCGCCCGGGGCGGGGCGGCGAGTCCGGCCTGTCCGGCGGCGAGGGCAATCAGCTCAGCCATGCGCGCGGCCTTGAAGGCATAGCTTTCGCCGCCCCAGCGTCCGGTCGGCCACTGCGCGTCCATCCGCGCCTGTCCGGCGCTGTCTTCGATGCGGATATGAATTTTGCTGCCGCCCACATCCATTCCCAGCCAGCTTTGTGTCATGACACCACCCCGCTGATTTTGGTATCCAGCCGTGCGACAACGCCGGCATCAATATCGCGATCCACAACCCGGCCCAGCGCGATCGCCAGCAGATCCATGACCAGTATTTCCAGCGCCAGGCGCTGCAGCGGCGGCAGGACCGGCAGTTGCACGGTCTCTGTGCCGGGCAGCGACACGGCCTGATCTGTCACAAGCAATATCGGTACGCCGAAGGGTACAAGCTGCTTCGCCAGCAAGATTTCCCGCTCGCCGCCGATCAGCACGTGTGCGGTGCCGTGACCCACGGCATCGGTCATGCCGTGCAGATAGTGGCGCGTCCCCATGCCCATCGCTGCCATTTTCGGCCCTTCGCGCAGCAACAGGGCGCCCTGTTCAGCGGCGCTGAGGCTGGTGCCGCCACCAACGAAATCGATACAGCCGGTGTGACCGGCCTGCTGTGCGAACCGATCCACGGCCGCCCGGGCGGTATGCCTCACTGCGTCCAGTTGCGCGGGTAACTGACGCCAGCCTGCGTTGCAGTCGCGTCCGATCAGCGCATCCGTCAGCAGGCCCAGGCAGACACTGGTGGCCAGCAGCGCCACGGAGGACATGCCGGAATCGATCAGCGTGCCGAGCCAGAGCGTGTCGGCGCTGACCGCCGCCAGCGGCGAGTCTGCCTGATTAACCAGTGCCAGCCGCCGCCCGGGGCGCTGCTGTTCCAGCACTCTCACAACTTCCGGGCTGCGTCCGCTCTGAGAGACGCCCAGATACCAGTCTGCCAGCGGCGGCGTGCCATCAGGCATATCGTCACCATTGCTGCGTAGCGCCCGCAAACCGGCCGCTCGCAGTTCATGTACCGGCGCGGCGAGCACCGCATAAGATGCGCCGATACCGGCGAACAGCAGCGTGCCGCCGCGCAGTGCGGTGATATCCAGCGTGTCCAGCCACGCCTGTGCGCGTTCGCAGGTCGACTCCAGCGCGGCGGCCTGCCGGGCGACGCCCTGGGCGAAAGGGATTAAAATTTCTGTGCCGGTCATGTCATCATTTCCCTGTAGTGTTAAGGATGAAACTTTTATGTCACAAACAACTTCGCACAGTTTGTGCAGTGCGGGAAATGACGTAATAAATCGATAAAAATCAGTAAACTGATGGTTTTTCGTTGCATTTTTCTCGTGCCGTTTCAGCCGGTGCTGACAATTTTCTGCGTGATAACTTGACCGTGAGGCATCATCTCGCGCATAAAACTTGACCTTATTGCCATAACATTGACCGAAATAGTCTGAAGCAGCGGCGGAGTGGCAAGGTAAATAAGTATTCCCTATGATGGCGCGCCGCCCGTTTCGGGCGACTCCGTCCCCCGGTGCACACCGTGCGGTTAACCGCGTAAAGGAGAGAGAATGACCCATTCATCATGGCCGGTGCTGGTGCTGGCCCGCGATCACGACGCGGCAGTGATTAGCCGGGCGCTGAAGCGGCGGCGGCTGCAACGTCTGGCACGTGGCATCTACAGCGGTGACATTGACACCCCTGCCGACATCATCGTCAGACGTTATCTGTGGCAAATCGTCGACTATTTCTTTCCGGAGGCTGTGGTGTGCGGGGCGAGTGCAATGCGTGCCGATCCGGCCGCGGGCGGCGTCATCGAACTCTGTCATTCGCGGCGGCGGCCGGTTGTCCTGCCGGGGATAACGCTGCGTCCTCAGAGCGGCGCGGCGCGCCAGCCTGACGACACGCCGCTGCACGGTTCGCTATGGCTCAGTTCGCCCACGCGTAGTTTGTTGTGGTTTTTCAGCCAGCCGGTGGCCGGCCGCGACAGCGGGCTGCTCTATAGCTGGTGGCGCCGGCAGGAGGCGGAACGCCGTGAGCTGTTGTCTGGTCTGGCGCAGCGTGCTCATGCGCTGAATCAGCAGGCGGCTGTGGCGGAGGTGACGGCGTTTTTACGCCAGCGCACCGGAGAGACGACTCTGCCGGACGGGGAGGGGACGGGGCCGTCTCCGGCGCTCAGCGTTACGGCGAAATTGCTGGCGATCGAACTCATCGCGCTGGGCGGTGCGACTCAGTCCGAGCTGACGGCAAGGCTCGGCATGGCCAAAAGCACGGTGTCCACCGGTCTGCAAGAGCTACAACGTCACAGCTCGATCGTCGCCACGGCCGGTGCCAGAGGGCGCGGTGCCAGTGTGTATCAGCTGGCGCGTCAGGCAGGGTGGGTGCTGGGTGCGGATATCGGCAACAGTCAGGCGCTGTTTATCGCCCGTAGTCTGGATGGCCGGCAGCTGGCGCTGCGTCAGTTCACCAATGGCGGGTCCGCGCAGCTTATCATTGCGGCAGCCGACGCCATCGCCGCACTGCGTCAGGAACTGTCCGCCTTTGGTCCGCTGCTGGCGGTGACGGTCGCTTTGCCCAAACCGGTGCGCCCGGATGTGCCGCTTTCCGGACGCGACGGTCCGTCGCAGGCCGGACTCTCGCCGGATGCCATTCTGGCACGGCTGCCGCTACCCGACGGCGTGCATCCGTTGGTGGAGAATAACGTCAACTGTGCGGTGGTGGCCGAAGTTAACCACGGCATCGGCCGGGGGCTGCAGGATGTCGCCTTCCTGCAGATAGGCGAACGCATCGGCTGCGGCATTATAGCCGGGGGCGCGCTGATTCACGGTGCGCGTGGCTGCGCCGGTGAAATCGCCGACCTGCCGTTTCCCTGGAGCGAGCGGGAGAAACCGGGCGAGTTACTGCTTGAGCAGCATCTGGCGCAGCGCGGATTTCTGGATAGCTTCAACGCACAACGGCCGCCGGGCGCTCCGGCGGTACGCTCGCTTGAGGCGCTGCTGGAGCGCGCGGCGCGCGGCGAACCTGTCGCCCAGCAGGCGGCGCAACACTACGGCGAGCAGATCGGTTTTCTGGCGTTAGGTTTGGTGGCGATACTGGATCCGGCCATGATCATTCTCGGCGGCAGCGTCGGCTCGAACCGGCTGATTGTCGCTGCGGCGCGGCGGACAGTTGCCGCCATATCCCCCTATACCACCGTCGCCGCCTCGCAGTTTGGTCATCTGGCGACGGCGGAAGGTGCTGCTCAGCTGGCGCTTGAGGCCGCGCAGCGTAAACTGCTGGGCAAAGCGGTGCGGCCGCGCCAGGGCGACGCGGTCTGATTTGACGCGGACAGGGACAGAAATTGATGCGATGTCCGAACGGAATCGCGAAACGTTAGCGTTAACCGGACCGGATGAGCAGGGACGACCGTCCCAACAGCACCGTCAGTTAAACAAATCATTTGCTTTATATGGGATCGGGTCCGATCCCATCGGATATGTTGCGGACCTGCCGGTAAAGGCCGAGACGCGTGCCTTCGCCTGCGCATCGTCGGCCCCGCCGGGCCGTATTTCCGGATCTTCTACTTTCAATCTTTACGCGCGTCCTGACTGAGCAGTTGAGTGCGGCAGACATCCAGAATTTCATCAGCCAGAGCGGAATTATCCGGGCAGGCACGGGACAACACCAGGGCACCGACAAGATGGGCGATGGTATCTATCAGGTCAGCGCGCGTGCCATTTTCAGTTCCTAAAATTGCCAGCTGGCGTTCAATTCCGGCGGCAAATGTCGCCTTGATTGACGCAGACTGACGGGCTGTATCGGTGCCCAGTGCCGACATCACACACCCTTTTCCCATATCATCGCGATGTTGTCGGGAGAGGTAGTATTCAATAAATTTTTCCCGGTCCACACCTGCCGTGCTTTCTGCAGAACGCGTAAAACCGCAGCTCATTGCCTCCGCCATCAGATCAGCCTTGGAACCAAAGTGCTTGTAAAACCCGCCGTGGGTTAAGCCTGCAGCAGACATCAGTTCCGCAACGCCCACGCCATCGTAACCGCGTTCACGAAAAAGTTCTGAGGCCGTTTCAACAATGCGCATCCGGTTTTCCCGAACCTGATCTTTTGACACTTTCATGCTTTTCTGCCCTCTCAAAAATAGGGGTTAAGTATACATTGATGATGGTCATAATCAAACCGGTTGACTTTATAGATTATGATCATCATCATTATGCTGACACGTTGACCCACCCCTTAGCAGGTAAATAAACATGACAAATCAACGCTTATTTCAGCCCTATGATCTTGGCGCAATCACACTGGCCAACCGCATCGTGATGGCACCGCTGACACGTAACCGGGCCGCAGCGGGTCTGGTACCGGGCGAACTGGCGGCGACCTACTACGCCCAGCGTGCCACCGCAGGATTGCTGATTACCGAAGCGACGCAGATCTCCGCACAGGCGCAGGGTTATCAGGATACACCGGGGATCTACACACAAGCTCAGATCGATGGCTGGCGCAAAGTGACTGACGCCGTGCATGCCAAAGGCGGGCGCATATTTGTACAGTTATGGCACGTAGGACGAATTTCGCATGTCGATTTACAGCCTGGTGGCGCTGCGCCGGTCGCGCCGTCCGCCATCCGTGCTGAGACCAAGACCTTTGTGAACAATGGTTTTGCTGATGTCTCTGAACCACGTGCGCTGGCGTTGCAGGAAATACCGGGGATTATCGATGATTTCAGGAAGGCATCGGCCAATGCCATTGCGGCCGGATTTGACGGCGTAGAGATCCACGGTGCCAATGGTTATCTGCTGGAACAGTTCCTTAAAGACGGCGCAAACCAGCGTACTGATGAATACGGCGGCTCTGTGGAAAATCGTGCGCGCCTGCTGTTAGAAGTCACGGCGGCCGTAAAAGATGAGATCGGCGCAGACCGCACTGGCGTACGTATTTCACCGGTTTCACCTGCTAATGCGATTTCATGCAGTGATCCGCAGCCACAATATGATTACCTCGCTGAACAACTCGATGCATTGGGCATCGTATACCTCCATGTGGTTGAAGGCGCGACGGGCGGCCCGCGTGATGTATCACCGTTCGATTACGACTCCCTGCGCCGGCGTTTTAAAAACACCTACATCGGTAACAATGGCTATGACCTGGAACTGGCGTCCGCTCAGCTTGCGCAGGGCAAAGCCGATCTGTTCGCGTTTGGTCGCCCGTTCATCGCCAACCCGGATCTGGTCGGCAGGCTGAAGACGGGCGCGCCTCTGGCCTCACTCAATCCTGAAACGCTTTATGGCGGTGGCGCAGCGGGATATACCGATTACCCGTCGCTGACTGAGACCAGCAAGTAAAGCCCTACATACATCGCACATGGCGGATTCTGTTTACACATTAATGAAGAAGATCAACTTATGACTAAAGCTTCAGTTCTCATCACAGGCGCATCCACGGGTATTGGTGCTGTTTACGCGGAACGGTTTGCCCGCCGGGGCCACGACCTGGTTCTGGTCGCGCGCGACAAAGCGAAGTTAGAAACACTGGCCGCGCGTCTGCGACAGGAAAATGGCATTTCTGTCGACGTTCTGCCTGCCGACCTCACGCAAACGCGTGATTTAGCCGCGGTCGAAGCCCGTCTGCGTGAAGACTCACGGATTGGCATCCTTATCAATAACGCGGGTATCGCGCAGTCCGGCAGTTTTACCGGGCAGACGCCTGATTCGATAGAAAGCCTTATTGCGCTTAACGTCACCGCCCTGACCAGACTGGCCAGCGCCGTGGCACCACGCTTTGTGCAAGCGGGGGAAGGATCGATCGTCAACATCAGTTCTGTCGTAGGCCTGGCCCCGGAATTTGCCATGACGGTTTACGGTGCAACTAAAGCCTTTGTTCTTTTCCTGTCTCAGGGACTGAATGTCGAGCTGTCATCTAAGGGCATTTATGTCCAGGCGGTACTCCCTGCCGGCACTTACACGGAAATCTGGGACCGTGCGGGTATCGACATCAGTAACGCGGCAAAATTCATGGAAGTGGGCGAGTTAGTGGATGCCGCACTGGTGGGCTTTGATCGCCGTGAACAGGTCACCATCCCGCCTTTACATAATGCTGCCCGCTGGGACACCCTTGATGCTTCGCGTCAGGCTCTGCTCTCAGACATTAAACAAGATGAAGTCGCTGAACGATATAAAGCACTTTAGTCAATGAGGTGAACTGTGCAGAACGGTCTTCCGGCGGTTCTGCACAGCGGTGAATCCGACATACATCTCTTACAGCCTGTCCTCTCATCAGCGATGAGAAACCACAAACTCATCATGAAGGCCTTATTCAGCATGACAAAAAAACGTGTAGCACTGGTTACCGGCGCGTCCTCAGGTATCGGCGAAGCATCTGCTCTTAAACTTTTAGCGGCGGGGTATAGGGTATATGGCACGAGCCGGCGTGGTCCTCAGGCGGGAAAGCCTCCGTTTCCGTTACTGACGCTGGATGTGACAGACGACGCTTCTGTCGGGGCCGCCATTGATGAGTTGCTGCGCCTGGAGGGGCGGATCGATGTTCTGGTGAACAATGCGGGTTTCGGGGTCGCGCCGGCGGCGGCGGAAGAAAGTTCTGTCGATCAGGCCAAACACATTTTCGACACCAACTTTTTGGGCATCGTCAGGTTGAGCCGGGCAGTGATCCCTTATATGCGCCGTCAGGGCAGCGGGCGCATCATTAACATCGGTTCGATACTCGGGATCGTTCCGTTACCTTATGTGGCACTTTATGCTGCCAGTAAGCATGCGGTTGAAGGGTATTCGGGTGCACTGGATCACGAACTGCGCACACAGGGCATCAGAGTTTCTGTCATTGAACCTGCCTACATAAAAACACAGTTTGAAGCCAATAATATCGAGCCGGATGCCAGGCTGGAAGAGTATGACCTGATCCGGGCTAAGCTGGCGAAAGTGGTGAGCAAGGCGATGGCTGAGGCGGAAAGTCCGGAGGTCGTGGCTGACGTGGTGGTTAAAGCGGCTCAGACGTTACGCCCGAAGATGCGTTACACGGCAGGCAAGCTGGCCGGTCAGTTGAATTTTATTCTCAGATTCGCCCCTGCTTCATTCCTGGATAAGGTGGTGCGCAAAAGTCTTCAGCTTGATGCGAAAGCATAAAAAAGACGTTTTTACGATGGGTTATTACCGGGGATTTTTTGCGCGGCAACAGGGCCGCTAAGGAAATTTCATTGGCAAACGCGACAGGGCAAACAACAAATGAAAACTAAGACGATGAAAGCGTTTACGTTTAAACGCTATGGTAAATCCCCAGAGCGGGGATTTGATAACGTAGATTATCCTGCCCCTGATGCTGATGAAATCCTGGTTAAAGTTTATGCGGTGGGTCTGAACCCGATTGATAACATTATCCCAACCGGAATATTTAAGCCGGTTTTGCATTTTAAGCTCCCCGCCACATTGGGCAGCGACTTGTCCGGAGTGGTCATTGCCGTGGGGAGTCGTGTGACGCGTTTCTCGCCAGGCGACGAAGTCTTCGCCAGCATTTTTGACAGGGGAACGGGTTCCCTTGCCGAATTTGCTTTGGTGCCTGAAAGCGCGGCGGCCATGAAACCCGCCAGTCTGGATTTTGTGCAGGCAGCTTCGCTCCCGATGGTGAGCCTCACATCCTGGCAGGCACTGACAGAGCGAGCCGGGCTGCATCCGGGCCAGAAGGTTTTTATTCCGGCAGGTTCAGGGGGAATTGGCAGTTTTGCCATCCAGCTGGCGAAGCATCTTGGCGCAAAGGTGGGGACAACAACCAGTACGGGCAATGTCGAATGGGTGCGTCAGCTTGGCGCAGACGAAGTGGTTGATTATAAAAAGCAAAAATTCGAAAATGTGCTGAGTGGCTACGATATGGTTCTCGGCACTGTCAGAGGCGATTCAATTGAAAAATCTACCCAAATTCTCAGGCCGGGTGGAAAGATTGTTTCTCTCACCGGCCCGTTAGATGCTGCGTTCGCGCGGACCCGGGGATTAAATTTCTTTCTGCGTTTTGTCTTCGGGCTGATGAGCCGCAAGATGATGCGTCTTGCGAAAAAACGAGGGCTGACCTATTCATTTCTCTTTGTCCGTCCTGATGGCGATCAGCTTACTCAAATCGGTAAACTCATAGAGGCTGAACAAATCAGGCCCGTGATCGACAAGGTATTCCCTTTTGCACAAACAAAGGAAGCTCTTGCCTATCTGGGGCAGGGACACGCGAAGGGGAAAGTGGTCGTTAAGATGCAGGAGTCATAACAGGTAAGATTTGAATCTGTTTAAACGAAAATCGACAGGATCAGTCTCTGCTCATTTGACGGGATATCCTGGCCATTGCGATAGTTAAAATTGTTCGCTTACCTCGGGCTCTTTTTATGTCATCTGTTGAAATGAAATATATCCCGCTTTGTGATCTTCAACATCTCATGGCGATAAACCTCCATCACTAATATCTCCCGTGACGGACATTTTCCAGCATGGCGGAAGATTAACGACAAAAAATTAAAGCCCGCTTAAATCTCCTTAAACGGGTTTCTCTCATGAAACCATCCGGCTTACACCTTCCTTTCTCAAAATGAGCATTTGTTTGCTTTGCCCGACAGAATTCCCCGCTTATTACGTCACAAAAAACATAAGTTCTCATTTTTGTTTACTTCCGTTTTGCTATTTAAGCTATGAGCATCATCACTATTTAACCTGTTTTATACATTTATTCTGAATACAGAGAAGGTGGGTGGCTATGTTTCTTGAAGAGCGTCGGCAGCAAATCCTGGAATATCTGGATAAAAATGAGCGGGTAAAAGTGGATGTTTTGGCATCCCTGTTTGCGGTGACCCGAGAAACCATTCGCAATGATCTGAATGCCCTGGCGGCTGAAAAATTGGTTCAGCGCTGTCACGGCGGGGCAATGGTAATCCGGCGAAGTTTGCAGTCAAAGCTGATTACTGACACCGGCGATAACTTTGAAGTGTTGCTACAACGGCTGCAGAGTCAGAAAAGAAAGCAGATTGTGCAACAGGGTAAAGGAAAGAACATGAAAGGTAAGGTGTGTATTCTGGGTTCATTTAACGTCGATATTGTGGCAAAAGTTGAACGTTTTCCAAAAGGCGGGGAATCTCTGCTGGCGCTGGGCAGCACACTCGGCCCCGGCGGCAAAGGGGCTAACCAGGCCACGGCTGTCAGTCGTGCAGGGGCCAAGGTGCATTTCGTTTCCAAGGTGGGTAAGGACCAGTTCAGCCAGTTTGCTTATGATCACCTGACCTCCTCGGAGATTCACTCCTTTACCCTTTATCAGTCGGAAACCGAACCAACCGGCAATGCCATTATTTATGTCTCGCAGGAAAACGGCGAGAACATGATTGCCATTTATTCCGGTGCCAATAAAACCATCAGCGAAGACGAAGTGGCGGCAATCGCACCCGAACTTGAAGATTCGGACGTGCTGCTGGTGCAGCTCGAAAACAACTTTGCCGCTACCTTGAGTGCGATGAAGCTGGCTAAAGCGCTGGGAGTGAAAGTGATACTCAACCCGGCTCCTTTCTCGAACCACGCGCTTGAGTGTCTTGAATATGTTGACGTTATTACCCCTAATGAAACTGAGGCATCGCAGCTGTCCGGCATTGACGTGAAAGATGTAGCCAGTGCCAAAGAGGCTGCACAGCGTATCGTCAGTCAGGGTGCCAGGCGGGTCATTATTACGATGGGATCGCGCGGCGCGCTGCTGCTTGACGGCAATCAGTTCCAGCACATTCCGGCTTTCCCGGCGCTGAGCGTTGATACCACCGGTGCAGGAGACGCCTTCAACGGCGCGCTGGCCTCAGGTATCGCCAATGGGCAAAGTCTGGTGCAGGCGGCGACCTATGCCTCGGCATTTGCCTCGCTGGCAGTCGAACGCGAAGGCGCATCAAACATGCCTGATAACCCCCAGGTTTTGGCACGTCTGGCGCAGCGGTAAATGCTGCGTTCACTCTTTAATTTCCTGTAACGGTCGCTGCTTTGATGCATTGAGTCTGGCGGCCACGTAATCGATTCCGTCTTAAGGAGCAGTAATGACTAAAAGTATTGAAGGTATCGTGCCGGTGATGTTGACCCCTTTCACCGCAGACAACCAGATTGACTACCCTGGCCTGACCCGTTTGATCGACTGGTATCTTGAGAAAGGTGTCGATGCGCTGTTTGCCGTGTGTCAGTCGAGCGAGATGCAATTTCTGACTCTGCAAGAGCGCGTTGAGCTGGCGGAGTTTGTGGTGAAACACGTCGCTGGGCGCGTGCCGGTGATTGCCTCTGGCCACATCAGTGATGATATTAATGACCAAATCAGTGAGCTGAAGGCGATGGCGAAAACCGGAGCCGACGCACTGGTACTGGTCACTAATCATCTTGACCCGAAAAATCAGGGCAGTGAGACCTTCTTCGCCACGCTGGATAAGTTGCTGAGTGTTTTGCCTGAATCTATGCCGCTGGGACTGTATGAGTGTCCTGCACCGTATCGCCGCCTGCTGACCGACGAAGAGCTCACTTACTGCGCTAACACCGGCCGCTTCGTTGTACTGAAAGACGTGAGCTGTGACCTGGCAACCGTTACCCGCCGTGTGAAGCTGGTGGCGAATACGCCGTTGAACATCATTAATGCTAACGCCGCGATCGCTTATCCGGCGATGCAGGCGGGGTCTAAAGGATTCAGCGGCGTGTTCACCAATTTTCATCCCGAGCTTTACAGCTGGCTGTATCACAAGGCGGCAACCCAGCCGCAACTCGCCGATGAGTTAGCCATTTTCCTGTCGCTGGGCGCGGTGACGGAAACATTAGGGTATCCGAAGAATGCCAAGATTTATCATCAGCGTCTGGGCACTTTCGACAGCGAGTTCTGCCGGGTGAATAAAGACAATGTGCTGGAAAAGTTCTGGGGACTGACGGTATTGCTGGATCAAATCCACAGCGGCACTGCGCTGTGGCAGAAAAAAATCGCTGCCGTATAAGAGACGATAGCGGTGAGTGATGCGGATGAGCAGCCGTCTTATCCGCTGATTAATCGCCTGGTCGAATATTCTTGCAAATGATTACGCTTCCGGGCAGTAAGTTTTAATTTATAACATTTTTAGCCGTAATCCGACCCTTGATATAAATAAATATAAAAGGATTATTCAACATGATCGTATGTTGCCTGAGAGACTGGGAACGTGAAAAATTCGCTTTCCATCCGATTATTAATAAAGGTATTGAGTATATTACTCAAACTGATTTCTCAACACTAACACCAGGGAAGTTCGATATTATTCCGGGCAAGATGTTTTGTCTTTTTCAGGAAATGAATACCGTTCCTGCTCATGAAATGCGCGCTGAGTCACATTTCAAGTTTGTCGATATTCAATTTCTCTTGCAGGGAGAAGAAACCATCGGTGTGGCGCGTGGTGCGGCGGAGCATGAGGTGGCAGAAGACCGGGCTGAGAAGCACGATATTGTGTTTTACCAGGAAACGAATAATGAATCGCTGATTCATCTGGAACCCGGCATGTTTGCCGTTTTCTTTCCGCAAGATTTACATCGTCCTTGTTGTAATACCCAAAGCGAGTCTTTTATTCGTAAAGCTGTGATTAAAATTCATCTGAGCCTGTTCAGTGATGCCTTATTTATGAATAACCCATAGTGGATGATTTAAATTATGAAAGATGCTACCTCTTCTCTCGATGCACCTCTGGTTAAAACGGCCGCTCCTGTTGTTTCACGCTTGCGCTGGGGCATTATTTTTATTTTGTTAATGGCGGCAGTGATTAATTATCTCGACCGTGCCAATTTAAGTATCGCCAATACGACTATTGCTAAAGAGTTTGGTTTCAGCCAGACGGAAATGGGTCTGCTGCTGTCGGCATTCCTGTGGCCTTACGCGCTGGCAAACCTGCCGGCGGGCTGGCTGGTTGACCGTTTTGGGCCTAAAAAAATGTTCTCATGGGGCGTGGGCCTGTGGTCCACCTTCACGGTGATGGCAGGTTTCGTTAATGGTTATTCCATGTTCTATGCCCTGCGCATGCTGCTGGGCATATCCGAATCACCGTTCTTTACCTCCGGCATCAAGATCACTCACCGCTGGTTCTCTGACAAAGAGCGCGCGCTGCCGACCTCCATCATCAATACCGGCTCGCAGATTGCCAATGCCATTGCGCCGCCAATCCTGACCGTGCTGCTGTTAACGCTCGGCTGGCGCGGCATGTTTATTGCCATTGGCCTGGCGGGGATTCCGCTGCTGCTGGTCTGGCTGAAATTTTACCGCAATCCGACCGAGCGCGAAGAAAAGGTGATCCACGCCAATTCTCAGTGGGTGCAGAAGTCGGTGACCGACGTTAACGGCAATAACAAGGCGAGCTGGGGGGCGCTGTTCAGACATAAAACCACCTGGTTTATGGTGATCGGTAACTTTTCTATCATGTTTACCATCTGGGTTTACCTGACCTGGCTGCCGGGTTATCTGGAGAAATCGCTGGGCTTTAGCCTGAAACAAACCGGCTGGCTGGCGGCCATTCCGTTCCTGGCGGGGATTTTGGGCGTGCTGTGTGGCGGGGCCATTTCTGACCGTCTTATCCGTCGCGGTGTGAAAACCATTACCGCGCGTAAGGTGCCGATCGTTGCCGGTGCTGCGCTGGCGGCCTGCTTTGTTGCGCCAATACCGTTCGTGCACAGCACAACATTGAGTATCGCACTGTTGTCGATTGGCTACTTCTTCTCGCAGCTGCCGCAGGGTGTGATCTGGACGCTGGCTTCAGACATTGCGCCGAAAGAGCAGGTGGCATCAATGGGGGCAATTCAGAACTTTGGTGGCTTCCTGGGGGCAGCCTGTGCGCCGATCGTCACCGGAATTATCCTTGATGCAACCGGACAGTTCACCAACGTCTTCTTCCTCGGTGCCGGTTTACTGATGCTGGGTGCGCTTAGCTACGGACTGTTCGTGAAAAAGCCGATTCTGGTGACAATGTCGAGATAATGACAACCGTAAGCTGCATTAAACGCCTTGCTATCGGGGTGTTTAATGAGTGCTGTTTTCTGACATTTCTCCGTTCAGAAGTGGACATACCAATCTGAGCGGGGGGACGTCTGACGTAATCGCGGCATGACGCGATTGCCAAACAATAAACAGCGTGCGAACTCACCCTTAAATCTGCTGAAATTAAAATGTATCGCATATTAGACGCGGGGGCTGAAACCGAGTATTTCAATATTCTGATGGGAAATGTGAAGGTCACCGGCATTAGACAATACCGATGCGGAGGGGGAATGAAAATGCATCGGGAAGACTTTTCACGCTAACTCGTTGAATTTAAATTATACAAAGGTTTGTTCAGTTTTATGAAAATCAAAAAGCCCGCTTAAGTTTCCTTAAGCGGGCTTCTCTAAATTTGGCTCCTCTGACTGGGATCGCCTTTGCCAGTATGTGGCTGATAAATAGGCTAGAGTAGAAATCCCTTCCAGTCAAGACCCCTAAAATGACCCCCTTTATTTTCAGAGAAAAAGCCTCATCTTTAGGAACTGCAGTAAGAAATATACTATTCGTGTGGTCGAAGAATTCGGATTGGATAAGATCTCAGATTAGGGAGGACTGGAGCCCTTACGTTCTTTAACCATGTCTGACTGCCTGATAAATGTAAGCGGCGTACATTGCTAACATTATGGTGTTTCGAAAAATTGAGATCAGTTAAATACTAATGCGGATGGTGCAGCCAGAACGCAATTCCTTCTGAACGTAAGGGGAAAGCGGAGGATAGAAATGGTTTAGTCACCATACGCTTCGGTCTTTAGCAGATCATTTCTCTTTGAGTTTAGCTGGTAATACAACAATTCTAGAGCCCGTCGTCATCTCTTGGAACATACTGAACGTCATCCATAATTATATTAGGATATAATATATTGATTGGTATGCTTCAAGCCAAAAGGCCTTATTGCCCCGAGTTGTTAGCCAGACGTCGGCGTGCAAGTCGGGGGCGGGAATAGGCATCATGATTCTCAGCGTCCAGACTTTGATGCTAATCCTTTTAGCACGACATCAATACCTTACGTGCCAAGTAGGCCTGTAGTTTTAATGCTTTGGAGGAAGTAGCAACCTTGACTCTGAAAGCTCATCAGATGAAATCCCAGCTCGGCGGTAAAGCACATCAAGGTGAGTCAACGCAGAAAAATCGTCAGAGATGTTTTTCTCGTAGCCTTGTTGAATCCATTGTTGCAGTTCGTTATTCGCGAGTTCATAGCGGCTCCCAGGGTTTGGAAAAGCCACTTCAAAGCTTTTGTTCAGTTCTGTTTGTTTACTATCAGATGCAAAGCTTTCAAAAGCATAATTTTTGACCCTCCGGCGTTTTGTACGCTGGCCCAGTTTAGCAAATATCAGTTCCGAAAAGATCCATGGTGAGGATAAATGAGTCTTGTTTTTTACATACTCACCGATTTTGACGGAGTTATTGGTCTGAAGAAAGAGCAGAAGCTCAGTGCTCGCAATCATATTTTGAAGTGCAGAGTTAAGGATCATGTAAACATTTGAAGTGGTTCGATTTCGGAGATCATAGTCAAAGGTTTGACTGGTTTTTTTATAGCAGAATTCCTCGTCAATGACCCTCAGAATTTCGTCAGCCCACCCCCAGACGCATGAGTCAACAAACACATTCAGTCCTAATTTTTCAAGACTCAGTGCCAGTTTAATGACATCTTCTTCGTCACGGTGAGCATGTGAGAGGAAAACGTCAGCATGAACTTCAGGAAAACAGGCGTCGACTATAGCTTCAGCGTTAAGTACATTTTCGCTGCCGAGGAGAAAACTTTGAAGTTTGTCTCTGTTGAATGCTGCATTGCTTTTTTGCCTGAATAGCGAGATTTCGGACGATGAGTGATTTAACGCACGGGCATCAAAATTTTGAATTCCAATATCAACAAACATGAATTATGGTTCCTCAAAAATTACAGTTAGTATCTTTTAAATATTCGTGGAATTATCAGATATTCTTTTTCTCGCGCCAGTCATCTGCAAGGTTTCCATCCAAGAAACGCGACCTCACTTCAGCGAATGTATCCACAGCTAAACTATTTCCTCGCTGTGCCATCTCTTCAATTGAAGAGACATCATCGAGTTTTATTTCCTCCGATGATTGTTGGTTCACTCTTAACATACGTGTAGGCCCAATCAGATTCCTGGCGATCTGATGAGCGGCATGCTCCTGCGTAGAGAAGAAAAGGTCAGTAAATTGTAATGCCCAGCCAGCAAAGCCTTTACCCAACGAGGAAGAAAAATCGTACTCATGGGAAATGGTACCGATATTCAGTACATCGATACGGTCAATAGGGATACCCAGATAACGAACAGCCTCTGATATAGCTGGCAAAATGGGGTTATTGGCCCATAAACCCCCATCAAGATAATCGAGTGCGGTTTTGGTATCATCCTGTATGCTGGCTTCCTGAAAATAGGTAGGAGCTGCCGAAGAAGCAAGTGCGGCATCGACAGCACTTATATGCTCGTACTGTGTCCGATCAGGGCTATGAGCGGTAACGATACTATCTGATTCGCCTCTTACTGCCCTGACAGTTGGCAGTACTAGCCTAGAGCGTGCATTTTCGGAGAGATTGCGATCACCAAATACTTCAGTGAGCATCTCTCTTAGGGTCGATGATTCATGCTTGGAACGCAGAAATTGTTTGGCCATTCCCTGCTGCGGGAAAATGGACGGTCCTCGTTCCCGATAGAACTGTAGGATTTCAGCTGGTGGTATCCCCATAGCGAGGCCAATCGCAAGAATAGCGCCTGTTGAAGTCCCGGCTATAAGATCAAAATGCGAGGCAAGGTTATTGTCTCCCCCTCGTCCCAACATATCATCCCATTTAGCGAGTACTGATGCGGTAAATGTTCCTCTGAGTCCCCCTCCATCGAGCGCCAGAATTCGAAAATTTCGGCCACTGCTGATGTTGTGGCGAACACGGGGTAAAAGTTTTAGCTGGTTTACTACAGCATTGGCAATATTTGAGGTGTCCACCTCGTATGCAAGCATTCTATTTGCGTCTTCGCTGAGTCCGTTTTGCAATTGTGACAGGATTTCAGGGTGGTCTTTGACGTATCCCTGCGTTGCGCCACCAAGACCCGCGGCCAAAAATGCTGGTTTGCCGAGACTCAACATGCAGCCAAGTTCAGCAGGCACGCCTGCTCTGCTTTTATTAATGTCCCACCATTTTCCGCCAACGCAGACAATTACATCGCTTGTTTCGGCAATCCACTCACGCATTGAAAGCAATATTTCATTTGCATCAGTTGTTGCACCGTCCCCCTTTACCGGAACAATATGTACGGTAGTGCACTGGCGAAGGCGTTCGATCTCAGCAGTTTGTTCAGTTGTTTTGGAGAACGCTTGAGAGCGGACTAAGAGAATGTCACCACGATGTCCACCTGCACCAACGTACTGTCTGGCTGCAGCCTCAATAACAGGAACAAGAGAAGGGTGACTGCCATGTACAATAGAACCACCCTCCCGCAATACCAGTTTTACAAGCTGGTGAACGAATCGACAAATGCTCTCTTCATCAGCAGTTTCTGAAATTGAGCCAGAGAGATGAACGCGACATCCACTTAAAGGACTACGAGGCAGCATGAAGTATCCTTATTGAAATCAACCGCATGATGTGCGTGCGGAAAACCACCAGTACAGGTGGTATGCTTTGATTGGATAATAGACAGCACAACCTTAATATGAGAATAACCCCACGGGTGTGAAAAATGAGGTGCCTTAAGGCCGCAACCGCATCGGAAATATATAATAATCAAGCATTATGAGAAAACTCAATTGCTGTTGCTAACAAGCAAGAAAGATAGTTTGTTTATCTTTATAAATCCATTTTATCAGTGTTTAATTTTGTTATAATCACTTTGCAGAACGAAAAATTTCCTGTAATAGACTTACTTCCAATAGATGGGTTTTAAAACTAACTTTCTTGCAATAAGTCAATATTTTTCAATCAATTAAAGCTAATATTATGATTGCAAATTTTTCATGGCTACCATAACTAAACTTTTTGCCAACAATCTATATTTATGATAATTATATTTACCAACATTCGGGTAAGAGCTTGCTGCTAAGGTAAGTGGCGATAGGAAATTGAAGCCGTCATTAAGGATGCGCTAAATTAATTGTCGCAGCCATTTGTGAATTAGTTCACAATATATGACACTTGTTGAACCTGATAATCATCAGCCTTACTTAGCAGAGTAAACTGGGTGCTTTTTACAAACTAAAATTTTTGCAGTTATCAAAAGGAGTTGATTCATGGCCAAGAAGGTGTTTTTCAGTTTTCACTATCAAGATGTTGTCGAATTCCGAGCCAATGTTGTTCGTAAGCACTGGGTGCTAAAGTCGGACAGAGAGGAGGCTGGTTTCTTTGATAAAAGCATCTGGGAAGAAAACAAGAAAGATGGCGATATAGCGCTCAAGAAGATGATTAACAAAGCACTTGAATATACCAGTAATACGGTAGTCCTAACTGGAACTGAGACTTTCGAAAGACCTTGGGTCCGTTATGAAATAATGAAAAGCTTCCTTCGTGGAAATCATTTACTTGTTGTGCATATTAATAACATAAATGGGAAGGATGGCAAAACCAAACCTAAAGGCAGAAATCCACTGGAGTACGTTGCTGCATGTTTTTCAGCTGATGGGAAAACAGTAACATTGAAAGAATACACAGATGGGAACTGGGTTGAATATAAAAAGATAGATGGAAAATCCACACATACTTGCTCGACTTCAATGTCCTCAGGATATGAAAACAAAGCCATAAAGTTAAGTTCCCTTTACCTAAGTTATGACTGGACGCTCGATGAAGGTTATAAAAATTTTTCATCGTGGTTAAAATAATATCACATCGAGGTTTTTAGTTTTGCCTAGATATTTTATCAAATGACAGATGATGAAAATTTCGGATGGCTGCACTGACAGATTTTAGAGTAATAATTGAATTACGTGAAAATATAACAAAGAGCTTTATGATATCTTCTTTCATCATTATATTAGAGGTGTAGACCTTGTTTTTGGTGTCAAAAGACACTTCGATAAATTAGGTTTGAACCTTATATTGATTGCATAGGTGATTCTCAGTTAAATCAGAATGCGGTAACGAGAGTAACAACTGAAGTGCCGAGGAATATTTACTCACCATCAATCTCGTTAATGCCTTGCTAAGATAAGTCTTATACATGTTACTGTCGTCTCACGTTTTCAACGAAATTATAAGTATTATGAGCAAAAGGATGAGTTTATTAAAGGTTTTTCTGATTGCTTAAATAAATATAAAATCGGTGTGTTTGACTCTTGGCGTTGAGGGAATAATTAAAAATTATTCCCAAAAAACAATAAAATATTGAGAAGTTATATATGATTACCATTTTGCATAATGAATCCTGCGCGGTTTTTGCTAAAGCGGTGAAGGAATTGCTGTATGAGTTATTTCACAATAACGTATCAATTGAACTGGTTCTGAGTGGCCAGGTTACCTCATGGCCGGGGGAGCCAGAGTGGAATGATTTATTGATATTTTTGTTTGACGAAAGCTCGACTCCTGAACAATCTGATGATTTTATCAGAAATTTTCTTTCTAATAGACAGGAAACGGCACTGTTGCTACCTGTTGCAATTAATACTTTTACACTAATCCCACCTGGTGTTGCTTCAGAATATAAAGCGCTTCCCTTTGACAATACGATACTCATTCCAGATGGCGGACTTACGCGCCGTGTGGGGGCAATGCTGGGTTTACGCCTTCAGGGTCGAAATACTAAGGTGTTTATATCCTACCGTGCCGTTGATGGAACGCAGATTGCAAAACAGATTGAAGCTCATCTCCACGAGCTAGGCTATAAACCTTGGAGGGATGAGGCACTTGAGCTTGATGGTAATACCAGAATTTTGCCCGGGGACCCCGTTCAAAAAAACATAGAGTCAGCATTGACTGAGGCCAGTTTACTTTTACTTATTGATACTCCGGAGTCTATCAATTCAAGGTGGATCGCAGAGGAAATCAATATTGCAGATGGCATGTTGATCCCCATCCTTCCAGTCGTCTTTAGGACAAAATCCGATCAAAAAAAAGGTCCCCGGTTGCGCACATTATTGAATCTTCAGCGATGGGTCGATATGCCTTTTGAAGATGTACATGTACAGACACCTCTTTCAGAAGATGAACTGGATACAGTTACTCAGCAGATTGAAACGTATCTTTGCGACATTTTTATCAGAAGATGCCGCGTTCCTTTCATCGTAGAAAACAGCTTTAAGGATGCCGGTTATGACTGGGCTTCATTGAACAAAGCACTTTCTATGTACAGATCGAGCAAAGTCAATAATCGAAGATTTCAGACTACAGTCAATAGCCACTGTTCGGCGTATTCTGAAGTCTACCTGCCAGCTCTTGATAAATTCAGGCAGTTCCTAAAAACTCAGCCAAATTCAAATTATGCCTTTTTTATTTACGATGGTGATCTATTATCTTTTAATCAGCTAGAGTGTTTTCTCGATGGGTACGTAACGGTATTACATTACCAGGAAGTATCTGCTTTATTAGCCTCAAATTTTGTTGATGTGGGGAATAAATGACAAGAGGACAGGAGCGTAATACGAAAATCAATGTCTCTTTTGAAGGGCTTGATGTAGGGTTAACAGGCGCGATTCCAGAACGTGAAAGCTGGACCGAAAGAGCTATGGATAGAGGGATCCTCGAATTCGTGGCTCTATTCAGTGGATTAATTTTTAAGTACGGAGGAAGGATTGTCCATGGATGCCACCCAAGTTTTACGCCTATAATTCTTCGACAAGCAAGATTGCACGCAACATGGAATTCAAGGCCACCTGTCACGCTTGTTATGTCAGACTTGTGGTTCTCTGGATACCTTGAGGATGAAATTGCTGCAATGACGGATGTTGCAGAGTTGGTTGTGACCCGTAAACGCGGTCACGGAACGGTTGCCAATGCGCAAACAAGAAATGGAAGCCTGAAAGATATGCGTAAGGTTCTGGTTGCATCTCAGAATATGATGGTGGCAGTAGGTGGAAAAATGCATACAAAAGATGGTATCAATCCCGGAGTCGCTGAGGAAATGGAACTTGCTCAAGAACATAGGTTACCGTGTTATCTTATTGGAGGACTCGGGGGATTTTCACAGAAGCTTGCGGCGGAGCTTACGCCAGCTTCTCTGAACAACAATTTATCCCGTGAGGACAACATAAAGTTATTTGGTACCCATGATGTATCATCATGCGTCAACGTAATATTTGAGCAATTGTGCCAACGCTATTGGACTTATAATTCTATCAATTTACCGCCTACTACTCTTTCAGACGTACAGGATGTTGTTAAAACCGTCATCATTCAAGAAAGTAAAGTAGGAAAGCCGCGCGGACCTTCTTTCAAAATTTAATTTCACCTTAACCTAGACATTGGGATAGTTATATTAAGGTGATTTTATGATGAAAAATTTTCAAATTGTATTGAATAACTAGTTTTTACTTAATGGTAATTTGACTTGGTGTGTTTGAATAGCTAAAACTTTAACAAACACCTCCGAGTCATTTAAATGGCTTAAACGTTAGGTAATAGTGAGCTTTAAGCGTTATTTCGACGAGTTTAAAAGTTGAAATAGTCATAGACGTGATTGATTGCGACTGTGAAGCAATGTGTATTGATAAAACCAACACAATATTTATGCTTTGATAAAGAGGAAAAGCTGGCACCTCCACCAACAGAGAATATTTTACTCATAAAGATAAGGGATGTACTAACTAATAGACCTCTCCAGTACCTTGATCTACACGTTTATAGAAATCTGAAAATTGATATGGATCAGATATAACTAAATTTTTATAACTGCTAAACTCAAGTTCCATTGTTTTTATAAGAACATTTGCGGGTATAGAGTGTTCTAAGGGGATTTTTTTATAGCCTATGCCCCTGTGATATGCAATTGAGTCTAAGTCTACTTCAACTGCCTTATCGCCGAAATAATAGAAATGATCTGAAATCAACACTTGGTCAGAACTAGTATCACGTTCTAGATTGGTCATGTTAAATGAGCCATTAGCATTGCTATGATGAGAGTCTTCTTGAATCCATTGATTATTTTCATCTTGATGGTAAATATTATCTCCCAACATCTGTACATGGCTACCATTTCTAGCTGGCTTTTTGATAGAGAACCTAACATCATGCCAATAATCATTAAAGCTAATTTTTTCAGTAACCTTCATTAATAGGATGCATTTGTGCTTCACTGATTTTAAATTAGCTCCACCAACTCCTAGGACCCAATCACCTACTTTAGCAGACTTTCTAATTCCAGGTTTGCATGTTGCTAAAGTACAACGTCCATGAAATGGATTAGGAGCAAAACCAAAGTCTCGCGTTATTATATAGACATAAAGATGAGAGTTAGGTTCAATTAGCATACGACATTACCTCCTTGATTTTTCCCCCGATCCGTACCATCAGGCTTTTGAAAGCTAGTTTTACCTTCTAATGCGTTGATTATGGCGTCACCTCTCCAGGCAACGATAGAAGTTGCATATTTTTCGAGATTTTCTGGTAGTTTTACATCCCCTTTTAGACCATTCTCATATACACCTATGATCGGTTTTCCAAGCTGATGAGCTGCTTGAATTTCCCAATTGACCCAAGGTCTTGTATGTGTCTCTTTCCCGATAACTACGATAACTTGGCCAGCCCATCTCATTTTCATCCTAAGTAAACGTGCTATAGTTTTATCACTAATTCTATTTTCATCAGCACGTCTCTGGTTTTCAGGTTTCATTCTGACAGAACTATTACGTAGCTGATAACCCTTTGCTGCAGCTAAACGCGAAACTCCATCAACACTAGCGTCATCTTTGTGATGATGACTAACAAAAACATTTTTCTTAATTTCTCTAGCCATTTTAAATCCTTTCTAGATCTTTGGAGTTATCAAAGTAAACTCAAATTATTACTTTGGTAATGATATTTTTGTTTTGGCCTTTTATTACCAAATTTAGTACGGCATCTTTTATCTATCTCGCATGCACCACTATTTTCCATATCCATTAAAGTATAAACTCTTTCTTCTTTGGGTAAGAAATGAAATATTTTATCTAGCTCCCATTCTTCATGATATTTTTCCGCAATTTGATCTTGGTTAATAGTGAACCAAAATAAACACTCTTCACTATTC
This sequence comes from Rahnella sp. CFA14(1/10), assembly GCF_004195095.1. Taxonomy (NCBI): domain Bacteria; kingdom Pseudomonadati; phylum Pseudomonadota; class Gammaproteobacteria; order Enterobacterales; family Yersiniaceae; genus Rahnella; species Rahnella sp. CFA14(1/10). The sequence goes on along the minus strand of NZ_SEWS01000004.1, from coordinate 72,709 downwards.
ATTCCGTCTCGGTTAGAAAAAATCCAATTTATTCCTCTTTCACAGCCTGGACCTGAAATCACAAAGTTCATCTCTGTAAAAGGAAAACTTATTATATATGTTAAATCTACAAAAATTTGATAAGCAAGAAAATCTCCAATACCTGAAAAAGACTTGAGATGATTAAATACTTCAAACTGATTTACCGAAGACTTGACACCATTTACAATTATTTCTTGGTTATAGAAAACAAATTTTATCATCCTAATAACCATGTCTTTTTCAACTGCGCTTTCTTTTTTTTCTAAGAATTTTCCAAAGTTAACCTTCGGCCCACCCAAAATATAAGCTGCACTAAAAAAAACATAGTCTGGATTTTTTAGAGAAATATCATAAGTTATCTCTCTTATTTTTTCATTAATGTCACCAAGGGTCATTTTTGAAAAATCGAAGGGAGCATTAAGTTCATTTAATGTTTCGCTTTTGTTTATTACTCTGAATAGAAATGAGTTGAGTATTTTATTTTCATAGCTCAATGAATCATTGCTAATTACATTTTTTAATAACCACTTGGTTTCTTTGTCCCACGTTCTTTTAGTATTCACAAATTTATAATTTCTCAATATTTCGTCATCTGTCCAAAAGGGTGGGAGGTTTAGTATTTCTTTTTTGTAATATATCGAAGTTCTCTCACGCTGATGATAAAACCATTCCCTGACTACAGTTTCATTTAAGATGGGTTTAGCAGTTTTAATTTTCATCTCTCTGACATTACAAAAAAGCTGATCGTTTTTGTTATTCACGGAAGAACACCTTTTTACAGAAAGTTTCAAAGTTACCTAACCCGATCGTACTATTGTCGAAATGATAATCTGATTTTGATTTATTCTCATCTACATACTTATCGATGTCATATTTTTTATAATTGTTATTATTTCGTTCGATATGGACTATAGTGAACTTATTATTCTTACACCATGCGAATTCTTCATTCGATCTTATGTCAGTAATTATTATGTTTTTATTCGATTCTCCGTCATCTTCTAATAATTTCAACTCTTCTGATAACATTCTAATGAATATTTTTTCTTCAATTCCCCTTAACTTGTCTAGACTTAGCCAGATTTCTCTTGGTGAGTGAGAAATTAAGTCACCGGTAGGCAAGTCTAAATTTAGAGGTGACATTTTTTCATCAGGAGTATAATCTTTTTTCATCCAAGGGTAAATGTAATTAGCCAATTTCTTAAGTTGATCACTAAACGATAATCTAATAAAGTCGTGATTGGATATTAGATAATTGGCAAGAAAATCTTTTCCACTACCTGATCTACCCATGAATGCAATTTTCATAGACGTTCCTTATTGGAGTTATTAAAGTGATTTGAAGTTACGCTTAAATTGAAATCATTGCTTAACTTGCTTGTTAATACTATTGTTTTATTGAACCTTTCTTGAAAGATATATGACAGTGCTGCCTCTGCATATCCCCAGAGCAAATTGCTTTCAGTTTCAACAAGATGCTTTCTAAATATATTTTTTAGTTTTTCCGCCTCTTTATCTAATGTGTCTATTTTTTGTGGGATGTCTACTATTATTCGTTCAAGAAATGAAACGATATCACAGAATAATAATTTAATACTGGCTAGTGATGTTGGGAATGATATTTTATCATTATTTATCAATCCTGTTTTTTGTTTTTCTTTTCTTTTATAAATTTCATTGGCTTGATCTATTTTGTCTGCATATATATGGAGATTTGTTACTGATTGATGTAAATACCCCAATTCAATTTGATTATCGACTTCTCTCTGTAGTATAAAAAGAACTAGTTCTTGAAGTAAGCTAAATTCAAATATATTTATACTGCTTACACCAAATATTAGATCGCCACTTCTTTGAGTTATTTTAATGTTTAATTTTTTGTCTGGAGTGATAAAGAAATGGATTAAATTATTACAGGGTATATCAAGACTATTTTCTAAGTTGTATACATTTATGAGGCTATCATTAGTGTCTCTGTCAGGCATATATAAGCTAATAACAGCTCTTCTGGTAAATATCCCTTCTTTTTTGAATTGTTGCACTACATTTTCTAGTTGCCCATGAGCGTATAGTCTCTCTCCATAAGCTGCTCGCCAAATAACCCCATCATCTGAATATTTAGGTGCTCTTGGTAAAAAAAAAGTTAAATATGGTTTTATTCTGTTATCGCCAGCGAGCACCCACATAGCCTCAGCAAAAGTGGCGAATATGTTGTTCTTTCGACCTTCTAAACTTAAATGCCTTGATCTCGGATTGTGCAAAATTATACTAACATCGTAGATAGTTACAGCATTCCCATTCCTTGTCGATATGCTCACGCCTTCATTAAGCACTTTTTCTAAGATCTTCATTGTTATATCGTTAATAGTTTCACCGTGAACGACGTGCATAAACAAAACCCCATGTTATGACAAACATCTTCTTAGTTGATAACTGCATTTGACACTGGTCCTGATACTGAATTTGACTCCGCGATAATCAGGATTAACCGGATAGCTCGTTTCTTATATTTTGCTTCTGAAGACGCGCTTGAATGTCATAGCCAATTTGCTGTCAACGATAGTAAGCGATGAACTACACCCAAGCTACCGCCCTCAGTTGCGTAGGCACTGCATTTGTATAAATGTGTACAAATGTTACCCAAATGAGGGGTTTAGTCAATCTCACAATCAGATAACTACGAAATTTTATCATTATCATCCAAGGAGCATTGGACTAGCCGTTTACAAGTAAAAAGTTCTTTGAAATGGAAGCAAGGCAACATATGACGATCCAGTTAATAACCAAAATCGTTTTCACCGCTGCGGAGCAAGCGGCGCTACGCTCGAATATGCAGGGTCAGTTTTTTCTCCCATGTGATTTCTCTTCCCGTATCTGCTTCCGGCTAATCGTTTCCCAACACAACCCGTCCCGCAAGGGTAAATGGCACGCATTCTGCGCCCTTGCTGTCCGGAACGATGTCGGGAAAGCGAACCGTCAGGCGATACGAAGACGAAAATCACACTACTGATGGAGAAAAAACATGACTATTTCCCTGCATACCCAGACTAGCGCCCCTAACACCGCAGCGGCGACCAGCGTATCCCCGCTGGAGCAGTCAGGCTCCTCAAAAACGAAATTTTCTAAAACTAAAACCGATATTTATCAGACCGTAACGGATAGCATCATTTCTGCACTTGAGGCAGGCGTTAAGCCTTGGTCCTGTCCGTGGCAGAGAGTCCCGGGCATGTCAGGGTTACCTTCCAATTTCGCAACCGGTATCGCGTATAGCGGAATGAATATCATGCTGTTGTGGTGCAGTGCGTCAAAACAGGGCTTCCGTGATTCACGTTGGATGACCTACAAACAAGCACAGGAAGTAGGTGGGCAAGTTCGCAAAGGCGAGCATGGCACGACAGCCATTTTCTATACAACCTTAGAGAAAGAAAACGAAGACGGTGACATCGACCAGATCCCGATGCTGAAAACCTTCAATGTGTTCAATGTTGAACAAATTGACGGCTTGCCTCTGACAACTGAGACAGTCAACCCGGAAGCAACCTTTGACCCGTTGCCGGAGGCTGAAAATCTGTTCCAGAAAAGCGGCGCAAACATCATTGAGAAAGGACAAAACGCCTTTTTCAGACCCTCAACTGATGAGATCTGGCTACCAGAGCGCCATCTGTTTTCAGATGCAGCTAATTTCTATGCTACCGGCCTGCATGAGCTGGTTCACTGGAGCGGTGGTAAAAAACGACTTAATCGTGAAATGAAAGGGAAATTTGGCAGTGCAGATTATGCGGAGGAGGAATTAGTGGCGGAGCTGGGAAGTGCTTTTCTGATGGCGGTTCTGGGGATTGTTGGAGAGGTCCAGCACGAAAGCTATATTGCTTCCTGGCTGAAAGCGCTGAAAAACGACAAACGCTATATTTTCAAAGCTGCAAGTGCGGCATCAAAAGCGCATCGTTATTTGATGGATAAAGCCTGAGGGCAGGATTAAGAAGCCGCAAAGGAATGTGGCTTTAACCTTACATAGCAGTGGGCCGAGTAGCTGTGGTGTTATGGGAGGAAAATTCGCAGTCTGAAGGGGGGGGGCAAAGAGCCCATCAACCCTTTAAATGTATTGGCTCAAGTATGCACTAAAACGACGAATGACGCTCAGCCGCTTCCTGGAGGATGGTGCGTTGCCGCTGGACAACAATCGCTGTGAGAGGACCATCAGACCGGTGGTTATGGGGCGGACCAACTTGCTCTTTGCAGGTTCGGTTGCTGCGGGTGAGCGTGCAGCCAGAATCATGAGTCTGCTGGAAACAGCGAAGATGAATGGCCTTGATCCGCAAGCCTGGCTGACGGATGTGCTGCAACGGTTACCGGGCTTGCCGGAAGAAGAGCTGGACGCGTTGCTGCCGCTGCGGGGGTTCACCTTCGGGGCATAGACGCCTGACAGAAAGCCCCGATGTCCGCACTAAGGAATTGCGCATCTGACAACGTAAATAGCGGTAACCCGCATATCACATGGCTTCAGAACGACCCTACACCTGACTCAGTTCCTGCGCCACACACGGGCAATACCTTACTCAGTACTTCACCACCTGACGAACGCTTCCGGGGAAACCTGAGATCGCTCCCATCGGATCTGTCAATATGAGTTCACCGGATGCTTACCCTTTTTGGCTGTAGTCAGTTACTGGATCTGACAAGCCGATGGCCAGTCGAACCAGATTTGCCCTAAGTGTACCAGTACAGAGCGGTAGTGCTGAAGATAGTGTCGGTGAACAACGAGGTCTTCTTAAGTATCTCTCCTATATTGATGCAAAGCATAAGATTAGCAACTTCCGCTTCTGGCACGCGGCGGGCAAGCTAACCAAGCCAAGGTCCGCTGCGAGCGAGGAGCGGACATATCATTCTGCTTAGATTCAGGCTCTGAATACAAAACAATAATTAGTCTATGACCATGATTTTTATCTCATATTTTAATCACTCAACGTCTTTATTTCTTTGAGCAATTTAGCTTTATCATCATCATTTTTAATAGATGAGATAATCTTCTCAGTTAATGCTAACAACCTAACGAACATTTCATTTAGATCTTTATCGTTAGGTGTTTCTATACCATGAAGTAAGTTGTTTCTAATTCCTTTAAAATAGTTTAGTTCAATTGACTCTTCCCGCGTCAGCACTCCGTCAGAAACCAATGGCTCAAATTTTGCGGTGAAGAATTTTTTGTGCTGGCGATTGTTTTGATTGTGAATTAAAGACACTGCTTTTTCTAGTAAAATCCATGTTTTAACAAATGACTCAAACCCTGATACATCCTTATGTTCCCCAAGAGCATGTTTGAAATAATTTGAAAGATTTAAATTACTTCCAACGCTCTTGTATGAATCATTAATAATCATAAGAAGCAATTGATCTGTGATTGTTTCTTTTTCACTTTGATTAATTTTACGCAAATATTCAGAAAGTTCACTGACGCTTATGCTAGAATTATCTTTGAGATAATTAAATAAAATTTTAGTATCACCTAATTTAAGTTTGTTTATATAATTCTTATTAAGTGAGTTGGTTATAAAACTCGTTAATTCATATCTATTGGAAATATTATCTTTTTCTTTAGTTCTTTTTGTTATGGCTTTTTGAAGTCTTTCAAGAGCTATTTCGCCAGTAAGCACTAATCCATTAATCTCATCCAGGATTGCAAGTTCCTCTTCAGACAAATCGCCTGCTAGAGGTTTGTAAACAAGGTCATGTTCGACTTCGGACCAGGCATGCATGAGAACCGATGCTACTTGAATCTCAAATAATGCACTTTCGTAACGCTTCTTATTTTGGTTAGAGTTCTTCAAATTGACACGATAATGAGATGCCCAGTAACCAGAAAACCTTTTTTCAAATTTAGGTTTATAAGATGCTTCTGGAAAGTTTTTCTTTTTTCGGACGTTAAATAAAAAATTAATAGTTTCATCAACTACTTCTCTATCTTTTGGAAAATATAAAGCTACTCGAACACCTGCCAGGTCGACGATATCTTCATATATATTAGCAACATCTGCATATGCTGACTTTTCATTTCTTTGATTAAGTTTTTGTTCTAAGCGGTCTGGTCGCTTAGCTCTGAATGAAACTATGGCTTTAATCCCTCTCTTTTCCAATTCCTGCTCGAGCAAGTTTGAGCCTATTTTTGCCAACTCAGAATAGTAATCATACTGCTTGCTATATTGTTCTAAAAAATCTTTTATGACACTCATAGAGACTAACTACTCCTTGTATAAGAACATTGAATCGAATGATAAAGAAACCTAACGAACTCTAGATGAATAGGTGATAGATTACCCACTTTTGACACTGTGATAAAGCATTTTTCTGATGAGATTTTCCTTGCGAATGAAACTCTAACATACTTTGATTATTGATATTGAACAATAATTGATGGCTGTGTTTTTTCACAATAAGAATATCTGAAGCTATGTCCGCTTCTGGCACAAATCTGCCTGTCAGACAAGATTATGCAATGAGCCATAAAAATGTAAGCTCAAATCTGAGCTAACACGCGTTTAAAGGCATTGAACCCGAGTTCAACTATTAATGTGCCTTTATGCATCGCCAGAACGAGCCATGGTGCTACGTGCTGAAGCAATACGCCTGCGAGCAATTTTCACATAATTCTCTTCTCGCTCAATACCGATGAAACAGAAACCTTCCATCGCTGCGGCTTTGCCGGTGCTTCCACTTCCCATAAAAGGATCAAGTACAGTACCGCCCGGGGGCGTAACTAGGCGGCAAAGGTAACGCATCAGCTCGGTGGGCTTCACACACATATGATTGTTACCCTCATCACGGTCTTTTTTACTGGCTTTTGCACAATAAAAGAATCGACTGGCGTTGCTAATTTCTATCTGCTGAGAGGTATCAGGGAACATAGCAAGTACTGCGTCACTGCCATCATGGATAAGATTGGCGGGCCAGCGACCATCGGGGTTTCCTTGTTTAGGGGAATCACCATCACCTTTATTTCTGCCTCGCCACATATGGTTAGGATCGGAACCTCCTGGTCCATTTGGATAATCATAGGGTGGTTCTCCTTCTGCCAGAGGGATCCTGCATTCGCTGATGTTCAGAGCGCCGGTACCATATACGCCTGCATTGGGTGCTAAGGACCCCTTGCATGGCTTACGGGCAAGGGTAATCGGCTCCAGTGCTGGTTTTAACGTGTGATGAGATTTAGGAAATCCAGAACCGTATACCCAGCCCAGCATCCCGTCACGTCCAAATGCCGCGTCCAGCAATTTGAGCTGTTCTGGCGACAAACTATCAATGAGAACCTGAGCAGCATTGCTGGTCTCGTACAGAAATGCGATCATGTCACGTATTTCAAAGCCCGCATCCTCAATACGCGCTGCCATTCGGTGTTGAGTGCGGGATCCCGCGAAAGACAGCAGATGACCACCGGGTTTGAGTACACGCAGACATTCTTCCCAGATCGCCAGTGAAGGGACATCATAGTCCCACGTTTTCCTCATGAATTTAATACCATAGGGCGGGTCGGTCACAATGCTGTCCACAGAGTTGCCCGGCATATTGCCGAGTACGTCAAGGCAATCGCCATGAATCAAAATGTCATTCATGGCGTTCTCTCCCGTTATCGTCAGCAACTGATGAAGAGTGGGTACCCTGTTTATCATTGATATTTTCTTCCAGTTCATCAATGGTGCGAAAGAGAAACATTTCCCGGTTCTTCGCATCAAACAGAACCGGTACGCTGTACCTCATCACCGTCCTGATACTGTCAAACAGCCTGAGCAGCGATTCTTTCGTTTTATCATCTGGCATAACATACATCGCATAGTGCCAGCATCCGGCATCGCTGGCGGCCAGATGACTGTTAATGATGCTGATGTAACGGGCGCGTGTTTTCATCGTTCGCTCTGTTTCCACCGCAACGATGGCACCGCTGCTTAAGGTAATAATGCCGTCCGGTCGGTGTCGGACACCTGGGTATCGCGACATAAACTCTCTCCGGTCGCCGTTAAGCCAGCCTGTACCGCCTTTTTCTTCTAGTGCGATCCTTACCCGCTGGTTTAACAGTCGATGTTCCAGCGTCGAGTGTTTAAGTTTGCCCGGCTCAAAATAGGCAGGGAAAACCCTGTCATTAGCGCTAACCACCATCGCGAGTCCCTGCATGGTGATCCCCCACAATGATTTTTTCCCGGTCAATACCGGGTATTCGTATTTATTCAGGAATCCCGTCGTAACTGCTTTATTAAGCAGGTTATACATCGCATGGTTATGCTTTCCTTTATATCCGACAACTCTTTTTAAGGTCCGGAAATCAGAGAATGTTTCTTCCTTGAGGAAATACAGCAATGCCCGCATTCTCCGTTTTGCGGCTTCATTTCTTTCAGCAACATTATGAACAAGCATTGATAACCTCAAAGGTTAATGGAGGGTTTGTGGATCTGGCTTTCTTTTTTGGTGTGCAGGTTTTTTGTATGCTCAAACGAAATCAGGTCGATATATTTCTTTTTTGCCGGTATGTGGAATAGTTTGGTTGCCTTCGCCAGATCATTCTGGGTAAAAACAAAACCAACAAATTGGGGAAGGTTAAGCAACATATTGCTGTCTATATAATATCGTTCAGCCTGACGGATCATCCTGTCCGTTTCTATTTTCTCCGTAAGGGAGATATCCGTTTTCACTTTCCTCATTTCATCGTCTACCAGAATAGAGCCGGTCATCCTTGCCACCCAGTCGGCGGTGTCCGGATCGCGAAGGCGATAAACCAGCATAAACTTGCAGTTCTCAATCACCGAACCGGCAACGGCATCACCCTCCAGATCTGCCGGACAGTCATATAAATCTTTTACTGACTGGTGGGCCATGATGATATGCACACCTTTGTCCCTCGCTGCGCCAAGTCCTTCAAGCGCAGGGCGGGAAAGGTGATACTTGAGTTCATCAAGGAAAATAGCGACAGGACGAGGTTTGCCTTTTATCCGGTCACGCGTTTCGGCAATCTGAATCAGACGGGTTAAAATCATTCGCTGAGCCGATATGATTTTCTGGTTACGCATTGAGCCGATGATGTAGCAGCATCCGCCTTCATCAAAAATGGTCTTTAAGGAAAATCCGTTCCGGGCGTTAATGGAATTGACTAATGCGATTTCCTCAAGCTCTCCATAAAAAGCAGGCACATCTTCACTGAGGGATTTCACAAAGTCAGTATTAAATAAGTCGCGTAACGTCATTCCCTTTTCATAAATAGCTGCCGTATTTCTGGCTGCGCGGCGATCGGCGATACGGTAAAAGTCAGCACCTTCGCCTTTTTTACCTAGGCTGAAACCGGCATTAAACAGCTCCTCCAGTTGTTCATGAGAAATATCAGCCAGTAAATCAAGCTGAAAATTAAGGTCATTCAGGTTAATAAGAACAAATTGTTTTCCTGCTTTCTGGCAGGCTTCCCGCAGAACATGTGGTGCCCACTCATCATTTTTGGGATCTTCGACAAATACGCCTTCACCTGAAAGTATTGCCTGATAAAGTAGGACACAGGCACTGACGCCTTTACCAGAACCTGTGGTGCCGATAAGGTCAGCGTGTTGAGTTTGAAATTCTTCGGGGGTGATATATTGCGGCTGGTCGTCTTTATCCAGTCCGATAAAGATACCGTTATTCAGGTCAATATAATCCAGCGGATTATACGCAATGCTGTCAGGTAACATTTCTCTGACTTCACGAACATCCGTTCTGACATTCCTTTGCAGTTTACTTTTTTTAATCATCCGGTGTTTGAGACTGTCGATTTCACCTGTCATCAGTCTTCGGGTTGCAATATGAAAAGACAGACCTGCAAGCGTAAATCCGACAGTCAGTACCCAGAGTGACAATCTGAGCAGAATGTTATTGTCGAGTACTTTAAAGAAAAAACTCAGCCCCTGAATGGTTAGCGGTGACAGGGTGCCAAATATGAGAAAGAAGGTGGATACACCCGCTACCGATTTTAACCAGAAGGGGGCATTTTTTCTTTCTTCACGTGGCAGATGAAAGATGAATGGCAGCGTTAGCCCGGCAAATATGGACAGTATTACCGGGTTATGTTGCAGCCAGAGCAGAAAAACAGAAAAGGCATCCGAAAAGGCATTCAGCCTTTGCATCAGATGAGTTCCCATTGCAGTGATCTCCGGTCTGATTTCGGTGTGACGGGCGCATCACATGGGCGTCACCGATGGACGTTAAACACCACGCCCATACGCGACGCCTATTGATGACGCCCATAAAAGGATGAAAAGCACTGAACGTCTTCGACGCTCATGCCCGTGATCCGCGCTTTCAGAAAACAGCCGACCTGTGGTCGTCAGTCTCCTGAAACGCACGAATGACGGGCAACGGCGTGTGACATTACGCTCGGGCTGGACGCTCTCACTGCATGTCACATGGGGGTAATGTCGTGGCTGGACGCCGCGCCAAAACCCCCAGGGTCAAAGGCGGCACACCGTCGCGCGCTACGCGCGACCACCCCCTTTAAGACGGTCGCTTTCGCCTTTTTCTTCCCTTTGCTCGTTCCTCGCAGCGGGAATAAAAGGGAAGCTGACCTTTAAAGAGGGTGGTCGCGCCACGCTACCGGCTTTGGGCCGGAGACTTAGCCGCGACGGTGTGCGGGGCGATGCCCCCCAAATAAACCGCTGTCGTGGGCGACAGCTTTTCGCTCGCTGGGGCGGCGAAATTTATTCGGCTCCCCTCGGCCGGCAAAATCCGCGTGGGCGCGGCTGTTTGCCGGTGAGGCACGGCGCCTGAACTATTTTCGCTCCTTAACCCGCGAAAATAATTCTGTCCGCTGCCTCATTTTTACGGCCCGCATTTCTTCACTCCTTAATTCGCGAAAAATGTGGGGCCGTAAAAACCTGAAAACCGTCACGCCTTAAGCAAGAGTCGGCTGAAATATTTGGGCACTATAGGAGACCTGCGAATAAAACTAAGGCAGGGATTAATATTGGCTCTCACGGATTTCCCTGATGATGTCGGAATAACACTGACGACTTTCTTTAATGCCGGTTTCATCAAGCGTAAATCCTCGTAGGTTAGCTTCTTGTGTCAGCGTTATTCTGTCGGTGGCGTTCAGCGTTTGCATCAACTGCAATAACCGGCAGACAACCCGGTAGTGATAAATTTCATAATAAAGGCCGCATCCGTGCATCGCCTCATTTTCAATGTGCTCAATAACACAGGCTGCGCGAATGGAATCTCCGCGCTGACGTGTCCAGGGATGCTGAATAAAACCCGGTTTTGTCATGATGACTACCTCCGTTAATTAACCACGCATGCGGCCAAATTTATTGATAATCTGGCTGATAATTGCCGGGTCTGCCGAATCACACTCAAGTAAAAACGATTTTCTGGCATCGGCAGTATGGTCTGGCAGAAAACCGTGCTTGTTCTTTTTCACGATATTAAAGAATGCACGTTCAGCAGAATGGCATTCATTGCCGCCGCCGTTCCCGGTGGCTTTACCGTACATGCATAACACCACTTCACAGGCGTCAGCGGCCATGACGGAGGTTGAATATGACGCCATAGCGCTGAGTAATAATGCGAAGGATATTACTTTTTTCATTTCGGTCACCTTCATATTTAAACGAGGGTTGCGTAATTAGATATTTTATTTACTGAATCCCTTTGCTGAATACACCTCTCATGTCATTAAGATGAAGGGGTTTAAAATAAACATCACTCATCCGGCGTATGTCACCGTGAATATCAATGCTGACTATCACATCAATGCTCTTAAGCACCTTGCGTAACAGCACCTCAAAAGGAATATTCTGGCAGTCGGGATTTTCATAACAGCGGTCAATTAACCCTTCAATACATTCTTCCGGGCTGCCCGCATGCAGGGAAGTCATTAATCCCTCATGCCCGGAACCGACGATTTTCAGTGCATCCCAGGCTTCCCGACCGCGAATTTCAGCCAGTAATATCCGGTCAGGGTTCATACGATAATTGGCGCGTATCAGCCTGCCGGGCGTGATAATGGCATTATCCCCGGCATCCGCCGGATAAAAGAGATGGACATAATTGGTGTGGTGATAGAACCGGATTTCGGGATTATCCTCGATGGTGGTCAGCCTGAGGTGCCGGGGAATAGAGTGCAGCAGCGTTTTCATATAGGTGGTTTTACCGGAGCCGGTTTCACCGACGATAAAAATCGTCTTGCCGTATTCCACTGCCTTTTCCATAAAGCGGGAAATATCCCCCCCTTGGTAATAGCGGGTCAGTTCAACATCTTTGCCTTCCGTTTGCTCCTTACCGGTCACCCGGTTATAAAATCCCGCATCAATCCATGACTGATGCGTTTTCTGCCCAAATGAGGGCTTGCGCAGCGTAATAGACACGGTATTGCGCTCACAGGCCGGGGGAATAATGGCCTGAATGCGCTCGCCTGATTCAAGCGTGGCGGAAAGGATCGGCGAGGTGTCGTCGATATTATCGTCCTGCCACGACGCCAGCGCTCTGGCAAAGGCGTAACACTGGCGCAGCGTAATCGGAGCTTCATGTCTTCGCCATTTCCCCCGGATTTTGGTATGCAGTTCACCCGGCCGGTTAACGGCAATTTCCGTCAGGCCGTCCTGCGCAATAAACTCACCAAACAGCTGGTTTTTCATAAAATCCAGCGACAGGTTTTCAGCGTTCATACCACCTCTTTTTCAGTCGCAGCTGCCAGACGGATGAGAAATCAATATCGGTGCCGGTCATGATGCCGATGACATCACCCTGATTCAGGTACAGGGTGGGCGGGATATTGATGCTGTTGTCCAGCGTCGTTTTCGCCATTTCCGCCGTGGCGGCGCGGGTGTTTTCGGTGTAGTCGGTATTGCGGTCTTTCCCCGGGGCAGCATCCGACGCCGCCGCAGCCACGTCCTGCACGGTACTGAGCATCAGGGCATTGCCGAAGCGCTCCCAGAAATGGTTGTCGATCCAGCCTGAGATCCCCGCCTCGCCGAGCGGGCCGCTGGCCTGCGTATCAGTTAGCGGGATTTGCAGGCTGCCGGGCTCAGGCGTACGCAGCTCCGTCCACAGCACAAACATCCGGCTACGTCCGTGTTGCAGCGCCCCGGTGCGGTAGATGCCACGGGCGACCGTTCCCGCCGGGATCAGCGTCACATGGTTGCTGGCGCTGTAAACATCTTCACTGACCAGGCAGGAAATATGCCCTCCGACATCGGACACGAAGCGCCACATCATCGAACACGGGATATAGCGGTCCACCGGGATATAGAGATCCGGATCGAGACCCAGTCGTCTGACGCCGGTGACACGGGCGACGCCCGGATTGTCGTTGTTACCCGTTTCCGGTGCGGCAGTCTCCGGGCAGCGCAGGCGGCCATCCTTTCCTCGGGGCAGTACTGACGGGCAGGATGTGTACGTTGTGGATGATGACCGACTGTCGGACGTTTCTGCGTTGCTGCGCGTTTCACCCGGGGACGTGCGTGCATTATCGCCCGGCATTGGTCGGGCGTTGTTCACTCCGTCAGCCAGCGCGGCTGCCTTGTTCAGGGCTGGTGGCAGGGTGGGTGCGGGAGTGGCGGCCTGGCGGGCAGGGTCTGTTCCGCCCTGTGCGCGCGGCCCGAACAGGCCAAACGGGTTACTGTCCATGCCCAGATTTTGACGCTCATGCAGCGTCTTCCCGGCAGAGGGCGGCGGCGCGGTGTCGGCTTCTTTCTCATTACCCCCTTTCAATGCACTGAAAAGACGATCGCCGCCGGATGCCAGGGCGATCACCAGCGTCAGACTCAGCAGGCTGAGGATCAGCGTGCGGCGACCGGATGCCTTACGAAAACGGGTCACTTCCGGCTGGCCGGGCGGTGTTCTTTGCTCCGGCTCCTGATACGCCATTGCCGCACGGGCGCGTTCGCGGGCTTCCGCTTCCCGCTCTGCGGTGGTTTTTTCCGGTTCATCCGGGACAGGTTTATCGGTCATTTGGCCTCCAGCGTAACGGACGGTGAAACAGTGTCGCTGCGGGTTATCGGAATGCCCCCGAATCCGTCGTTTTCGATCCCCACCACCGAGGTGCCGTAACGCAGCACCAGTTGTGGCGCTGCCGGCACTACCATCACGATGTAGTTACCCTGTTTAACCGTCCGGGGCGTGACTGCCTGCTCCTGTCCGTTAACCACCCGGAAAACGGAAGGCAGGGTTCTGCTGGGGGAAAAACCGATATATGCAAAACGACCATCATCCCAGGCAAAATCCGGTGCGATGGTGGCCGAACCGGCGGCGACCCGTTTGGTGTAGCGCCAGTTGCGCGGCGTGCTGGCCTGTCCGAATGCCGCCGCTATCTGCTGCTTCTCCTGTCTTTCCCGCTGCTGCGTCTGACGTGCGGCGCTGGCGGCGGCGGATTGCTGGCGAACCTCGGCCGGATAGTGGTAACGGATAACGAACGCCTGCGCGGGGGAATCGTGGTCCAGCACGTTCAGCTCCAGGCTGTAATCACGCTTTGAGGTCACCACGAAGAGGTTGGTCTTCCAGTCCTTTGCCGTGGGCAGGAACACCTGGCTGACGTTGTTGCCGCTGGCGTCCGTCACCGGCTGGGTGATGGGATTCGGGCTGACGTCCACCCGGTTATCACTTTTCGTTACCGTCCAGCCTTTGGGAAAGCCCGCTTGCGCATCAATCACAGCTTCATCGCCGTCAAACAGCAGCGTGGTGACATAGCCAGGGCGGGTATTCACCACGGTGGCGTTCTGGCTGTTATACGATACGTTCTGCATCCGGCTGTCATAGGCGCTGCCGCGCGGGGTGGCGGCGCTCCATGTCGCGCATGACGCCAGTAAGCCCGCCAGGAGCAGGATGTTTTTCAGCATCATTCGCTCCTCAGTTCTTTATCGCGCTGGTAGCTGGTGACGATAAAGCCCAGCGGGTTCACTTCACGCTGACTGTCCGTCAGTTGCTGATGCGGGACATAACGATAAGTCAGGCGGATATTCCAGAAGTCCGTTTTCACTGAATTATCAGAAATACGGCGAAGGGTACGCTTGATACGCAGGGTTGCCAGGTTATCCGGCCCGGTGGCAGGCGCATGCACATTAGAAATAATGTCGATATAGACGACATATTCGGCTTTATTAAAAATAACGTCCGGAGCCTGGTCGCCGTTAAACCCGTCCAGATAATCCCGGTTCACGCTGTCACTGTTAAATAACTGTACGTCGTCATAATCACGCTGGAGGGAGAAATAATTATACCCTTCGCGGAGTCTGACATAGTGTGCCGCCAGTGAATGGGCCAGCGCTTTTTCAGACGCAATATCCCGCTCTTTAATGCGGGTCATATACTCATATCGACCGGTCTGTTTATCCACCGACCACAATTCAATGTCAGTGGTTTTCAGCGGCAGCAGAATAATCATGGCCGTAATTGCCAGTGCAGCCAGAATCAGCCCGGCAGCGGCCACCCGCCAGGCGGTTTTGCGGGAACGCTCTTCCTTTTCCAGCAGGATGGATTCAAAAGAGCGGGAAACATTAATGATGCGCTGAATATCAGACATGGTGAGTCAGCTCCTGAATGATGGCGGGGGAATTCACCGGCTGGGGATCGCCGGACACCGGCGGGAGGTCGCTCTGATGCTGCGCGCAGCCCGTAAGCGCGCACAGCATCAGAAGCAAGATGCTGAATTTCATGGAAGCCTCTTATCGGATAAGTGCAGGAAAGCCGCACCGCTGGCAGAGGTTACGGTGTGACGGGGAAAAGAAATTAGCGGTCGGAAGGATTAACGGTGACGCTGCTGATTCTGGCGTTTCATGCTTTCGATGGCGGTGGCACGTTTCTGCCAGGCGTTCACGGCTTTGCCCGCCCCTGCGGCAATGAACCTGCCGGTTGTCGCGGCTGCTGCCATGCCACCTTTGGCGGTCAGTCGGCCCCCGGCCTTTATGCCGGGTCTGGCGACGTCGGCAGATTTGCTCGCCAGCCCGCTCAGTCCGCTCATGACTGCACCCTGTAACACGGCCTGCACGGCGGCACCGCCTAATGCGCTGGCAACTTTTGCCGAGAAGTAGATGATGACGCCTGAAATAACACCGGCGACACAGCACTGAACGCCGAGCGTGATGATATTGGCGTTATCCGCGAAATTGACCGCCTTATCCAATATTTCGTTCAGATAATTAATCACTATCCTGATTGATAATGCTGAAAACATAATCGTCAGAATAACGGTAAATATAGTTTTCAACCAGTTATTGAACATGGAGGTTAGGAATCTATATAGCAGGCAGAAAATAAAAATCGGCGCGGTAGTGGTCATTAATACTATTGTGATTTCGGCTAAAAGATTAACGGTCGAGCCGAATAGCAGGGTAACGATAGCGCCTCCCCAGACCAGAACTTCAGCAATCCCTCCGTTAAGTTTTACATAGTTGGAATCATCATTTTGATAAAGTTTTTGTCCGATTGCCTGTGCTTTTTCCCATACGGTATCGAGCAATGCCCAGACATTATCGTCGCCGCTGACACCATCTTTTAATCCATTAATGGCTGAGATGGCTAAATCCAGCCAACTGCCAAGATTTAAAACGAACGTCATGATCAACAACATTCGTCCGACATCCCATACGACATCTTCTATCGGGGTTTGAAGTTTTCCTGCCAGAGTCTGATACCCACGATAAGTGATAAATAATGTAAATGAACTGACGGCGATAACACTGATCATATTGCCGTACACGGAAGTTTGTCCCTGTAGTACGGCATTTAAACCGCCAGTGATAGTGTTGTTCATTCCAACAAACATACCACCTGACATAGGTCACCTCGTTAATTTAAATCGGGAACCTTTGCATTCCCCTGACGGAGTTCAAATCGTGCCTCACGTGCGTTTTTACAATCCATGGAATCATCACCGGATGATTCGCACGTCTTATATCGGATATTCATTTCATCCTGGTGTTCTTTATACCATTGCGTTGATTTCGGGTTATCACATCCTGTCAGTAATAAGAATCCTGAAATAATTGGAATCAACAAAATTGATGTTTTCATGTTTGCCCTCTCAATCATTAAAATCAGGAACAGGCGCGGCGAGTTGCTGCTCATTGAAAGCCTTTTGCCGCTGCTGAGTCAGCATAATGGAACGTTGCTCTGCCTGTTTGACTGACATTTCCCACTGGCTGGTCAGCGCATTCAATTGTACGCTTTTGGCTGCGATGGCGTTAGCCAGGTCCTGCGACTCTTTCGTATCCTGCGCATTAGCAATACGGTCTGATAAATCTGATATATCGTCGAGCGTGTCCGTGATCTTGTTTTCAACCTCGGACGTATTTTCTATCACTACAGCCTGATTCAGGATCATCTGTTTGCAGCTGTCCAGATAGCGTGGTGAAGCGCTGGACGGGTTACAGGTATCGAACGTTTTATATTTGTTATACAAGCTATTCAGTTCAGACGAATATGACCCGCTTTGGTTGCTCAGCAGGTCATCCAGTGAAATACCGTTTTGACGAAAATTTTCAATATCGGTTTTCAGACTTTTGGCCTCGCGGAGAAATGCCTGAACGTCCCGCACGCCCGTTGCCGTGGCTAATTGCTGCTTGTAGGCATCAAGTTCACTTCTGTAATGGGTGACGGTTTCCTGCCATTGCTGGAGTTTCTGGATCCACTGATTCATGGATTCGGTATTCTGTACGGCGTCGAATACCGGTATTCCGGCGCTCATCGCCTGGGTGGACATCAACAGCGAGAATGCCAGTATGAGTTTTCTGAACCGCATTTTCATTACCTCCGTCGTGAATATTACATGGCTTGTTCAAGGAAGGCGGCTTTCCAGTCATCAGGCTGCATACCTTCCTGATACAGGGTGTCGAACAGTTTCAGGTTGTCTTCGCTCCCGCTCAGCATTTTGGTGAGTTTCCCGAGGCCCGATAAATCCATTTTCGCCACAGCCACAAAAGGCCGGGTTTCACCTGCGCGTAATGGCGTTTTCAGAACCACCATGTAGCGCTCACCCGGATCGAGGTTTCTGACGATGTCGTACACGCTTTCCGGCACTTTCATCTTTTCCACGTAATCCGCCCGGCTGGCCTTCGGGTTGGCGAGAAAAATCTGCGTACTGCACTGCTCGATAATCGCCGGGGCAATAGGGTGCTTGACGATTTCGTCAGGTGACTGGGTGGCGGGGACGAAGATGCCGTTCAGCTTGCGGATCACTTTCAGCATATTGAGCGAGAAGCGGGAGAATTCGACATCGGCCAGCCATTTCCAGAACTCGTCCATGAACATCACCAGCCGGCGACCGTCCAGCAGGCCGGTGACGCGGTACAGCAGATAAAACGTGATGGGGCCGCGAACATCGTCATCATCGAGAAATTCCGTACCGTCGATACCAAAATTTTCGACGTCGCTGATGTTGAAGGTGTCCTCCTCATTGTCAAATACCCAGCCGAACTCGCCGCCCTGCGCCCACTGTTTAAGGCGAATACGTAGCCCGTTGATGCGGGCGTCGGGGGTTGGTGGCTCCGGCAGGACTTCCAGCAGCCGGGTGATACCGAATTTGCGGTATTCCGGCGGGTAGTCGAGCATAATGGTATCCACGGCGGCACTGATGCGCTCCTCATCGCGCGGATCGAGCGGCTTGCCGTTGCGGCCGCACAGCATGCGTACCAGCCGTTTGATAAAGCTGATATTCCGCCGGGTTGGGGCCAGCGAAAACGGGTTGAAACCGGTAGGCACGCCGGTGCGAATACGAAAATAACGCCCGCCCATCTGACGTATCGCCATCTCCGCCGCCCGGTCCTTATCAAAATACACCGTGGTGAACCGCTGGATTGTGGCTGAGGCGCTGAACGTCGCCGGATTGCGGTACTTCTGCATCAGTTGCTGCATCATGGTCATCAGCATCGTTTTCCCTGAGCCGGTTTTCCCGATAATCGCCGTATTACCCGGCGTTTTTTCGTTGAAGTCATCCCGCCCGCTCTGGCTGTCGTGCAGGTTCAGGTAATACCCGCCACCACCCGGTGATTTGAGGATGGCGATGGCATCGCCCCAGGGATTACCGCTCCGCTTGTGGGAATGAAAATTGTGCAGGCTCGCCAGGTCGGCAAAGTTCTGGCTGCTGACGGCCACCAGACGGGGGCGCAGCGTATACACCCCCGGCAGTTGCGCCAGGTACGCGGCGGGCAGCGACAGCGTGGACAGCGTCGTCATGATGCCGAGGTCGGCGAAAGGCTGTGCCAGCGCGTTGGCATCCTTCACCACCAGCTCGGGGCTGTCTGAAGATACCAGCAGGGAAAAGTGGTATTTTCCGCAGGAGACATGCCCGGACTGGAGCAGGTCACGCAACACAATCAGCTCTTCGCGCTGCGAAATGGCGTCGTCATCTGCCGAAGTCAGGCGCTTTTCCGCTAGGCGAATATGCTTCTGCGCCTCATCGCGGGCCATGCAGGTGAAGGACTGCGTCAGCACATACTCGCTTTCGGCATACAGCAGCGCGTCCAGCAGGCCGGTCGCGGTCTCCGGCGAATAATCTTTGATTTCCAGACTGCGGAAAAAGCGGGAGCCGCTGACCGTCTGGCACTCGGCGGTGTCGGTGGTAAAAAAGACATCCGGCGTGCTTAATGTTTCGTAAAATGGTGCACGCGTGACCGCCACCTTTTGCCATTGGCCAGTGAGCAGGCGGTGATAAAAGGACAGTTGGGCGGAATACACCCGCCGGTTTTCTTCATACATCCCCAGCGGCGTCGCCGTATAGCGGGACAGCGCCGAATCCAGCGCCTCCAGGTGTTCCAGCATTACTTTCAGGGCATCATCCAGCGCCGCTTTGCGTTTACCCGATGGCTGCGCCTTCATGGCCTGTTTCTCAAGCGGAGAGAAGGGCACATAGCAGACGGTGAAAAACAGCCGGTGCCGCCAGAACGGCTTTTCGTTGATCGGCTGGTAATACCGCCGGGTCACTTCATCAGAAAAGGGAATACCTGAATTCGCATCAAAGCCATCGTGGTATTTCTCCCGGATACGGTGAAGATAGAAAGTGACCGGCAGACCTTCATACGCACGAATAACATTATTGAGATGCGTCGCCATTAACGTCAGGTGATGTTCATCCTCGCAATCAAAAATGGTGCCCTCCAGCTCCCAGCTGGCAACCAAATCACCCTGGCGGTTTCTGATGACGTGCGGGTGAAGATGGGAGGAATACGGAATGTATTTATCCAGCGTAACGTGCTCGTTTAACTTCATTTTTTCAATAAACTCCGAGACGTCGACGGCGTCATATCGGTTTGCCAGCAGGGCATTGGCACCAAAATGTTTATTGGTGCCAAACCGGCCACGGGTTTTAAAGGCCAGCCAGAGCAGGCCGAAATAGTGAATATCGGTTCTGGCCTTTGCCTTCATCTCCAGCCAGGCGGGAATAAGCAGTAATATCAGGTAATAGCTGACATAGACCGCCAGCAGGACGATGGCCCCGCTGACCATCACGAACGGCACGAGGGGAATGCCGGCTATGGCGGCAGGTCGCGTCAGCGCTTTGTTCAGCGTAGCCATCGTTGCCTCCCTTATGACGCCCAGTAGGCACCGAAACCTGACGCACCGACGATAAGGATGGCGCCAATGATGACGTTGCGCATGTCATGCAGGCTCTTGCCGTCAAATAAGACTTTGTATCCCACCCACATGGTGGCTAGCGTGATGGTGACGGCGGCCAGTCCGAGCAGGCCGGTAGAGGTGTTGCTCAGCGTCTCATTGGCTTTATTAAACCCGCTGTCTGCTGCCAGCACCGGGCTTGCCATTAACAGGCAAGTGAGGACGGGCCAGTCAGTCTGTTTTCGTTTCATCATTGTTCCTCCTGGGGGCCGGGGATGGGTAACGCGCCGCGTATCACGGCGTTGGGGTAGCGCAGGGATGTCAGAACTGGCGTGGCGTTATCGGTAAGCTCGCCACGCATGACGGCGGTGGGGTAATGGATTTCAGGCACGAGCTTTTCGGCAGGAGGTCGCTGCCGGTCTTCCCGCGTTGACGGTACGGCGTAGCCGATGCGCTGGATGTAACTGGTCTGGTTAAACGCGGATTCCGGCTGTTGGCCGGTCGTGAAATTTCCTGAGTAGTAGCAACTGAGCGCACGCTTGAGGGAACCGCCGCGGTGGTAGCAGTCGGTGAGGATGTGCTCAAACACGGACAGGTTGGTACATGGGTCAAGAAGGTCACTGGCGGTCACGCCGTAATGACGGAAATTGGTGCTGGTGATTTGCATCAGCCCGACCGAATAACGTCGGCCCCGTGCCGCCAGCCGTCCGGTGAGACTGACGGCCTCATCCCTGCTGGTGGGGAAATGTGAAGTCACGGCTTTGCTACCGGGCAGAATTTCGGCGATGGCATACGGACTCAAACCGGATTCGACACGTGCCACATCAAGTGCCGTAGACGGGTGAACGCTGGCGGCGCACTGCATCGACAGCGTAAGAAAGGCTGTGGTGGATAGCATGGTGGCCTCTTAACAGTCAGCCCGGCGGGTGTATACCAAGCCCCTGCCGGAGGAAGGTCAAAAGCGGATTAAGCAGAGGCGGTATCCTGCGAAATGCCGCTATCTTCTCTGGGTTCAAGCAGCACCAGCTTGCCGGAGACAGCAATACCGGGTGTCAGCATGATATTCAGGCCAGACTTACCGTTATGAGCGAACGCCACGCCAACCTTGGTCCAATACGTGTTTATTTCGCCCTGTGCATCGGGTTGACTTTCCTGGGTGACAAATACGTGATAAATGGGTTTTCGCATGTGGCCTCCTCTACTAAAAACAACGATGAGTTAAAGAAATGTCACATCCCAATTCTGCATTCCGGTTTTAACGGGTCAGCGAGAACATTCAGCGGCACCCTGAATTGTGGTTTCGTGACAGCCCGAACCTTATTTTTAAAGAGCAACGCCTGATTCAGGCGAATTTACGTCAATACGGGTAACTATTATGTAATGACGCTTTCAGGATCAGATATCCGGGGCGGTATATAAACGATAAATTCAAAGTTAAAATGAGAGAGATGAATTAGCGGTAGAAGGGGATAAGCTTTGGGGTAAATAAATGGAAGTGAAATAGTTAATAAAGAAGACTGTGTATTCATAGTTAATGATAGAGACATGCAGGGGAAATATTCCTGCATGTCTCTGTGACCATTATTAACGTCTTCGGCGTTCAAGTTTTTCCTGACATTCCGTGCAGGTGGTTATGCCCGGAAGTGCCTGCCGTCGCTTTTCAGGAATGGGCTTACCGCATACACGACAATGGAATAATGATGGCGTAGACCCTGGCTTAAAACGACTCTGTTCAATCATATCCTCCAGTCGTTGCTCATTAAATTCCTGATCGCGGTCAATCTCATCTGGCATGGGCGGCCCTCCGGTCTGACGCCTCCTGTTCGCAAAGTGCGATACGCTTCCAGACGATGGTCAGTGACAACCCTTCGACTTTCGGCAGCAGGGTTTGCGTTACCTGCATCATGGCGGCCAACGCATCGGTCGATTCCAGGTTGGCCACCCGGCATTGTTGCCATTGCCGCCAGATGGCCGCATCCGTCTCTTCGTCCGGCTCTGGCGTCCGGCCATAAGGCACACGGACGCCCAGTAAGCGGCGGCGAAGGCAAACTTCGTTGGAGGTGAGGCCAAAATACTTATTGAGGAGCGCAATTGACCCACCCAGCCGGATAGCGTGGTTGATACGTTGCTGCTGCAGAACCTCCTCACGGGATTTCGCCAGAAGCAGGTGTAACGCGTCGTGATGAACCGTCACAGCCAAAAACTGCGCAGACTCCCGACTGAGGATAAACAGCTCGTCTAGTGATAATTGGTTGAGGGCATTCATTTCGTCGAAAGTGAATCCTAGCGATTCACAGTAACGAATGTTGCCCTCCTTCAATGCATGCAGGGCATCGGTTAATACGGCGTAATTAAGTGATGGGATAATCATGGTATTATCTCCCTTCAGCCTATTGAGCGGCGGACTAATTTAATATTGATCCATTCGTCAATTTCCGATTCGAGCCAGGCGACACTGGCCGGGCCAATCTTGATTGAGCGGGGGAAGGTGCCGTCTTTCATATACAGATAGATTTGAGAGCGCTTCAGGCCCGTTTTTTCCTCAACCTGTTTCAGACGTAATAACTGATGAGATGTCACGTTATTCTCCTGTGGCAGATATAGCGCTAGCCGGGAGATAACACGACAACACAAAGTCGTGGTGTGGAGAAAGTTGATTAGCCCGTATTACGGGAAATACAATCCTTAATACGGGTTTTCATAGCGAAGGGCATCATCTTACTTTTGTGTTGGCAGGGAAGGGGGCGAGCCGCGCTCAAGCGCAGTCTTGAGCGTGTCGCCACTGAATCGATCGGTAATGCCTTCCTCAGATGCCCATTGTTCAAAAATGGACAGTAGTTTATACGGTTGCATGATTAACGGACTGATAGTTTCATTATTTTTGCAGGCAAGCCAGAAGAGGCGTGATAGAGGGGTGGATATCCGAGTTGGAGACGGTTGAAGTATTTCTTTTTCGATCGGTTTGTTGATCAACTTATCAAGTTCACTTTTTCTGAGGACAAAGCAGGCATCACTCGGTAATTCATGCATAGGAAAATAATATTTATGCGAATCTTTCTTTGTAGCGTTTAGTATTATATCTTCGTAATCATCTGATGAAATATCTTTAGGTAGCCTTTTTACGTGTCGTTCGATTCTTTCATGCCATGTCATCTTTTCGAAAAGTTGAAACGATTCCCCCAATAAACAGACGGTAATACCATAATTATTCGACTTTGCTCCTGTTACAGGTGATGGTATCTTTAATGAATGTGCAAGTAAACGCTGTATAAGGACATATTCATAGCCGAGTAATGTTGTGTCAATGACTCTTTGTACAGGGTGGATATATCTTCCTTCAGTACTGAAAGTTAAATTGTTCTCGTTGACAAAGGAACTTTCGGCAGGCATGAATGATTTCATCGTTGACGAATTTTTTATTGGTCTTAGCTTTAATTTATGATTTCGTGATTTAATTTTCCTCAATATTACTGGGGATTGAAAATATATTGAAAACCGAATTTTCCCTTGCAGAGCAAATCGATAAAAATCACTTTTTCTTATTTTACACCCATTCAATGCATTGAGAAGTCTTACCGCCTCCCTTATAGTTATCCAGTCTGGAATTCCATCTCTAATGTTTAGGCAAGTTGGATTGTCTGACATAATACATCTCCTTTCACACAATGATATTGCTGATGAATTTCGCTGTGTTTTTGAAAGATGTTTAAAATTCTGATTGATATGAAATAGATCAGAATGACATGGGCGGATTTTATAAAATAAAAAATAACCTATGTTTGGTTGTGACATTTTTCAAAGAGGTAAAATAAAATGGCTCAGTGATTTGGTGTTCACTGAGCCATTTTAAATGCTATGTGTACTATCAGGAGTAATCGGAGGTGGTGCGTCTTTTATTAGAATTTATTTGTAATAACATCCATAAAATACCAACGATTACTACTCCGCCTCCAACCCAAGTAGGGCTTGTAAGACCAGTAACATCCAGTGCTACCCCCCCCAATAGCGACCCTAATGCAATTCCTCCGTTAAAACCGGCAATATTCAGTCCTGCTGCCACAGCTGGAGCTTCAGGTGCATGTATGTGAGATAGCCCTATCACTCTTGCTTGCATTGAGGGGACCGCTGCGTATGTCAATGCTCCAAGCAACCCAATAAACAGTGCCATTAACATTAAGGATGAGACAGAGAACCACATAGCAAAGAGGACGATCGCCAGACCAATAAGAATTGTCATCACGGCACGATCTGCACCTTGCTTGTCAGTCAGGCGACCACCCCAAACATTCCCGATAGCGGCCATCACGCCGTAGACCAACATAAGCAAACTACTCGTACGCTCGTCTACATGCGTTACCTGAAGTAGAATCGGGGAAATATACGTATACAGGGCAAAAGATCCTGCATAGGCCAAAACTGTAATTCCTGCTCCCGCAAGCAGTAGTGGGTTGAACATGGCTTTTAAACCGTCCATGGCATTTGCTTGCAAGGAGGGATCATTTTGATCCGTGGGCATCAGCATTGCCAATCCAATGAAACCGATCGCTCCACTTGCCGTTACTGCCATGAATATAGACTGCCAACTCAACAGACTACCGATGTAGGTACCAAGTGGTACGCCTAATGCCAACGCAATTGTAAGACCGCCAAAAACGACCGAAACAGCGGCGCCAGCACGATGTCGCCCAGCCAGTTGGGTTGCCACACTTGAAGCAACAGCAAGAAACACTCCGTGCCCTAAACCGGAAGCAAATCGTGCAATCAACATAGGCGTTAGGGACTCAGACGCACCGACGATACCATTGCCAACTGTAAACAGGCCCATAGCAACAAGTAATAATCTTTTACGAGGCCATCGTGTTGCCAACGCAGTTAATCCCGGAGCACCAATTACGGCACCGAGGGCGTAGGCTGTCACCGCTGTACCTACATGACTGACACTGACGTTTAGATCAGCTGATATCCTGGAAACTAAGCCGATCGTGACAAATTCAGTGAATCCCAAAGCAAAAGCGCAGAGTGCAAAGACATATATAACAAAAGGCATGCGTTCTTTCATAACTCAGGCTCTTCTATTTTCAATAGAAGCCAACAAAGGCAGCATTGCCTCAGCGACTCCTTTTGCGGAAGCGGGATTCTGTCCGGTCACTAATCTCTCGCTGACAATCACCTGTGGCTGAAAATTTGCGGTTGCAAGATGCTCAGCACCTCTTTGCTTCAGCGTGTCTTCAAGTAAGAATGGAACAATGTCGTACAACCCTACAGCACGTTCTTCATCGTTGGTAAAAGCTGACACCTTTTTGCCCGCAACCAGATATTCATTATCGGAAAGCCGAATATTCACCAATCCGGCGGGGCCATGACAAACCGCAGCGACAACGCCACCCTTTTCATAAATTCGTGATGAAACACCCGCCAACTCTATATTGTCAGGGAGATCCCACATCGTCGCATGCCCTCCTGCATAGTAGACGGCGTCATAGACGTCAGGATCAATCTGCGAGGGTTTTAATGTGGTTTTAGTTGCCTCGCGTAAGGAATCATTATTCCAAAAGGAGGCGTTAACCGGATCGCTGAGGTCTAAACCGTCAACATGTGTCTTGCCTCCCTTGGGACTCACGAAATCAATTTCATATCCTTCTTTTGTGAGTACATCGTAGGGGTGAGACACCTCAGAAAGATAGAAACCACTGGGTGCGGCATCTTTACTCTCGGCTTGACCTTTACGGTCATGGCTGGTCAATACAAACAGGATACGTTTGGGCATTTTAACTTCCTCTATATGGGGGGACTTAAAGCAAAATTCTTCTGATTGCATGCGACATAACAGACTTGTCATATTGAGTCTTATTGTGGAACAATCTATTTATCCTTTAAATAGACCTAAACGGACAAACACTTACCCCAAAATGAACAAAATAAACTTGAGAAATGACGACCTTGAAGTGTTTTTACACGTCGTCGACAGAAACAATTTCTCTGCCGCAGCACGAGACCTACAGATACTCCCCAAGATGGTGAGCAAGCAGATAGCCAGGCTGGAAACTGCACTTGGCACTACACTTTTTGAAAGAAACACCCGTAATCTACGTATTACAGACGAGGGCAGAGCTATAGCTGAGAGGGCTCGCGTAGCGTTGGCCGTTCTGGATGAGATGAAGGAACTTTCCCGAGGGGATAGTGAGGAGTTAAGCGGAAATATTCGTTTGACTGCGCCCGCACCGTTTGGCCGAAAATATGTTGCTCCTGCGATCGCTGCATTCTGCCAAGTACATCCGAGGGTGGGCTTTGATTTAAGGTTATCTGACCAAATCCAGGATCTTTACAGTGGTGATTTCGATCTGGCTATTCGTATGGGGGATCTGGCTGATTCTCGCCTTCTGGCCAGAAAAATAGCAAATAATAGACGTATTCTCATCGCATCGTCCGAATATCTGAAGAATCATCCACCCATTGAGCGACCAGAAGATCTTTTAAATCACAACTGCTTAGTATTCGCTTACCCGGGTTTTTTACACAACTCATGGACGTTACGTAAAGCCGGTCATGAAAGAAGCATCAGCGTTACTGGCAACCTTATCAGTGACAACGGAGACGTATTGCATGCCTGGAGTTTGGCGGGGCTTGGCATATCTCTTCGAGAAACTTGGGATATTCATGATGAATTGAGAGCTGGGAAACTTTGCCGAGTTCTGCCTGATTGGGAAGCAAACACATCTCAGATCAGTGTTGTCCGGGCGCGGCGAGAACCAATACCCCGTAGGCTAAGTGTATTTATTGATTTCATGACTGAAAAATGGAAACGGGCACCATGGGATGATGATTAATGTTCCGAGAGGTAGTCCGAACCGGTCTAAAAGAAGCTAACCGCTTCGCTGACCAACGGAATTTGTGATAACTCGATTTGAGTTGAGGTCGTCAACGTTAATAGATAAAAATACAATGATTGTTTAGTCAATTTAAAGGTTTAGCGACTATCACTCCCCAGAGTATGTAATAGAAGACAACACGCCAATCCGAATCTCATGGCATGCTTGAAACCTTAATGCCAACCAGTATAACGCACGTAAAATATAGGTATATCAATGGGTTATCTTGATATGTTCTATCCTTGCCCTATAAAATCCTTTAATTGTTAAAATAAGTTAATATGTATAGAAGCATTAACGGAACATGTTTATAACATAATACTGTGCAGGCTTTCGATTTTATGTCGTAATCGGAGAGCTTCAGGCTCTTAAGGATGCGCAGTATGAGCTATCTGGTTCAGTTACGAAGTTTTGTTGAAGTATACAAAGCTGGTTCGATTTCAAAAGCGGCAATGCGGTTGGGCATAAGCCAGCCTGCAATGTCTGCCCACATTCATTCACTTGAGGCTTTTACCGGGTGTGTTCTCTTTACTCGTCGTTCACATGGTGTGGTGGCTACAGTGGATGGGGAGGAATTGGCGAGATTGGTGGCTTCAGATTTAGAAACTATTGAACTGAAGTTGTCGATGCTTAGATCACGTACAAGAAAGTCCTCGGGGACAGTATCTTTCATCGGGCCAGCAGAATTAATGTGGTCAAAATTACCGTACTTGGTGAAAATATTATTCAATGAAGGTATTAAATTTAAAGTTTTGACAGGAAATAGGAAGCGCATATACAGCTGTCTTCTGGACGGAAGTTGTCAACTAGGTTTCACAACTTCTATGCCGGATAAACAAAAATTTGGATATGCTGAAATTGGAATGGAAAAGTTAATAGTTGTGGTAGCGTCACTCATAGCAGACAACTTCAAAGAAAATGAGGACGTGATTGATACGCTGTCGAAGCTTCCTCTAATAGCTTACGATGAACAGTTACCCTTGATAAGGGAAGTTTTCCAGGATTCTTCGCGATTTTTTGCACTGCTTCGTCCGTCTATTACTGTACCGGATTTGCGGATTTTAGAAAGAATGATCCGAGAAAATATTGGTTGGACTGTGATGCCTGAGTATTTATGCGCCCAAAGCATAGCAGGAGGTCAGATCGTTGAAGTGAATGTCCATGAGAGACTCCCTATAAATTCAATCTATTTGGTATGGATTGATAGCTCATTACGTAACCCACTCGTTTCAGGAATAAGAGACAGAATTCTCGAACTATCAAAAAATAGCGGATTTATGGTTTGAGATACATAAAACAGGCAGCCTTATCGGCTGCCGTGTCATTATTTTATCCGTGGAGATCGCTTGGCAAAGTCATCTGCAATGTCATTCAATTTTAGGAATTTCACCCCTGGATGACCAAGCATATGAGTTAAGAGGCGTTCGAGCATCATTAACACGTGCGGGCGTCCAGATACGTCCGGGTGAATCGTAAAAGTAAAGATCGCATATTCATGCTCACGGTAGACCCAATCAAATTGATCTCTCCACAACTGTTCGATGTCCCTGGGATTCATGAAACCTTGGCTGTTGGGTTTTGTTTTCATGAACATGAAAGGAGGAATATCGTCGATTGTCCAACTGGCGGGTAATTCAATAAGGTCCGTCTCTTCTCCGCGTACCAGCGGTTTCATCCATTCGGTCGGTGTCTTGGAATAATCTATCTTGGTCCAGGAATCACCTTTCCTGACATAATAAGGCTGATGATCATGATGCATTAGTGAATGGTCATATTTGATGCCATTTTCTAATAGAAGATCTGTGGTTACAGGAGAAAATTCCCACCATGGAGCGACATACCCAGTAGGTCTCTTCCCTGTTAATTTTGTGACCATGTCAATGCCTTTTAGAAGGACTTCTCTTTCTTGGTCAGGCGACATAGATATTGGGTTTTCATGACTGTAATTATGAACCCCTACCTCATGTCCAGCATTGACAACTGCTTCCATTTGCCGAGGAAAGGTTTCGATGGAATGACCAGGCATAAACCAGGTGGTGGGGATATTAAACTGGTCAAATAGATTCAGAAGACGTGGAGTACCTACTTCGCCAGCGAACATACCGCGAGATATATCGCTTGGAGAATCTTCTCCCCCATAAGAAGATAGCCAGCCTGCAACGGCATCTACACCCACTCCAAAACCACATAGTATTTCTTTCGCCATGAGTTATTACTCCTCATACAGAAAAAATTGAAATAATATTGCGTTAAGAGGGTTTCTTGACTAATTTCAAGAGATCCTCGGTATCTAATTCATTAATTCCTTTTTGAAGTGCCATTAATTTATGCTCAGGGATGTTGTATCCCCAATTAGCCCAAAATGATTGAATGCCATGATCTAATGCATCAATAACATTTTGGATATTGTCATCAATAAATAGAATATCCTCGTTTTTATCGAAGGCTATTGATTTTAGCAAGGTAAGAGTCTTGTTTTTGTCAGTCATCCTCCCATATATTTTATTCGCGGGTATGTTTAAACCATATTTACTTAGAATGTATAATATAGACTCTTCATCCTTTCCTGATACAATATAGATATCATTAGCTGTTTCAAATAAATTTGAAACATCCAATAGCGGACGGTGTAGTTCAGCCCAAAAATCAGGGTAGAGACTTCTTGCCAGCTTCCTATAATGGATGAACTTATCCCTGAATATTTTCTTATCTTCAGTTGGAATTGATTCATATATAGCAGTGAATCTGTCATTATCTATAGCTTCATTACCAAATTCAGTGAATGAGGCAATAAAGTGACCGTCATGGCGTACAAAATTCCTTAATTTCCTGAATCGTTTAGCCATCAGGCGTGGGATGTTTTGAAGTACATCTTGGTTAAAATCACTGAGAGGTCTGTCATGTAATACATTCCATGTAATTAGCATGCATTCGTCTACTCCATCAACCACGACCCCGTCGAAATCCATTGCTATTAACATCGAATTATACCACCAGCGGTTCTTTAAGAGTTTCGCCGCGCTTCCATCTATCTATTGCATCGAATGTCTGACGCATAAATTTTCCACATTCAGCATAATAGGAGCAAGTTATGATATTCCCGTCGACAACTACATCTGCTTCAATTACATTGGCGCCGGAATTAATCATATCGTCTTTCAGACCAACATAAGCGCAGGTGAGTTTGTCTCTTAGAATACCGGCAGAAATCATAATCCAGGGACCATGGCAGAGCCCAGCCACAACTTTCCCCTGTATTACCATCTGCTTTAGAAAATCTTTAACTCTCTGATCTTGGCGAACTCTATCAGGCGCTTCATGACCGCCAGTGAGAATAACAGCATCAAAATCAGTGGCGTTGAGTTGATCAAAATTAATATTGTCTTTGGATCTTTTATCCATAGGAACAGTGATGCCATATTTCCCTGTCACTGCACTTCCATCCTTTGTTGCAATAGATATATCGTATCCTTCCTCTTTAGAACGATAGTAAGTATAAACTACATCGTGATCCTGAAAACCTGGACCAGTGATTATCACTACTCGTGTCGGATTAGACATGTTATTTTCCTTCTTATTGCGTTACGGGACGTTAATTAAAAATACATTCTGACCACAGTACATTTCTGAGATGGCATCTTTAGCTCGTAGGATATGAATCTTTCCCATTAGATGGCTTTTTACATCTAATGAAATAAAAATAAAATCATCCTCGTCATTCAACATTTTTCTATCAAGATTTTTGACGGAAAAGTATGCTAATTTGTGTAGGTCATGTTCTCTGATCAATGTGCCTGCAGCTATCTGTTGCAAAGGAGGTAAAAGATCATGTTCCTGTGATTTCTTTTCATATGCCATATTTTGCCGGCCATAATTATCTTTAAGTCTGAGTAAGTCGAATTTGTTTCTTGGATTTTCAACTTCGATTAATTCGATGCCTGATTTTCCCGAAATAGTCTGATGGAATACACCTTTTGCAATATATATGCTGTCCCCAGATTTTAACGCCTGATGTGTACCATCAAGAAATCTGGTCTCGCCATCACCATGTAGGCATATAAGGACGGTGTCTTTGAGTATATGACAATGCATTGAAGTGGATTGATTCTTTGATATATGAAGGCGCCATACATCAAAAATAGAATCACAATAAACTCTATACTCATATCCCCATGGTTTTTCTATGAATCCATTGAGATGTAAGTCTTTCTCAAATGACTCACCATTATTTGAAGTTGAAAGTAGGATTTTGTTTATTTCAAGCAAGTCATATACATTTGGAGTCCGGTTGTGGATTTCCATATGGTCGCTCCCCCGCTAATTGAATTGCTGAATGTTGATTTCACTTCGGTCAATCGTTCTGTGATTTCAGTCTATAACGGTTATTTAGTACGAGAGAAATAACTTTTATGATGATTGCCTATATTGTTTCTTTTGATCAGTCCTTCATACTCAATAATTACTGAAAACTATGCTTCTATACTTGGGTACTGTTAAAGATGCATAGATTCTATGCCGTCAGGAGGTCATAGCTCACAAGCGATTAAGATGCTTAGCAAGATGCCGAACTCGGACGTCAGCACGATACATCGCATAATGTAGATATCGCAGCGTTTACGTCCCTGTTTGTAGCTCTATCTTAAGAAGTTGCCCCCATAGTGGTAGACAACACCTCAATCTTAAAGTAATCTACCATCTAGTAGGTTGATTGCGTTTGGCACCAACCTTATCTTTGAGATCACTCGACACTTCAGGAGTTGTCATGACTAATTCAAAAAAACCTTTTGCTGACGCTAATGTTATTCGCGGTACACGAGAAGCTATTCGCCAGCAGCCAGAGCTGGGCAATCTCACCTTTAACATGAAGAGTAAATCCAACGGTGGGGTATCCGTCCGGGTGGAAACTCATGCGACTATCCAGAACGGCCAGGTTGATACCAGTCGCGCCGGAAAATTTGCTAATGTTGGCGATGAACCTGCTGATTTATCGGGTACTGATAGCGGTATGGGCCCAGCTGAGTACATTTTGCAGGCACTTGCCGGCTGTTATACCGCGACTCTGACTGTGATGGCGGCAGAAAAGGGCATTGAGCTTGATGGTATTGAACTTGACCTGAACTTCGACATTAATCTGAACGGTTTCCTGGGTCTTGACGAAAAAGTTCGCAACGGGGCGAAAGCGATCCGTGTTGGCGTTAAGCTCTCCAGTCCGACCGCCAGCCGTGAACAGCTTGAAGAAATGGTTCGTGCACTGCCAGAAAGCTCGCCGATCCACGATACGTTGGCGAACCCGGTCAATATTGATACTCGGTTGGCGTAGGTAAAGCTCAGAGAGGGAAATGACTGAACACTGTCATTTCCCTACTGCCTGATGGCTATTAACTCCGACCAAAACGCGTTATCAGAGAAGGTTAAATTACTGTTGTGAACTGATGTCCCCTTGCAGGGAACAACAGGCGCAGATAATATCTACCAACTAGTAGATTATAATTGTGAGGATTATATGTCAGTCATGACACGAGAAAGGCTTCTGAATGAAGCGGACCATCTGATGCGCGAACGGGGTTACTCTGCATTCAGCTATGCTGATTTGTCAAAGAGCATTGGTATCACTAAGGCCAGTATTCATCACCACTTCCCAACCAAAGATGTTTTGGGCGAACAAGTGGTGATTCAGGCCCATACCGATACCAAAAACCGATTTGAACAGATTGAAGCGACGGAGAATACGGTTGCGCAGATGCTTACCGCCTACGTGGAGCTTTTCATCGAAAGCTATCGCACGTCGCGTATGCCGCTGTGCTGTGCTTTGTCTTCGGAAATGGCCAATCTGCCACCGAATATCAGAGTTCGGGCGACCGAATATTTCGATATGCAGATTGCCTGGCTGACCAGGATTGTCAGCCGTGGCGTTGATGCAGGGGAGCTGACTGCTGACCTGCTGCCATCAAAAATGGCTCTGCTTATTTTGAATTTATGCGAGGGCGCCAGCGTTGTTTCCCGGGCGATTAATAAGCCTGAGCTTTTCAACGATACGCTTGAACAGATCCTAATGATTGTTAAAAGAAAATAATTCTGGAGATGACCCCATGTTAGATTGGAATGAATACCGCTCAGAAGTGATGCAACGTGTTGGTGATCTGGGTAAGTTGACCCCGGAAACACTAAAAGGCGTCATGGCTTTGGGCAACGCCGGCAATAAGACCAACCTCCTGGGCGCGAAAGTGCGTGAACTGATTGCACTGGCTTGTGCGGTGACGACTCGCTGTGATGGTTGCATCGCCGTCCATGCCGAAGCTGCCGTTAAAGCTGGCGCCACAGAAGAAGAAATTGCTGAAGCCCTGGGTGTGGCAATCAACCTAAATGCAGGCGCTGCCGTTGTCTATTCCGCACGTACGCTGGATGCGATTAAGCAACTGAAAGCGCAATAGTTATCGCGTTGAAAATATAAAAGGGCATGACTGCCCTTTTTTCACTTCTGACATACATTTTCATCATGCTCTCTGGCATTAGGTCTGATATGGCTTACATTGCCCTTTATCAGAACGAAAACAGACTTTATTCCTCGTTAAACACATTTCTTACCCATTCGGCCAAAGCCTGAACGCCCGGTCGGTTAAGGTTTTCTCGTGGCATAATGAGGTCATATCCTCGCCCGGCGGGTATTTCTATTTCAAAAGGGGCAATCAGTCGGCCCTCATCGAGGTAATGTCGAATGAGTCGTTTTCTGCCCATGATGATACCGCCGCCATTGAGTGCCGCTTCAATAGACATCTGACAATTGTTGAAGCTCAAAAAATTATCTTCAACAGGCAGGTTTTTGCCAGACTCCCTGCACCATTCTCGCCATTCGGAAAAAACATTCTGGGAGTCAACGGATTCAGACGTATGAATGAATGGGACTTCAGCTAACCAATGGTTTGCTTGCCTGATTTTTTTTGCAAGAGATGGAATACAGACGGGAACCAGCGTCTCTTCAGATAACCGTTCGCAGTAGAGATCGGGGTATTTCAGATTACTGTAGTATATAGCGACATCTACTCGTTCGAGATTAAAATCTACCAGACCGGCTCTCACTCTGAAATTGATATTCAGCCCCGGCCACCGTTCGGTAAATACCGGTAAGCGCGGCATCAGCCAGAGAAAAGCGAAGGTAGGTGGAAGGCCGACAGACAAGGTTCCTCTCAGCCCCTGCACGCGAATATCTTCTATTTCATCACTGATGCGTTTAAGTGAAAACGCGAGTACGCCAAGTAAACGCTCCCCTTCATCGGTCAACTGAAGCTTTCTGGTCATTCTAATAAACAGTCTGAATCCGAGCATGGATTCAAGAGAACGAATGCGTTGGCTAACGGCCCCTTGCGTCAGATTGAGAGTAGTCGCCGCCTTAGTAAAGCTCATATGCAGTGCTGCCGTTTCAAACGTATGCAATAGTGCCAGTATGTTCTGTTGAGCGAGCATTCATCATTTTCCTTCTTAATTTTCTCTTATGCATTATTTACAGTAATGCATACCCCGGAATTGATCGTTTGTCCACTAAGCCCCTTGTCCTCTTTAATTGGCCCAACAGACGTCCTGACAACAACGATGAGGGGAATATCTAATGAAGGGTCTTAAGTTAGTGGTTATTGGAGCGGGTTCAAGCTACACACCTGAACTGATGGAAGGCATTATCAAGCGTCAAAATGAATTTCCGATCCGCGAGTTATGGCTGGTTGATATTGAGGATGGCCGTGAAAAAATGGCGATTATCGCGGGCCTCACCCGACGGATGCTGGAAAAAAATGGGCTGGATATACCGGTTTATGAAACCCTTGACCGCACAGAAGCACTGCTCGGTGCCGATTTTGTTTGTTCTCAGTTCAGGGCCGGCTGCCTGGACGCACGGATCAGCGACGAAAGGATATCGCTGAAATACGACATGATCGGTCAGGAGACCAATGGTCTGGGTGGATTTGCCAATGCATGCCGCACTATCCCGATTGCATTGGCTATAGCGAAAGAAATGGAACAACTGTGCCCGGATGCCTGGTTGCTGAACTTCACCAACCCGTCGGGAATGGTCACTGAAGCGATACTGAAACACAGCACAGTCAAAACCGTAGGGCTGTGCAACGTGCCTGTTATTATGCAAAAGGGTATTGCCAGTGCTTTAGGTGTCAGCGATATCAATGAATTTATCATGCAGGTCGCGGGACTTAATCACTTCATTTTTGCGCGCCATATTTATCATGAGGGTAAGGATAAGCTTCCTCAGGTCATTGAGCTGATTTCAGAGGGGAATGATCCGTTGGTGCCTAAAAATATTCCTCCTTTCAAATGGCCGGATCGGTTGTTGGCGAATATGGGAATGATACCTTGCCCCTACCTGCGTTATTACTACATGAGCGACGACATGTACCGTCAGGAGCTTGGCGAAGCACAAGGGGAAGGGACTCGTGGTGAGATCGTAAAGGAGCTCGAAAGAGAACTATTCGAAATTTATCGAAACCCGGAACTCGCCGAGAAACCGAAAGCGCTGGAAGGTCGGGGAGGGCAGTACTATTCGGATGCGGCATGTGAATTGATGAGCGCAATATATAACGACAAACGCATCATCATGCATGTCAATACGCGAAACGATGGTGCGATTGCGGGCCTGCCGGATGACTGTGCGGTTGAGGTCAGTTCAATGATCACCCGTTCTGGACCGATACCACTGAATGTCGAACCTTTCCCGGAAGATGTACTTCGTCTGATTCAACTGATGAAAAGCTTTGAGCAATTGACCATTGAGGCAGCCATCAGTGGTAATCGGTATACGGCATGGCGTGCCTTGGTTATTAATCCCCTAGTCAAAAGCGGTCAACTGCTTGAAAATGCATTGGATGAAGTGATCGAACATAACAAAGCGTTGATGCCGGCCTTCCAACGCAATAAATAACGCTAAGCAGACTGGTCGGTTATTTTATAACAAAGCGGTTATCACTCTGAACGAGGGGTAACCGCTTGCCGATGATGCATCAGACCGCTAAGAGACTTTTTTAAACATAGATAAAATGGCATCACTGCCCTTTTTTCAGCTCTGACAATGCTTGCTGATAAAACCCTGCCGATTTAACACCCGGTATACGCTGGACCAACTGCCCATCCTTGAACATCAGTACGGACGGCAGTCCCCAAATTTCATATTTGGTGGTCAGTACCGGTGCCAGATCCACATTCACTTTGCCGACTTTGACGTCGCTTTCTATCTGCTCGGCAAAATGGTTAAAAATGTCTTCGCTCATCTGACAAGGTGGGCACCAGGGGGCAGAGAAGCGCACCACCGCAACCCCTTCATGCCTCTCGATTTCTCTAAAATTATCTTCATTGTAAAGGGGTAATTCACGCATCATTCACTCCTGCAGGATGTAACTTAATAGTAATGCTACCTACCAGTTGGTAGATTTGATTAACATAAAAAGCTATCATCGATAGAAAGGTGCTTAAGCGAAGACAATGCCATGTTTTATCAAGGGCTAAGCGTCATCTTATGTGGACGGCGTGCTGAGGATTATGATATTTCACTCCATCTGAATGAGAAAACTGACGTATTGCAAAATCGGGATTACTTTATAAAAAAGCAAGCCCATCCATAAAGTGTCGGCCTACAGGGCAGGCCTATTCCTTTTCGTAAGGCGATGATGGAAAGAACATTATCCAGTCGTATTAATGTGGGGAGTACAGCGCATGTGCTGCATACGCAGCCCCTGATGATGCGCCATATCACTATAGATGAACCCACAATCATCCTGGTCCGCCATGGCAGGAAAATAATCCGCTGGGCGCAAGAGGAGATAACGCTGGAAGCGGGGGACGCGGTGGTCATCGGGGAGGGGCACTCTTTTGATATCATCAATACACCATCACCTTTAACGGGTACGTACGAAGCATCATGGCTGAGTTTTTGTGCCGATTTCGTCCAAAACTACTGCTTCATGCATGCCCCACGTATGAGCATGAACGAAGCAAATAAAATGGCAGAGCCAGGCAACAGTTTTCGCCAGGCCTTTTATCACACTGCGGAGGCCATTACAGATACTGAAAACATACCTGAAAGTATCGTGGCCAGGCGTATGGAAGAGATGCTGAGTTGGCTGGATGAATACCGAATTTTCTTCGCGCTGAAACAACATACCGGACTGGCGATAAAAATCCGCAAACTCGTTGCAGCAGACATATCACAAGACTGGAATACTGCGCAGGTGGCGGCTGAATTGGGTATGTCGGCCACCACCCTGAGACGCCATCTGCATGCCGAAAATACGTCATTCACCCATCTGGTGACTGACATTCGCATGTGCCGCGCCCTGACACTTTTGCAGGTGACCGATCTTTCAGTCACCCGCATATCCCTGGAAGTCGGCTATGAAAATCCGTCTAAGTTCGCCGCCAGATTTCGAACTCGCTTCGGATTCAGCCCCAGCCTGGTCCGGGTTTCCGGCCAGGCTATCGGCAACCTGGCTGCGGTTAGCGGCCCTGCGTAATCTGAAGATGCGCTTCGCCCAGTGAGTTCGCTTTTGCCATAAAGCCGACCAGGGCGGGCGTCGAGTCCGCCGTTATTCCCGGAAGTTTGTCGACACGAAGTGCCGTCAGCGTGATCTCATAACGGTGCGTTTCACCCTTCGGCGGGCAAGGGCCGCCATAACCCGGGATACCGAAATCAGTCCGGGTCTGAAGAGCCCCTTGCGGGAGATTTTTGTTATCCGCCGTTATCCCAGCCGGTAACGAGTGAAGAGATGAGGGAATATTCACCACCTGCCAGTGGATCCAACCGAGGCCTGTCGGCGCATCCCTATCATAAATTTTGAGAGCGAAGCTTTGAGTTCCTGCCGGCGCGCCACTCCAGTTAAAAGAGGGGGCAAGGTTTCCACCACTGCACCCAAATCCATAAGGTGAACTCAGGGTCTGAGCTGCGGGGAAATGGTTTTTTTCAAGCTCATGACTTGTCAGCGTAAAACTGGCTGAAAAAGCGACCTGGCTCGACAACGCCAGGCATAATGTACTGATAACAGTAAGGTGAAGTTTGGACATTTACTCTTCTCCATCGGGGTGATTAATATCCCAATGATAAGGGGAGAGAAAGACTCCTCGCCGCCCTGAACCGGCCAGTCTTAGCTCCATAACGCCCAATAATGATATTTGTAATTCCCTGATTTCACAGGATGACAACCATCTCACCGACGGGAGCTCACCTTACACAGCATTCCCTGTGCCTGTCTCCGGTGACAAAAGGACAGCATGATTTGTTCTTTTACCTATTGACCAATCAACTAGTAGGTAGGTATAGTGCAGCCATACGCTTAACCGGCATCAGGAAGTGATCGTCAGCTCCCCGGCCCGCTAAGTATTAACTCCGGCCCCAGCGGGGCTTTTCTCACTTTCGCCTTGCGAGGTATACGATGAGTAAGTTGTTCACCCCCTACAATCTGTCAGGCATGCAGTTAAAAAACCGCGTGGTCATGGCCCCGATGACCCGCACCCGCACAATGAACGACGTGCCGGATGACGTCGTTGCACTTTACTACGCCCAGCGCGCCTCTGCGGGGCTGCTTATCACCGAAGGCATGCCTGTTTCTGAAGAAGGGCGCGGCTATCTGTATACCCCGGGGATCTACAACGCTGCACACGTTCAGGGCTGGCGCAAAGTGACCGATGCGGTACATGCGAAGGGCGGTCGTATTTTTGCTCAGTTGTGGCATGTGGGCCGGATGTCTCATACCTCAATTCAGCCGGGCAACATCGCGCCAGTTTCCGCCGGTACCGTACAAGCGGTTAACACCACCGTCTTTGCACTGACCGAGTCTGGCGAACCGGGGCCTGTCGTTCCAAGCCAGCCGCGTGCGCTGGAAACCGCAGAAGTTCGACGCGTTACCGCTGACTTTGTCCATTCAGCGCGTCTGGCAATGGAGGCCGGGTTTGACGGCGTGGAAATCATGGCGGCTAACGGCTTCATTTTCGACCAGTTCCTCAGCAGTGAACTGAACCCTCGCACTGATGAATACGGTGGCTCTGTGGAAAACCGTCAGCGGTTCCTGCTGGAAACGGTTGATGCCATCTCTGCGGCTATTGGTAGCAATAAGGTGGGCTTGCGCATTTCACCGTTCGGGCGGATTTACGACCTGGCGCCTTATGAAGGTGAAGAAGAGATTTGGGCAAGTATCGCTGCGGCCCTCGGCCAACGTGAGCTGGCTTATGTGCACCTCTATTATCAACCTGTTTATACCCAGGCACCGGTACCTGCCGGTTTCAAAGCCGCGTTCCGTAAAACCCTGAGGGGCACCGTTATTGCCGCCGGCGGTTTCACCCGCGAGATTGCCGAAACCGCACTTGAGGCAGACGAACTGGATCTTGTTGCGTTTGGCGTGCCGTACATCGCCAACCCTGATCTGGTCGAAAGAATGCAGAACGGCTGGCCGCTGGCTGAAAGCGATCGCACGACGTATTACGGCGTGACGGGGTCGCCGGAAAAAGGCTACACCGATTATCCCGCCTGGGAAGCCAACTAACGCCACGTAGCTGGTGGTATTTGCGGTGCCCACATAAAGAGGCACCGCCAGACGACATTAATGGGGTATTCAGGAGCCAATATGCAAACCCTTAAGCCGATTATTACGATAGATATCTGGTCAGATCTGGTCTGCCCCTGGTGTTGGATTGCCAAAAAGCGTTTCGAACAGGGCCTTGCCGCCTTTGAACACAAGGAGCAGGTCGTGGTCCGCCACCACAGTTTCCGTATTTCCGGCGACCGGCCTGCCGTGCCGTTCCGCAAAGCCCTTTACAAGAAGTTTGGCGGGGAACATGGGGCGGAACTGATGATGAATCAGGTGGGCACGGCCGGGAAGGCAGAAGGGCTCCAGTATAACTTTGACACCATGCTCTTTGGCGATACCGAAGATGCCCATACGCTGCTCGCGGCTGCACGTCACGCCAATATGGGCGACGCCATGGCAGAACGGTTTTATCGGGCCAGTGTGACTGAGGGGCGTTCCATTTTCGATCCGCAGGAGCTCATTGCGTTAGCTACAGAAGTGGGCATGTCCAGAGCCGACGCTGAAAGTGCCCTTGCCAATGAGGCCTTCCGTGCATCGGTGGCTGAAGATGAAGCCCATGCCCGGTCGATCGGGGTCAGCGGTGTCCCGCTGTTCCTGCTCAATGAAAAATATGCCATCAGCGGCGCGCAATCTGCGGACAACTTCCTGAACGCGTTGAAGCAAGTCTGGGAAGAAAAAGCGGCTGAATTGGCAAAAACCGACGGCCAGACCTGCGGCGCTGACGGTTGCAGCATCTGAAACCTGAACGAGCCGGCTGCATGACTGCCGGCAAATCTACCCTGCAAATAACGGAGTTCAAAATGAGCGATGACTTTAAAGGCAAAAAACTGCTTGTCGTGGGTGGCACCAGCGGCATGGGTCTGGAAACGGCGCGTATGGTGCTGAAAGCCGGTGGCAGCGTGGTACTGACGGGCAATAAAAAAGACAAGGCAGAAGCGGTACAGAAAGAGCTGAGCCCACTGGGTTCCGTGTCCGTGATTGCGGCAAACCTGATGACCGAAGAGGGCATGAACGCCATTCGTCAGGAGATTAATGCTAATCATCGCGATATTAGCCTGATGGTCAATGCGGCCGGGATCTTCATGCCGAAAGGCTTTACCGAGCATTTGGAAGCCGATTACGACATGTACCTGATGTTGAACCGGGCAACCTTCTTCATCACACAGGACGTGGTGAAGAACATGCTGGCCGACGGCCGTGAAGGGGCGAT
The DNA here is from genome assembly GCF_004195095.1 of Rahnella sp. CFA14(1/10). NCBI lineage: Bacteria > Pseudomonadati > Pseudomonadota > Gammaproteobacteria > Enterobacterales > Yersiniaceae > Rahnella > Rahnella sp. CFA14(1/10). The sequence goes on along the minus strand of NZ_SEWS01000004.1, from coordinate 31,490 downwards.
TGTGAACGTGGGCTCCATTGGCGCGCAAGCCGCACTCGGCGACTCACCGGCTTCCGCGTACTCCATGGCCAAAGCCGGTCTCCACGCCTTGACACGCAACCTGGCCATTGAGCTGGCCAGTGCGGGTATCCGCGTGAACGCGGTCTCGCCAGGGATCGTGCATACCCCGATTTATGAAGGCTTCATGGCGAAAGAAGACATTGCCGGCGCAATGCAATCGCTGAACGCTTTCCATCCGCTGGGGCGTGTCGGCACGCCGGAAGATGTGGCCAATACCATCTTCTTCCTGTTGTCCGACAAAGCCTCCTGGGTGACTGGCGCAATCTGGGATGTCGATGCCGGTATCATGGCCGTTCGCAGATAAGCTCGTCGTAACCTCGCAAAGCCGCCCCATGATGGGGCGGCTGATAGGTATCTTGCTTGTAATTCAACCATTCTGAAAGTTAACATAATGAAAAAATTGAAATTTACCTTCAAAAATGCAGAAGGTGAGGAACTTGCCGGGTTGCTTGAATTGCCAGAAAATCCAAAAGCCTTTGCCCTGTTGGCGCACTGCTTTACCTGCGGGAAGGATCTGAAAGGTGCTGCACGCATTGCCAGGAAACTGACAGAAAATTCAATTGCGGTGCTTCGCTTTGATTTCACGGGGTTAGGCAACAGCGAAGGCGATTTTTCCAATACTAATTTTTCCTCGAATATTTCTGACCTGCTGTGCGCGGTCGATTATCTTCGTCGGGAATACGAGGCTCCTTCGCTGCTGATTGGTCACAGCCTTGGCGGTTCGGCAATCCTCTCTATTGCAGGCAAAGTGCCTGAGGCCAGAGCGGTCGTAACCATAGGTTCGCCAGGCGAATTGACGCATGTACAGCGGTTGTTCAAAGACAATATCGAAGATATTAGGAACCATGGCGCTTTCCCGGTAGAGCTTGCAGGCCGGGTATTCACGCTCAAAAAGCAAATGCTGGATAACATTCAGGAGCATAAAATAGCGGAAAAGGTATTTACCATGAATAAGCCGCTGCTGATTTTTCATGCTCCCAATGATGATACCGTGCTGATTGAACAGGCAGAGAAAATTTTTAAAGCCGCCAGACACCCGAAAAGCTTTATCTCACTGGGTGAAGCAGATCATCTTCTGACGCATCCTCAGGATGCGGAATATGTTGCCGGGATTATCGTTGCCTGGAGTTCTGCTTACATTTAGAGGGAGTGTAAAGCTTCGCGAAGCTGCTGGTGATGTCGTTGGCCACTGAATAAACGGGCGTAGCATTTTGATTGCACATACAAAACTGCGTAGCATGCTTTCTTTACGCGAAAAAAGCCCTGCTTAGATGCAGGGCTAAGGGCATTGTTGCTATGGTTTATTTTTATTATTTCCCTGGCATTGCTCAACTTCCAGGTTTATTACCTTCAAGTTGAGATTCAATTAATTTAACTTTAACGCTCTCTTATTTTCCTGGAAAAATTGAAGTCACTTCGCGGGCGGTATCGACCAGAAGCTCACCGTTTTTGTACCTCTCGCTCACTTCTCCATTGTTGCCGGTAGCATTTTCAGGTCGTTCAATAAACTGCCCCAGCGGAGTCGCGTTCTCATCCAGTACCACGGCAAACGGAATTTTGACTTTATCGACACCAAAGTGTGCCTTAAAGACGGCTTCAGCCTTGTTGCGGGTGATAATACCCAGACGTATTGCCGGCGCTGACGCGGCAATGGCATGGATTACAGGCAAGTTTTTATGGCAGTCGGGGCACCACATTTCAGCAGCTACCAGAATGCTGTACGAACCCGGAAGTTGCGAGAGCTTACTAATGACATCGTCAGGTAATGCCTCGTTGGCAAGCCCCTCAAAATGCCGCAATGCGTTGCGGTCTTCTTCTGCTCCGCTGCCAACAAATTCGTTATAATCTGATGCTGCTTCGAGCAGTACGTTGAAATCTTGCATATGTTCTCCTTTGTTAGTAACAGGTCTACGGCTTCACATAAATCTGGCAATGATAAAGGCCAATGCTCCAGGCATGACCTGAAAAGGCGTACCATTTTAGTCTGGCTGCCATAAGTAGATATTGCCATCCTACCTACTAATTGATAGATTGCCACGTAATTTATTAATTTTGAGGCGTCACGCTGATGGGGCGGTCTGTTGGATTCAAGATAGTGATAGCAATGATGGCATTCGCAGCCAATTCTGTGCTCTGTCGGATTGCGTTGAAAGGCGAACATATTGACCCGGTGACGTTCAGTGACCTTCGCCTGATGAGCGGGGCGGTGGTCTTGTTACCACTGTTGTTGAGACGTGAGGGGAAAAAGCAGGGCGTCTGGAGCTTGAAAAGCGGGTTCTTTCTTATGACCTACGCCCTGTGTTTCTCCCTTGCCTATATCCATTTGGATACAGGAACAGGTGCTTTGCTCTTGTTTGGCGTTGTGCAACTGGCGATGGTGGCTCATGGCCTTTTCCATGGGGAAAGGCTGTCTTTTTCCAGAGCAACGGGGCTTGGGCTGGCTGTAGCCGGCATGGCTGCTCTTCTCTTACCTGGTGCCAAAGCGCCCCCCTTGGGCAGCGCTGTTCTGATGGCGCTTTCAGGCCTTGCCTGGGCGGCTTATACCCTTTGCGGAAAGCGCTCTCCCAGCGCAGCGCAGGCCACTGCGGCAAATTTCATCCTTGCTGTACCTTTTGCCCTGGTGTTGTCGCCGTTCATTAGCCAGGGAGCGCACTTCGACGGTATCGGAATTGTCCTGGCAATACTCTCTGGTGCCGGTGCTTCTGCCGGAGCCTATGTACTCTGGTATTCACTTTTACCTCGTCTTGAGTCTGTTGCAGCCAGTACGGTTCAGTTGAGTGTGCCCTGTCTGGCGATGCTGGGAGGCGTAACATTTTTGGGCGAGTCACTGAGCCTCAGAATGGCATTTTCAACGCTGGCAGTCCTTGCGGGCATTCTGTTGGTGATCAAGGCACCGGGTCAGAAAATACGACACTGATATCAACGTGCCAGTGATGACTTGATCACTCTGCAAATGGTTTTTTAGGTTTTAAAGCAAAGGAATATCTAATCGTTAGCAAAATCAGTGACGCTGTGACCTCTTTGGATAAACTAATCGGGTAACCTCTATGAAATACGATTTTGATGAAGCAGTGGACAGAGCAGGGACAGACAGCTTAACCGTCGACGGCTGGCGTGAATATATGTTTGGTGCCCATGAAGGCCCCGCGCCGGAAGTACCGGCGAATGGTTTTATAAACCTCTGGGTAGCAGATATGGCTTTTTCCACACCCGAGCCGGTGCTTGAAGCCATACGTTCCCGGTTAGATAAAAAAATTCTTGGCTACACCCGCGTTTATGACAGGGACTACTATGAGATTTTTGGGGCCTGGTGTGAAAGGCATTACGGATACCGGTTTCAGGAAGAAAGCATTGTTTTCTCCCCCGGTATTATCCCTGCGCTTAACCGATTGGTGCCGTTACTCACCCACGAAGAAGATAGCATCCTCATCCTGACCCCTTCTTACGCACCGTTTAAAAAAGCCGGGGACTATAGCGGTCGTCGCGTCGTCGATTGCCCGCTTAGAAATAACGAAGGCCACTGGGCGGTAGATTCTGAGGCAATGGAACAAGCCCTGAGCGATGACCAGCAGCGAATTAAAGCCTTCTTTCTCTGTAACCCACATAATCCCACCGGGCGAGTTTGGCGACGTGATGAGTTGCAGAAAATGATAGCGTTATGCCTTAAACATGATGTGTGGGTTATTTCTGATGAAATCCACTGTGATTTATCCCGCTCGGGCGTCACGCATATCCCCGCCGCGTCAATTTTTCCTGAAAATCATAAAATTATCACCTGCATGTCGACCAGCAAAACGTTCAACCTGGCGGGTAACCTGCTTGCAAACATCATGATCCCTGATGCCTCAGTGAGAGCCGAATGGCTTCGCCTGCATGATGATTTTATCTCTCCGCTGAGCCTGGTGGCTAACAAGGCCGCCTGGTCCGAGTGCGATGAGTGGTTGACTCAGGTCAGGCACTACATTGACGAGAACTTCCGTTTTCTGCAGGACTACCTAGGGACATATCATCCGCTGGCCCGTTTTATCATTCCGGAAGGGACTTATCTTGCCTGGATTGATATCTCTCGTCTGGTAGATGACAGTAATCAGGAAGAAGTAACCCTCTTTTTTGCCAGACATGCGGGTGTATTGCTTGAAGGGGGGCAAATGTTTGTCAGTAACGGCGACGGGCACATCCGCCTTAATCTGGCTTGTCCACGCGCTATGCTTGCTGAGGGGCTCAACCGTATAAGCAAGGCATTGAGTGCGAGTTCTGGCGATGCTACCTGAACGATGACCGCAGCGATGCTGCCTGGAGAACAAAATGACGAAACACTATGACTATATCGCGATTGGTGGTGGTAGCGGTGGTATCGCCTCAATCAACCGTGCGGCGATGTATGGGCAGAAATGCGCTTTGATAGAAGCGCGGGAGTTGGGCGGGACTTGCGTCAATGTGGGGTGTGTACCGAAAAAAATAATGTGGCACGCTGCGCAAATCGCAGAGGCCATTCATCTTTATGGCCCAGACTATGGCTTCGATACCACATTAAACCGCCTCGACTGGACTAACTTGCTAAAAAACCGCAGTGCCTATATCGATCGTATTCATACTTCATACGAAAATGTGTTAGGTAAAAACAAGGTAGATGTCATCAAAGGTTTTGCCCGGTTTGTGGACGGACATACGGTGGAGGTCAACGGGGAAACGATTACCGCTGACCATATATTGATAGCCACCGGTGGTCGCCCTAGCCATCCCTCTATTCCGGGGGCGGAATACGGAATTGATTCAGATGGTTTTTTTGCGCTTGAGGCGCTACCGGAGCGCACTGCAGTTGTTGGTGCAGGCTACATTGCTGTTGAACTGGCAGGTGTTCTCAATGCATTGGGGTCAAAAACCCATTTGTTCGTACGTAAGCATGCGCCTTTGCGCAGTTTTGACCCGTTGCTCACAGAAACACTGGTTGAAGTCATGAACGTCGAAGGCCCAACGTTGCACACCCAAGCGATCCCCACTGCAGTGGTCAAAAACCAGGACGGCAGCCTGACACTGAAGCTGGAAGATGGTCGTGAACAAACGGTTGACTGTTTGATCTGGGCGATTGGCCGTGAGCCAGCCAATGACAAGTTGAACGTTGAGATGGCGGGTGTTGAACTCGATGAAAAAGGGTACGTCAAAGTTGATAAATATCAGAATACCAACGTGCCGGGTGTTTACGCGGTGGGTGATAATACCGGTGCGGTTGAGTTAACACCGGCAGCTGTTGCTGCGGGCCGTCGCCTTTCAGAACGCTTGTTTAACAACAAGCCGGATGAGTATCTGGATTACAACAATATCCCCACAGTCGTCTTTAGCCACCCAACAATAGGTACCGTTGGCCTGACTGAACCCCAGGCGCGTGAGGAATATGGTGATGATCAGGTGAAAGTTTATCAGTCATCTTTTACCGCCATGTACACCGGCGTGACGCGTCATCGCCAGCCATCCCGCATGAAGCTGGTATGTGTGGGGTTGGAAGAGAAAATCGTCGGTATCCACGGTATCGGTTTAGGCATGGATGAAATACTGCAAGGCTTTGCTGTTGCGCTGAAAATGGGAGCAACGAAGAGAGACTTCGACAATACCGTGGCAATTCACCCAACTGCGGCAGAAGAATTTGTCACGATGAGATAAGGGTGAGTAGTGCCATTTAGCACGTGACGGGAGGGCCGGAGGTTTGTTAAACAACGGCCCGTAATGAGTACGTATTATATTGAGATAAGAATGAACAAATACATCCTCGCGTTATCTGCTGCACTTATCGGCTCGCAGGTTCAGGCAGCAACGCCCGCAGCGCTTCCCGCACCGGTCAAGCAGTTGGAAAAACAAGGTATAGAAATAATCAAACCCTTCACGGCTCCAGGCGGGGTCCAGGGCTGGTTGGGAAAATATCAGGGAACGGGGGTGACAATTTATCTGACCCCCGATAAAAAACATGCCATATCAGGTTATATGTACGATGAGAATGGAAGTAACCTCAGCGAACAGGTCATAAAAGAGGAGATTTACATCCCTGCTGGCCGCGAGATGTGGAAAACACTGTCCAAAGCTGCCGGTATCACGGAAGGCAGTAATAATGCAAATTGCCAGATTGTCGTGTTTGCCGATCCCTTCTGTCCTTACTGTACAAAATTCAGACAGGACGTGCAGCCCTATATTAAGGACAATAAAATCGCTTTGAAAACGCAGTTAGTGGGTGTCATGCAGCCCGACAGTGGCCGTTACGCGGCTGCGATATTGTCTTCTGAAAACCCCGCGAAGGTCTGGCAGGATTTCGAGTTGTCGGGTGGCAAAAACAAGCCTGCACTTTTGGAGAAAACGCCGCAGCCGATTTTCTCGCAGATCCAATACAACCAGAAATTGATGGAAGATGTGGGGGCAAGCGGTACGCCAGCAATTTATTATCTTAACCACGCCAACATGCTTCAACAGATCGTCGGTCTGCCGGACCAGGAACAGATGGCCAATCTTATAGCGTGTAAATAGTTTCTGAGTCACTGGCTACGAAATGGGTAAATTCACACATGGAAGTGAGAATTTCATAAGTGCATCCCTTAAAATTCTATGTTTTATCTTGCACCTAAGTGGCTATCAGATCTTTTCGCTATGTGTTTTGTACTGATTTAGAATGGCGCAGCGCAAAGTGAACGGATTGAAATGTAAATCAGCTACCCTAACTAACGAAACCCGATGCAACCTGGAGAAAAGACATGAACAGAGCTCAATTGTTTTCTTATCTTTTTTTAACGGGATTTTCCGTTATAGCGTTTGCCTGTCAGGGAGGTGAAGGCGGGAAAGGCGGAACTGGAGGAAAAGGGGGATCCGTGGTAATCGGTAATCAAAACGGTGGGGCTGGTCTTAATGGAAAAAACGGAAAATCTGGGATGAATGGTTGTCCCGGTGGAACTCAGGCCGCACCCGATGGGCATTTTTATCTGCGAGGAACACATGAGCAATGTAACCCGTTTCACGCCAAAAAACAGAAATCACAGGCCACAGCGTCACTGATTGAGAGCACATAATGTAAAGCCTTGCCACCGTCTAAAAAACTCTGGTCTCTTCACCCATTATCATCAGATGTGTCAGCTATCACACCGCCAAAAGATAAGACTCATTTGCTCATGTCAAAAGAGCAGGTAAAAGTGTACTCTTATGAGTAAATTGCAGGGGTAACAGTTTAACTCAGCTGATATTGTCTTTGGATGAAGATGGAATGCTCTATGCCTAAACGTATAAAAAACAGCCGCTGGTCAGGTTACGATCCCCGCTATATCTATTCTCTCGTCGTCCGACGTTACTTTGTTGAGATGAAGACCAAAACTGAGATTGCTGAAGAACTCGAGATTTCGAGATTTAAAGCGGCGCGTCTTATCGATGAGGCAATAAAGGAAGAGTATGTGAAGTTTCTCTTTCCAAAGCAGCAACTGCTTGACGAAGAGATCGCACTTAATCTCTGCGGAAAGTATGGTCTGCAGAAGGCAATCGTGCTTTCCGTGTCAGAATCCTGGTCCAATCAGGAAGAACTGAATGAGAAGCTGGGGGGTATCACTGCAAGTTATCTCAACAATAATCTCGCTGAGGGAATGAAGGTTGGTATTGCCTGGGGACGCGTTTTATCCAGCACAGTGAGTCAACTCACCAGCTTGCCGGCATTAGATGTTGTTCAGCTATCTGGCGTTCATCCGGGCATTGAATTTAGCCAGGGCCCGATCGACCTTATCCACAGACTGTCGACTATCTCTCAGGGCAAGGCACATCCTATGTATGTGCCGATGTGGGTGGATGATGAAAGCCTGGCCCAAAAACTGGCCAGTGATCCGGCTGTGGTGGATACCCAACAATATTATTCTCAGCTGGATGTTGTCATCACCGGTATTGGCGCCTGGAAAACGGGCTCATCCAGTTTGTGTGATATTTTTCCCGAGTCGTGGCAAAAAAATCTGTTTGAGAAAGATATCGCTGCGGATGTCTGCATTACTCTCGTTAACAGTAAAGGCGAGATCCTTGATAGCCCGATGAGCCGTCTTGGGTTTGGTATTTCAACCGAACAATTGCGTAACACGAAAACCGTGATTGGTGTGGCGGGGGGAGAACAGAAGTATGAAGGCATCGTCGCTTCACTGAAGTCAGGCCTTTTAGATGTGTTAATCACTGACTTCGATACTGCGGTGAAGCTTGTCAATTCCTGATTGAAATAGATCCCGGAACATCAGCAACAGGGGCGTAGCCCGCGCCCTTGATCACCTTCCTCTCAGGCATGCATCAGGCACTGCTATCAGTCATTCTGTAAACCCTCATGACTTAGATCAGAGCATTGCCAAATCCTCTGACATAGGTCAGTTCGCATATATAAACCTTCAAAAAATCTACTATCCGTCTGATTTATAATAAAAATTTCACTTTCCCTCTCCGGTTGACTTGATTGATCTAAACGATGAATTACTCGATATTGCTCATATGAGCAATTATTTGCGTGCACTTATGCATTTATTTTGTGATCAGCTTATAACTTTTGCATGTTTTCTGTTTGCGCGGAAAATTGGCATGCTATAACTGCTCATGTGATCGATTATATTTGCTCTAATGAGCAAAAAGGCGAGGTGAAAAGGTGAGTACAGTCACTATTAATGTTGCAGATGGTGCAGCATTCAAAAATTACGATGAGGTGCTGCAGCACATCCATGAAAAGCTGTATTCAGAAGGGATAGTGAAAAAGACCTATCTGGCAGCACTGCGCGAACGCGAAGCCATGTATCCAACCGGTATTTTGCTTGATGGTTATTCTGTGGCGATCCCACATTGCGACAGCAACCAGGCCAACAGCCCGTCGATTTATATTATTCGCTTACCTGAACCGGTTCAGGTTGATCAGGCTGATGGCGACGATAAATTGTGGGTCAAACTCATTATCAATTTGGTCGTTACCGATCCGGCTAATCAGCTGCAACTGCTGAAGGCCCTTTTTAGTAATCTTCAAATGGAAGACTTTTATCAAAATTTACTTGAGCTTCCTTCCGAGAAAGCGCAGGCACTTTTTATTTCCACCGTCATGCAATAAGAGTTCAGGAGCATAATGATGATTAATATCCTCGTAGCCTGCGGGAGCGGTGTCGCAACGTCAACTATCGCTGCTGATGAAGTGAAATCCGTGTGTACAGAATATGGCATTACTCAGTTCAAAATAAATAAATGCAGCATGTCAGAACTTCCTTCTGAATTACAGAATGCTGATGTGATTTTAACCACGAATAACTACAAAGGTGATATCGGAAAACCGCATATGAGTGTGGCCGGGTTTATCACCGGGATTAATGAAGCTGTGTTACGAAAAAAACTAGGGGATTTATTAACAGAGCTGGCTAAAAACTAATAAGAAAACACAGGGGATGACAAGATGGACATGTTAAAAAACATAATGCTAACGATAACAAGCATGGGGGCAACGGCAATCCTACCACTTGTCATCTTCATTTTGGGTTTGGTTTTCCGCATGAAAGTCGGTGCTGCCATTAAGTCTGGTATCACCGTGGGTATCGGTTTTATTGGTTTAGGTTTGGTTGTTAATCTGTTGAGTACATCCCTGCAGCCGGCAATTGCCTACTATTCAAAACTGGGAAGCGGATTCACTGTGGCTGATATCGGATGGCCTGCGGTGGGCGCGGCTGCATGGGTGGCACCCTTTGCCGCTTTAGTTGTTCCAGTGGGTATTATTCTTAATTTGCTACTTGTTCGTCTTAAATTAACCAAAACGCTGAACGTTGATATCTGGAATTATATGCACTTCCTGGTTCCCGGCGCGCTGGCCTATTTCGTGTTTGACAGCTTCTTTATCGGTTTTGGCGTGGCAGTCGCACTTAGCGTTATCGCTCTGTTTATTGGCGATTTAATTGCTCCCCGTTGGCAGAAATATTATGGCCTGGAAGGGACGACCTGTACCACCATGATCCATATAGGCTGGACATTACCTTTTGCACTGCTGGTCAATAAAATTATCGACCTGATCCCCGGCCTGAACAAGCTCGACGTTGATTTGGAGAGCGTACAGAAACGTCTGGGTGTGTTTGGTGAACCCGCTATCATCGGTGTCATTGTAGGTTGTCTGCTTGGACTGCTGACGAAACAGCCTGTGACCACTATTGTCCCGATGGCAATGGGGGTGGCTGCGGTAATGGTGCTCCTGCCTAAAGTGGTGGGTGTCCTGATGGAAGGACTGTCTCCAATTGGGAAAAGTGCCAAAGATATTATGCAAAAGCAGATGGGTAAAGACGCCGAACTGAACATCGGTATGGACTGTGCCCTGGCATTGGGCGACCCAGCGACCATCACCGTCACCGTTATCACCATTCCGTTGACCATGCTTTGCGCACTGATTTTACCGGGGATCATGATTTTCCCCATCGGCGTTCTGATGTCAATCATCTATATGACAACCATGACCGTAATGGCCAGCAACGGAAACGTCATCCGCTCAATTATTTCAACCTTACTGTTCAGTATTGTCGTGATGTATTTAGGAGGGTATGTGGCTCCGGGTGCAACCCAATTCCTGCATGGCGCAGGCGTCGGCTTGCAGGGGCAGGGTACTGACTTTGTACTGACTGGCCCGTGGGAAGTATTGACGTATTGGTTGAGCACTGTATTCCATTGATTTTAAAAATGAGGTTTGCTTACCATGGCACAGATTTTACCATCAATTTTTGGCGCGAATATCTTAAGTCTGCAAGATGAGCTGCGTTTTTTAGAAGAAGAGAACACTGAAATATTGCATGTTGATTTAATGGATGGAACCTTCGTAAATAATATTGCCTTTGGGCCGAATCAAATTTCTGCAATGAAAAAAGCCAGCAAAATGACTTTCGACGTACACATGATGCTGGCTAATCCTGAAAGACATATTGATGATGTTATTAATACCGGCGCAGAAATGATCTCAGTGCATTATGAATCAACGCCGCATGTGCATTTTATTTTACAGAAAATAAAAAAGGCCGGGCGAAAAGCCGGTGTGGTCATCAATCCGGGTACGCCTGAAAGTGTTCTGGAATATTTGTTGGGCGATATTGATTACATCCTGATTATGACCATTAACCCGGGGCAACCCGGGCAGACTTTCATCGAGAAAAGCCTGGAGAAAATCAGGAAAACCAGAGAAATGATTGCTGACCGGCACATTCAAATTGAAGTCGACGGTGGCGTTAATCTGGAAATAGCGAAAAAAGTACAGGAGGCGGGTGCTGATTTAATTGTTGTCGGTGGCGCGTTATTTAATGACAACCCTAAAGCAAGCTATCAGGCATTAAAGTCTGTCATGCATTAAGTATCCAACATATATTCACGCGCTCTTAATTGAGCGCGTAATCATTATGTAGACCGCAGACGTGGGGGATTTCTCTCACGTTAAGTACAAAGATTCAGGAGAACAACCGATGAGTCATTTTGAAGGTAAAGTTGCGCTAATTACCGGTGGTGCGCATGGGATTGGTAAAGGAATTGCAAAACAATTCGCCGAACGCGGTGCGCATACCGTCATTGTCGATTATAACGAGGCTAATGGCATCAAAACTGCGCAAGAACTGACCTTTGGCAATGTTAAATCGCTCTTTGTCAAAACGGACGTCTCTGATCCGCAGGCACTGGCTGAAGTGCGCAGAAAAGTTATCGAGGCTTATGGCCGTATCGACATTCTGGTTTTGAACGCAGGTGTCGCTTTTGCTAATAAAGTCAAAGACATTACTTTCGAAGAGTGGAACAAAACACTCTCAATCAACCTGACGGGTTTATTCAATACGGTCAAAGCATTCTACGATGACTTCTTAACTAACCAGGGTTCAATCGTTTACATCTCCTCCGGTTCTGCGCTGTCAGGTACTGGCGGGGGGGTGAGCTATCCGGCCAGTAAAGCGGGGGGGGAAGGCCTTATTCGTGGTCTGGCGAAGGAATTGGGGCCAAAAGGTGTTAACGTCAACGCTATCGCGCCGCGTCTTATCGACACCGGCGAAATGATGCGTGTTAATTACCCGACGCAGGCAGATTTAGATGCAGTACTGGAGAAAATTCCGGTCCGTCGTCTGGGCACCATCAATGATGTCGCAAACCTGGCCATTTTCCTTGCTGATAAGTCGAATTCCTACATCCAGGGACAGACGATCCTCATGGATGGTGGCCGTACAATTGCCTGACCGGAGGGAAAGAAAATGGGTGTTCAGGAAAATACAGTCAGTATTCTCAGGGAACTGGAGCAAAACGCGCTCAATATCGACAATGATCAGGCGCAGCATTTTATCGGGCAGATTAGAAATGCGAAGCATATTTTCCTGCAAGGGGCGGGGCGCAGCGGTATTGCCATCCGCGCGTTCGCTAACCGTTTATTGCATTTAGGCTTCTCGGTCAGCGTAGTCGGGGAAATTTCATCACCTCATACGAAAGCGGGTGATTTGTTAATTATTGGTTCAGGCAGTGGCGAAACAGGCAGTCTCAAGAGCCTGGCGCAGAAAGCCGTTGAGTGTGGTGTCGACGTGGCGCTGGTTACCATGAAGAAAGACTCTGCGATTGGCCAGTTGGCCAACTGCGTGCTGGTATTACCGGGAACGGTCAAAACTGAAAACGATCGCACACCGGGCCAGTTTTCGCAGCCAATGGGTTCCTCTTTCGAGCAACTCTGCTTTATCACCTATGATGCCATCGTGCTGGAACTCATGGAACAACTGCGTGAAACCAGTGAAACCATGTTCAAACGACACGCTGATTTTGAGTAATGACACTGAGCGCTTCGCCGGAAGCGCTCATTCGCTTATAACATCGCATCATTAAAATTAACGTGCTGAATGTGTTGCCCTGCATTGTCTCTGCGCATACCCGAGATGTAAAAGTCTGCCATTTTTTTGCCCTCTCGCCGCTGGCACGTTAATTAAACGCTGAAACAAAAACGGCCAGCTAAGCTGGCCGTTGGATGCGTTCAGTTCCGGGGAACGAGTGCCCTAAGCCTGGGCTTCAGCATGCTCCCATGCGGCTTTGCGGAGATCTGCGGGTTTAAGGTCGCGTGCAGGAATGATCACACCATCGCATTTACCCTGTCGGAACACCGTAATGGTATCTGCCACGTCCAGCAATTCCTCTTCCTCACTCGATACCACGATGACGCAGCAGCCTTTATCCGCCAGCTGATGGATGATGCGATAAATATCCGCTTTTGCCCCAATGTCGACGCCTTTGGTCGGCTCATCCAGCAATACCAGATTGGCGTTTTGCGCAATGACCCTGGCGAGCAGAACTTTTTGCTGATTGCCGCCGGAAAGCGATTTAATCGGTCCGCTCAGCGTTCCCAGCGTATTCATCTTGCTCAGCAACTCAGCGGCGGCCTGCCGCGCCGCGCTGTGACTGACAAATCCGCCAGAACGGAATTTTTTCAGAACCGGCAGCATGGCGTTGGCATAGCTCGACATCTGAGGAATGAAGCCATCTTTTTTACGTTCTTCTGTCAGGTAAGCAATCCCCTTATCAATGGCTTTTGCCGGTGAAGAAGGATGGTATTCTTTGTGACCCAGCCGGATGTCACCACCGGTAACGGTTTCCAACCCAAACAGCGTCTGGCACAAGCGCGTTCGCCCTGCGCCGGCCAGCCCGTATATACCCAAAATTTCCCCGCGATATGCCTCAAGGTTGATGCCTTTCAGGCGATCAGTCTGCAGGTTGGTGACCGAGAGCCAGGGTTTGCCCATCGCGCCGCGTATCAGACTACGGCTGTTAGACGGCGCCTGATAGGCATTTGCATCGCCCACAATAGCGTCAATGATGGCGCTTTTGCTCAGCGTCTTTTTGCCTTCGTTGTAAATCACCCGGCCGCCGCACATGACGGTCGCTTCATCACAAACACCCAACACTTCATCTAATTTATGAGAAACCAGCACCACGCCAATCTGCTTTTCGCGTGCGATACGTTGTACTGCCTGCAGCAGTTCTTCTGCCTGCGCACCTTCCAGCGCGGTCGTCGGTTCATCGAGGAAAAGAAAACGGGCGTCGCGATCAAGGTTAGAAACCACTTCCAGCATCTGCTTTTCAGGATGTGACAGATTTTTGACCAGCGCGGTAGCGCTGAAACTCAGATGGTAATCATTCAGTACTTTCTCGGTATGCGCGATCATACTTGCATCATCTATAAAGCCACTGCCTTTACGACATTCACGTCCGAGAAAAAGGTTTTGCCAGACGCTCATGCCGGGAATGAGACGGAGTTCCTGATACACACAAGCAATACCTTTGTTGAGTGCATCCCGTGGCGAAGCAAGGTGCACCGGCGTTTCGCCGATCATCAGCTCTCCACTATCCTGCGTGTTAACGCCCGCCAGGATTTTCAGTAGCGTTGATTTACCCGCTCCATTATGGCCAAAGAGGCCGTGGATCTCGCCAGGCTTTACGCTGAAATCCACACCGTGGAGAACCTGCACACCCGAAAAACCGATTTTGACCTGCTTCGCCACATAATTCATCATTCTTCGCCTTTCACTTAAGTCAGTATGCTGAACCCATTACCGATGCTGCGTTGTCTTTGGTGACCAGCAGCGGTGGGTTGTTGATCATGGCGGGAACCTGTTCACCGTTCAGACTCTTCCTGGCATTTTCAACCAGCAACTGAGCCAGTTTAACCGGCTCCTGAATCGCACCGGCTTTCAATATGCTGTTGTTCTGAACGGCTTTGACGCCTTCTTTATCCACAAACGCATACAGCTTCACTTTGTCACTGACACCCAGTTGCTGGATTGCCGCCAGTGACCCGAGCGCGGAAGGTTCGGTGTCTGAGTACACGACGTTAATTTCTGGCCTGCCCTGCAGCATTTCAGTGGTGACTTTCAGGGAGGTTGTTTCTTCTACTTTGCCATTGACCAGCGCGACGAACTTAATGTTTTTGTTGGATGCCACGGCTTCCCTGAAGCCTTCATCACGTGCATTTGCGGCAATGGATGTTGGTTCTCCCACGATACCCACTGTCGCCGTGCCATTTTCACCAATGTCTTTCAACAGCTGCTGGCCAATGAGCTTGCCGCCTTCACGCTGATCGGTCTGAACACCTTGAACCAGCGTGACGTTTTGCTGCTTCATCCCCTCGGTATCCGGAAGGATGTTGATGGCAAACGCCGGAATTTTTGCCTGATTAAGCTGGTTTATGATCGACACGCACGGGCCTGAGGAGACGCAGTTCACTGCGACCGCATCCACCTTCTGTTCAATGAAGTTCTGCACCTGCGAAAGTTGCTTGGCGTCGTCATTATCAGCAATCGAAATTTTTACGTTCAGGCCCTGTGCCGCTGCATTGTCTTCAAAGCTTTTTTTCATGGCAACGTAATAAGGGTTGGTGAGGTTCGGCAGCGTAACGCCCAATGTTTTTTTGCCGGCACCCACGGTGCTTTCAGTATCCTCACGGTTACAGCCGGCGAGCATGCAGGACAGTGCGACTATCGCTGCACCTGCGGTGATTGTGGTACGGAGTTTCATGTTTATCTCCTGGATATATGTAGGTCAGGGTTTAAGAAGCGTTATTGTTGTGTTTTGCGTGACTTCCTGACTTTGAGCCAGGGGATCACGATTTTTTTCGAGGTACGTAAGGTATCGAAGGTGACGCCGAACAGGATGATCAGGCCGATGACCAGCGGCTGCCAGTAGGCACTGACGTTCAGTACGTTCATCAGATTCGATATTGAGGCAATAAGCATGGCGCCAATCATCGCGCCGATAAGGCTGCCGGTGCCGCCAAACAGACTGACGCCACCGACCACCGCACCCGCGATTGAGAAGAACAGTTCGTCACCACGGCCCGCCGTCGGATAGCCTGTCATCAGACGCGATCCATAAATCAGGCCGCCGCATGCCGCACAAAGCCCGGAAATGGCATACACCAACAGGGTGATGCGTGGAATGCTGATCCCCGATAAGCGTGCAGCATCTGCGTTACCGCCTACCGCATAGATGTGAGTCCCGGTGATGGTGCGGCGCAGGAAGATGACACCAATAACAATGGCCAGCAGCAGCGCTATGACAGGGAACGGAATACCCAGCGGTTTTGACTGACCGATGAGGCTGTAACCAATTTGCGTCACGCGTATCGATTCGGCGCCGGTGATAATTTGTGGTATGGATGCCGCAACCCCCATCATCGCAAAAGTGACAATGAATGGCGGCACGCCGGTGCGTTCGATTATCAGACCATTTACCAGACCACTCAGCGCACCCACCGCCAACACGATGGGTACGGCAAGCTGCCACGGAATGCCAAATTTCTCCATCAGCAACGCCGCAACCACGCAGGTCATCGCCACGATGGAGCCGCAGGAAAGGTCGATACCCCCGGTCAGCAGGACAAAGGATTGTCCCAGGCAAAGGAAGCCGATGACCGCGCCGTTCAGAAGCAGCACCATCATGTTCGAAACAGTCAGGAAGTTAGGCGTGGCGATAAACCCGCCCAGCATGACCAGTAAGAAAACCACGGCGATACCCGCTTCTGCAGGGACTTTGAGCGGCTGCTTAGGCGGTTTGATTTTGGCAGGGGTAGTCATTGAACTCATTGCAGCTCTCCTGATAATGCATTGGCATAGGTAACGTAAGCGTCCAGGACATGGCGCGCATCTTGTTGTGGCCCGGCCACTTTCTCAAGCGGCACACTCCAGCGATCGGCCATTTCAATATTTGTGCATCCCAGCACGGCAGCGGCAGCCTGAATGGCTGCACCCGCGGCTGCCGTTTCACCCACCGGAGAAATCCATACGGGCCTGCCCGTCAGGTCAGCCAGAATCTGACGATAGGCGCGCGACTTTGCGCCACCGCCGGTGACAACAATGCGACCGTCGTCAGTGAAACCGTGTTGTTTCAGTACCAGACCGCCCGCCAGCAGGCCGCACAGCACGCCTTCCACGGTGGCGCGTGCCATATCCTGCATCGTTGTGGTGGTACGTAATCCGCGCATGTGTCCCGTGGCGTCAGGAAGGTTGGGCGTGCGCTCGCCGTCCAACCACGGAACAAGCTGAAGACCGTTGGCGCCGGGTGGTGAACTCAGCGCGAGCTCGTCGAATTCGTCAGGGGTAACGCGCAGCATTTTGCGAAACATATCGGTGACTTTGGCGGAGTTCAGTGTAGTAATCATGGGGATAAAGCGATCGGCCGCATCGGCATAACCGTTGATGGTGCCGGTGCTGTCGGTAATCCCCTTATTGGTGATGCCATACAACGTACCGCTGGTCCCGATAGAGATACCGGTATCACCGGTTTTCAGGTTCATCCCTAACGCGGCGGACATGTTATCGCCGGTCCCGACACCCACGATTGCACCCGCCAGTTCCTCCAGCTCAGGCATCAACTTCACCACGCCTGCAGGTTGATGCGACGGGATGATAGTGGGCCAGCGGGAAATCCAGTCAATTTGACTGTTAACCACCGCTGCCAGCTGTGGTTCCCAGCTATTGGTGAAGGGGTTGAAGTAACCCGTACCGGATGCCCCGCCGCGCTCGCACACAAAGCTACCGCTCAGACGGTAAACCAGATAATCAAACGGCAGCATGATGCGGTGGGCTTTTTCCAGCAGCCCCGGATAATTTTGTTCTGTCCAGGCCAGTTTAGAAATGGTCATTGCCGGCCCCGGAACGGAACCCGTCAGGCGTGCCCATTCTTCCGGAGCAATCTTCTCGCACAATTCACGCGCCTGCGGCGCAGACTCCGTGTCATTCCACAGCTTCGCAGGACGCAGCGGGCGATCGTGATTATCAAGCATGACGAGGCCGTGCCCCTGGCCACCGACAGCCAGACCTGCAATACGTGGCCACCATTGTTTTAATTCAGTGAGCGCGGAGACTAAAGCATCCCACCAGGCTTGCGGATCCTGCTCGCTACACGGCGGCGTGGTCGGTGGGTGCAACTTACGAGCCTGTGCGATCACCTTGCCATTTTCAAGACTACGCAGCATGACGGTGCAAGACTGGGTGGAGGAATCTATACCCGCTACAAGGTCCTGTTTCATAGAACTACCTCTGAACTATCGTTAAGAAATGACAGAGCTGAAAGTGATAACTGAACGACAAACAAACGGGTTTATGGTTTTAGATACTCAGCTTTTTGCTCATATGATCAGTTTTGTTTGCTCGTTTGTAAGATATAGACAATACCCACGGCAAAACATTCGTCAATTGTCGTGTTAAGGGAACGTTACACAGCTCTCACTTTTAGTTTCACCTGACAGCTCTGACGGTTTGTTCATTTGATCAGTGGAAAAACCTTAATTTTTTGCAGTAGGGTAGAAATTAGCGCTGAGAGTCATCTTCTGTTCGGTGTTTAAGATTGTTTATTTTGGCGAGGGCAGTGATGTGAAGAGGTTTTATTTGCAAATAATCAGGTGAGATGAACGTGCCGGGGATGTGGTACAGAAAGCTCATAATAAATCGTCTCAATGTTGAAGAGACGGTTAATCTCGGAGACTTTAAAGGGTTTATCAGAAGGCCTGAGACTGCTCATTTATTTATCATCCGGAGACATTGGGTAGTCACGCCATCATCGAACCGCAAATGCCACCCGGTCTGAGCACCAATCGACGCTGATGAGCGAATCAGGGGGCTGGCACGTACTTACTTATTGTTGGAGTTGGGAACATGCTGCTGCATCAATTCAACGATCCAATCAATAAAAACTCGCAGTCTGGCGCTGACATGGCGGTTTGGCGGAAATGCCAGGTACAGGGGCATTGGATTAATACGCCAGTGTTCAAATAGCGGGATCAGGGAGCCACAAGCCTGATGTGCTGCCGCCATATAGACTGGCAGCGCAATCACGCCTAACCCGGCCAGCCCAGCTTCGAGGTAAGCATTGCCATCATCCACTGCAAGCACATAACTGCTCTTGATTTCAATACGTTCACTCTCACAGTGCAGTACCAGAGAATCAATCTTGCCGGTGCGTGAGGACAAGAATCCCACTATGCGATGGTCAGTGTTTTCCAGCTCTTGCGGGTGCGCAGGGGCGCCAAGGCGTTCCACATAACTGGGGGCGACGTAGACGCCGATTTGCAAATCGCCGACATGACGGGCGATCAGGGACTGGTCGTTGATTTCGCCACCGCGCAGGACGCAATCCACATTGTCGCCGATCAGATCCACCACCCGGTCACTCACGCCCATGTCGAACTGGATATCAGGGTAGCGCGCGTGGAAAGCCGGTAACGCCGGCACCAGCACAAGGCGGGCCAGCGGACTGGGCACATCCACCCGTAGCCGTCCTCCGGGCGTAATCGCCGTCCTTGACAGGCTGTTTTCAGCATCATCCATGTCCGCCAGCAGGCGAAGGACGCGCTCGTAGTACGCCGCTCCATCAGGAGTGACACCAAGCTTGCGGGTGGTGCGATGGAGTAACCTGACGCGCAGCCGCGCTTCCAGCTGCTGAATGAGTTGTGTCACCGTGGTTTTGCTCATATGAAGTGTTTGGGCAGCCTTTGTGAAGCTACCTGCCTCCACCACACGAGCAAAGGCGCGCATCGCATCGAAACGATCCATTCCTTACCCTCTCTTTTCACCGATTGTTTGGATTTTACAAACAATGATGAACAAAGTCGCTTGTTTATCCACCCGATCTGGCACCTGTAAAGTGTCTTTATATTCATTGGGCAGATTTCGCCCCATTGCAAAGGTACAAACATGACAACACGTGAAGCAGTTTTTCCCTTCGGGCGACAGGCGCTCTATGAGCGCAACCGGTATTCACCGGCCATCAAATCTAACGGCTTCTTGTTTGTTTCGGGGCAGGTGGGTAGCCGGGAGGACGGTTCGCCTGAACAGGATCTTAAAGAGCAGATCAGGCTGGCATTCGATAACCTTAATGCTGTTCTCACGGCTGCGGGCTGCACGTTCGGAGACGTGGTTGACGTTACCCTCTTTGTCGTCGATCCCGAGTCAAACCTCGACGCTATCTGGAGTATCCTGCCAGAATATTGGGGGGAAGCGCCTTACCCTACGTTGACCGGGATCGGCGTGACGTGGCTTTACGGATTCAAGTTCGAGATTAAGGTGATTGCCAGGCTGCCCTGAGCGTTACGGGTCTTTCCGCCCGTCGAAAATTCAACAGGGCAGCCCGCGCAGCCTGCAGAGGCAACAGAGAGATTTCTGACGTGCTATAGGCCGGACCGGGATGGTTTGCCGGACCGGTCCGGATTGACTGATGAGGCAGAGGAAAATTTATGAAAGCAGCGGTTTATGATGTGGAAGGCGCTCCCGGCGTCCTGAAATATGTCGATATCCCGGATCCGGTCACAGGGCCTGACGACATCCTGATTTCTGTCGAGGCTATCTCGATTGAAGGTGGGGATCTGATCAACCGCCGTTCAACTCCGCCGCCTCATCCTTTATGGATCGTCGGCTACGCGGCCGCGGGCACAGTTATTGCAGTCGGATCGAAAGTCAGTAGCCGTAAGGTTGGGGACAGAGTCGCCGCTTTTAACATACAGGGATCACATGCGGAACGTTGGGCTGTGCCTGCGGAACGAACCTGGCTGATACCCGACGGGGTGGATACGGCAGAAGCGGCGGTGTTACCGATTTCTTTTGGAACCGCGCATCATTGCCTTTTCACACGAGGCATGCTCCGGCACGGGGAAACCGTCCTTATTCAGGCAGCAGCGGGTGGCGTGGGGCTCGCGGCCGTTCAGCTTGCCTCACAAGCAGGCGCGACGGTCATCGCCGTGGCAAGCGGGACGCAGCGAAGAAGCCGGTTGCTTGAACTTGGTGCCCATCATGTCGTGGATCGTGCAGAGAATAACGTCGTGGACAGTGTCCGACAGTACACCCATGGCACCGGTGTTGACCTCGTCGTCGATCCGGTGGGGACGACGTTACCTGCTTCGCTTGCTGCACTCGCTCCGCAAGGACGTCTCGTCTTCGTCGGTAATGCGGGCGGTGGCAGCCTGACTGTCGACTTGTGGCCGCCAATGCAGTCTAACCAGACACTCATGGGGGTATTTATGGGACCCCTTTTTGAAAAGCCCGGAGTTCGGGCAAGTGTGGACGACATGTTGCAGGCTCTAGCCGCAGGGCGCATCAGGGTTGTCATTGACCGCATCTTCCCCCTGGCCAGCGCTGCTGCGGCCCACGAATTCGCCGAGACAGCGAAACCGCTTGGCCGCATCGTTATGAAGCCATGAGGCGCGTTTGACCAGTATGAGTGCGCTGGGCTAATTACTGGGTTCTGGTATCAAGGCTAAGTTCAGATGTCAGGGGTAGGGCAAAGCTGAAATGCCCGCTCTGTGCCAAAGCAGACATTGCTAGCTCTACACTGCATTAATTATTGGGGAACATGTCAGCATGGCTGTTGATAATATATCCAGAATGGGTATCGCCAAAGTGGCACTTTTGATGGATGAATCAGGTCATCAGGTAGTCGAGAAATGTCCTGTCAGTAATGTTGAGTATAGTTTTTATCAACATGCAGCAAAGAGCCTCGCTAAGGTAGACATTGCCACCCCAAAGCTCTTGTACGCCGATCCATCCTTAAGCAAGCTGAGACTGGAATATATCCCACATAAAGTTGGTCAGGACGAAGTTGCAGGAGATGAAGTTTTGTCATTTCTGTCTCGCTTGCATTGCTATCCATCTGACCCTTCGTGGGTTTATCACAATCACACTTGGTCAGAATCAGCGCTCGAAAAATCGCTCAATCTTTTGGCATTACCTGGCAGATCAGCACAACAGTTACGGCATTTCCAGCAGGCAAGTGATGCTCTGTTTAGTGGTCAGTGCTTAATTTCAGGTGATAGTAATGCCGGTAATTGGGGAAAAAGGGATGACGGTGATTTAGTTCTTTTCGACTGGGAGAGGTTCAGCATTGGAAGCCCAGCAATTGACCTTGCCCCCCTAATAAAGGGAATGGGCTCTATACAAAAATTTACCGATTTTTCAGAACGCTATAACTGTATATCTCGCCATTCTAAGCCTAATGATTTGGCTAAAGAAATTGCAATTGCCAAAGCATGGATTGTTACCGAGGTAGTGGTACTGCTTAATGAACGGCAGAAAAGTGATTTTCATTTATATCTCAACTGGTACAAAGAAAATCTTCCCGCTTGGTTAGATTACACTGTAAAAATGCTTTGATGTTCTCAAAACCACAGATCTACCATTGATGTGGATTCAAGTATGAATAGCGATGTCCGCTCCTCGCTCTTAACAAGCAATGAATTCGACGTTTAGACAATTTCGGGTATGAAACGAATGCTAAAAAATGAGTCATTACAGGGGGATTGTAAATTGAAAATAGATTGGCATAGCTCATTGCTTACACGTGCTACGAATGTTGATAAAAACTACAAAAACACTCAAAACGTCCGTCGTTTCATGATTAAGGAGTGTGGGGACGACTTTCGATTTAATCGAGAATTTATGGCCTGGATACGTAATGATGTTCCAAAAAATTTAGGTGATGTAGTCGATGAGTGGAAACGCAGACAGTAATTGCAGGTCTGCATTTCGCTCATAGGTGCCCTGTTCCTGTTTGGCCGTTGTGTGCCAGAAGCGGACGTTGTATCTTTGCACGCTGCGATAACTTTTTGATAATTTTGCAAACGCATTAAAAAGACAATTATCAGAGTGGCCTCTTAAGTGTTCTTATGCAGATTGCGGTAGCCTCCTGGCGTTCTTCCGGTATGACGTTTGAATGCCAGCGAAAAAGAGGGAACAGATTTATATCCGGTTAATCTTGCTATCTCACTAATACTTAAGTGATGTTTCCTGAGTTCAGCGCATGCCAGCTCCATTCGCCATGACGTCAGATAATTCCCGGGCGTTGAACCGGTAAGCTGGTGAAACCGACTAGCGAACGCACTGCGGGACATGGCTGATTTAGCAGACAGACTTGCCAGCGTCCAGTCTGCAGATGGAGAAGAATGTATCAGTGACAGTGCGGTTCCTATTTTCCTGTCACCGAGCGCTTTCAGCCAGGATGTCCCTTTCTGATTACCCTCTAAGTATTCCCTCAGCATCTGCACCAGAACAAGTATTGCCATGCTACTGGCCACAATGTCGTGTCCGGGACGAAGCGCTGATGTTTCATGCGAAAGCAAAGTGATAAGGGCGGTGAGTGCAGGAGAAGAACTTTCCTCTCGTCGTGAAACCAGAACCGGAGGCAGATGTTTTAAAAGCAGCGGGCTGGAAGCCTCCTCAAATACGAATCTTCCCCCAATCCCCTCACTGATAAGTTCTCCCTGGCCGTAGCGGACCACGCCATCCGCTTCACGGTGAGAAGAGAATATCTGCCGTCCGTCACTCACCATCAATGCCGGACTTGAGCCACAGCAGTAAGCGTCACCCGAGGTCAGAAGATAGAAGTCCCCTTTTTCAAGCAGCAGAGGCTGCATTCCGACCATCCAGAGCCAGAAGTTCCCCTCAAGCACAGTGCCGAACTTAATGTGTTTATAAGAGGGAAACCGCATTGCCCAGGGGCCACGTGCTTCCATACGGGCCGTAAGAATGGCCTCTACCTTCAGGAGTGAAAGAATATCAGACAGCGGATCCATAACATCCTGGACGAATGAATAATAAAAAAGGGATTTCTATAATAAAAGAAAGCTTTTATCTGCGTCATTATCATTTGGAGCTTAACGGAGAAAACCAAATGAAATACGCAGAACTGGGTAAAACAGGGGTTTATGTTTCACGCATTTGTCTCGGGACGATGACATTTGGCGGGGCGGATAATGCCGCCGGTAATGCCATCGGCCGTCTGACGGGCAAAGAGGCGGATATTATCGTTGGTGAGGCGCTGGACGCCGGCATCAATTTTATTGATACCGCCGATGTCTATGGTTCGGGGGGCTCTGAAAGCGTGCTGGGCGAAGTGCTGGCGCAGCGCCGCGGTCAGGTTTTCCTTGCAACAAAAGCGCACAGCAGAATGAATGCGGGCCCAAATGATGCAGGCCAGTCGCGCTATCACTTGATGCAGGCGCTTGAAGCCAGCCTGCGGCGGCTTAAAACCGATCACATTGACTTATATCAGGTTCACAACTTTGATGCTGCAACGCCGCCTGAAGAGGTTTTACGGACACTGGATGATATGGTGCGACAGGGTAAGGTCAGGTATATCGGCTGTTCGAATTATGCGGGCTGGCAGCTTGCCAAAGCCCTGGGTGTCTCGGCTGAACATAAGCTTGAGAAATTTGTCAGCGTACAGTCTTTTTATTCGCTGGCCTGCCGCGACATTGAGCATGAACTCCTGCCGGCAATCAAGGACAGCCACAGCGGACTTCTGTGCTGGAGTCCACTGGCAGGCGGGCTGCTTTCAGGCAAGTTTGATCGCAGCGGCAATCATGACGCTTCGGGCAGGCGCGCGAAGATCGAATTTCCACCCGTCGACAAGAACCAGGCATGGGATATCGTGGATGTGCTCAGAGCAGTTTCTGAAAAACACAACACCACACCAGCCTGCATTGCGCTCGCCTGGCTGCTTTCGTCACCGCAGGTGACCAGCGTTATAGCGGGCGTGCGTAATGTGGAGCAACTCAGGGGCAACCTCTGCGCACTGTCTGTTGAGCTCAGTGAAGAAGAAAAAGGAATGCTCGATGAGGTCAGTCATCCAGGGATTCGTTATCCGGGCTGGATACAGTCATATAATGCCGCGAGTCGTTTCCCTGCGGGCTTTACCGATACCGGACCCAGTTGGGTGCTGGGCGAGTCACCCGTCTGAAATAAAATATATATGGGATGTCCGGTTCGTATTTAGGCCGAAAAGGGCTGGTACAAAATAAATGCCAGTAGAAGCTGAATATCTCAGTGTCAAAGATCCGCTGCTCGCTCGAAGCAGCCTGATGGGCTTCACCTACAGCAGTTTGGTGCCAGAAGCGGACATTACTGGCAGACTGAAGCAGATAAAGTCCTGCCCGCATGCGGCAATTAGAGCTCTCACATTGTTTATGCTGCAAACCGGCTTTCTGGTAAACCGGCAAAGACTGCAGATTCGGCCTTCAGTAAAGCACCGTCATAAATTGATGGCGCAGAAAGCCCCACAGAAGCAGTGGTGCAGTAGAGGTTGGTGAAGCCCTCACCGGCCAGTATCGGACAGGTGCTCTGGATACCAGGGGATGGCAGGATAGTGTCTGTGGTCCCATCCGGACTGTAACGAACAATACGATTCCCTCCCCATTCAGCATTCCATAAATAGCCCATCGCATCCACGCAGGAGCCGTCAGGTGCACCATTGCCTGCTGTTTCGGTGAACACGCGCGGGTTCTCCAGAGATGGATAATCGCAGCAGAATATTTTGCCCTGCATCGAGTCGCTGTAATAGATCGTGCAGCCATCGGGGCTGAAACAGATGCTGTTCGGGATGGCGACCTCGGGCAGCGCAAGCGTTTCAACAGTCAGCGTTGCAGCATTTAGTCGGTGAAACTTACCGATGACTTTTACGGGATAACCTTCATCCATAGTCCCAAAGACAAAATTACCGGCACGGTCGCACCGTCCGTCACCTGTGCGGGTGCCTGTTTCTCCCGGTGAGGCTGCCACCGTTGTAAGAATACCGGTGTTGAGATCATAGAAAGCCAGCCTGGACGCGAGTCCCATCAGCAGAATGTGACTCTTTTCGGTCAGGGCAAAGGATCCAAGGCGTTCTGGCAGCGACCAGCGCATCACAGCGTCATCGCCTTCTTCTAAGGCGAGTAGTTCACTGCATTCAATGTCAGTCCAATAGAGTCTGCATGTTCTTTCACACCACAGGGGGCACTCTCCCAGCGTATTCCTGACATCAGCTGCAATTGAAAACATGTTAATCCTCCGGATAAATAAAGGTCGTACTGCACATTGAGCGTGACTCACCCGCGTCTGCGCTGTGGTAAACGTGGGTAAACGCAGTTACTGCAGATAACGCGCAGAAAGTCGATCGCTGAAAAGCATGACGGCAAGTCCGATCAGCATAACCAGCATTCCCCCCAGCCTGAGTAACGAAACCGGACGCCGCACAGCGCCCAACAAGCCAAAATGATCAATCATCTGCGAGGAAAGTAACTGTCCGACAATCGCCAGCCCGAGCAGAGCTGAAAACCCAATTTTCGGCGCAAGCACGACATAGCTGAACAGTGCACATGCACCTATCATTCCGCCCGCCAGACTCCAGAGGGGTTGCGACGGGATCGCCGCTAGCGATGTCATCAACCCACCCCGCAGCAGCGCGTAAATCCCTAGACTGAACGCGCCCGCCGTAAATGAAAACAGCGCCGCAGTGACCGGGTCGCCGCCCAGTCCCTTTGCCAGCTGGCTGTTCAGGGTCGTCTGCAGGGTGATCCCCAGACCTGCGGCAAAAGCGATTACGTAATAGGTCATGCCCATGCTTTTCATCCTGGTCAGTCGGCCTGCACCAGCGGCAGGAAGGTGTCAGCAAAAATGTCAGGCTGGTAGCCAGAGGCTGCAAAAAGGTGCTCACGCGACTCATCAATCGCCGCACGTAGTCGCGCGCTGTCTACGCCCAGCACCTTACCGTTCTGTTTAACGATGCGTCCGCCGATCATGACGGTGTCGATGTTGCTGCGCTCGGCGGCATGAACCACCGTGCCAAAGGCATTGCCGGACGGGTAAAGATTGAGATCACTGACGCTAATCAGCACCAGGTCGGCTTGTTTGCCTGGCGTCAGGCTGCCAACTTTGTCCTGCAGCCCTGCACAGGCAGCGCCATCAAGAGTCGCGGCTTTAAGGAGTTGCGCCGCCGGAAGCGTTTTCAGCGCATGTTCAGAATCGCAGCACTGCTGCTGATGCATGCCCATCACGCGCTGCAGGTAAAAGGCGACGCGCATCTCCATAAACATATCGGTGCTGTACGACGTTTCATTGTCTACGCTCAGGCCAGGGTTGATGCCATGACGCTGCGCGGCCTCAATGGCGAACATCCCGCTTTCGATGCCATAGTGCGAATCTGAGCGCGGGCAGACGTTCACCCGGACACCGGCCTCCCGCAGAATTTCCCATCCCCTGTCGGGCAGCGCCGTGCAGTGATTGAAAATATTGTCCGGACCCAGAAGCCCCTGCTGATGCAGCGACTCAAGTTCAGACCCCATCTCAGCGCCAAAGAACTCAGTGACAATCGACAGTCCCAGCCGGCGGGCTTCGGCCCACAACTCCGGCTCCAGCTGGGCCATGACGGCGAGAGAGACCAGGCTTTCAGGGTTGTCGGTGAAATACTTATCCTGCAGACGCTGCCAGTTTCCCGGCCAGTGCGCTTTATCCCATTCGCCAGCTACCGGTGCGCCGGAAGCATGAATGGCACGAATGCCGGTATCAAGCAGGGCCTCGACGGCGGCATCGGAATGCGCTGCGGTTCGGCTGTTGTGCGAGTTATCGATCATTGTGGTGATGCCCGCGTCAATAGCGCCCAGCGCCGTCAGCAGGTTGCCAACATAGATATCGGCAGGACGGTAATATTTAGCGAAGGAGAAGTGCGTGGCGTTGCTGTAGTCGTCCAGGCAGGTGGCGTTTGGGTTAATGCGGCGCAACTGTCCTTCCCATGCGTGACGATGAGAATCGACCATTCCCGGCATGGCGATCATGTTGGTGGCATCAATGACATGCGCACCCGGCACATCAAGGTTCTGGCCGACGGCGGTAATCGTTGAGCCGTTGATGAGAATATCGCCGCGCTCAATGTTACCGACGTTCCCGTCCATGCTCAGTATCGTCGCGCCACGAATCAACGTAGCCTGTGAAGTGACATTCTGATTGTTAACAATATTTCGGATGTATTTGGTCATTAAACCTGCCTCTTTCCTGATTAATGGGGAAACGATACACCACGTTATTAGCCTGAATAAGATGCTTAAAGCGTTTTCATAATTCATAATTCGCGAATAATCAGACTCACTTTTACCCAGGAGCAGGACGATGGATCGGATTCAGGCTATGCAGGTTTTTATAAGGGTTGCTGAAGCCGGAAGCTTTGTGCGCGCGGCAGAGACACTGTCACTGCCAGCTTCCACCGTCACCAGCACGATTAAAAATCTGGAGAAATACCTGCAGGTACGTCTGCTTAACCGGACAACAAGACGGGTCAGCCTCACACCTGAAGGACTGCAGTATCTGGTGCAGTGCCGGGAGATCCTGTCGCTAATTGAACTTAGTGAATCCAGCCTGAGTGATTCCGTCAGGCGACCCCAGGGACGGCTGCGGGTTGATATGCCAGGGGGTATCGCCCACTTCGTCGTCATGCCCAATCTGAAAGAATTTTACCGGCTCTATCCGGATATTTACCTGATGATTGGCGTCAGCGACCGGCAGGTCGATCTTGTTCAGGAAGGGATAGATTGCGTGATCCGAACCGGAGAATTAACCGACTCCACGCTGGTTGCGCGGCCACTTGGCCGGTTTCGCTGGGTGACCTGCGCCTCGCCTGACTATCTCAGGCAATACGGTGTGCCTGAGACGCCGGAAGCGTTGTCGCTGCATCGGGCGATTCATTACTTTTCCGGTTCGGGAAGACGCACTAATGAACTGCGTTTCACACGAGGCACTGAGGCCTTCTCTGTGCCGGTTGAGGGGGATGCAGCCGTTAACGAAACGGGACTCTATATCAGACTGTGCCTTGAGGGTTTTGGGCTGGCGCAGCTTGCTGAGAATGTGATTTCGGAGAATCTGCGGCAAGGCAAACTGGTCGAGGTTCTGGCGGACTGGCAGCCACCTTCCGTGCCGGTGACGATGCTCTATCCGCATCAGCGTTTTCTCTCTCCCGCCGTGCGTGCTTTTGCTGACTGGGTCGGCGAACTTTTCAACGATGTCGCAGGTGAGAAACGGCCTTCCCGGTAAGAGATGGTCTTGAGAGCAAGAGTACGCTTCAGAACGATAATGGACAGCATCCACAGCAGAGGAACCGATCGTTCCCCTGTGGTGCCAGCCAATTCAGCCCGTCTGCTGTACAGGTTCCAGATGCGCATTTCGTCCGGCAGCCATTCCGGTGCAGGCACCTGCGACCGCGATTGCTGCGGTCATCAGTAATGGCAATGTCCAGCCTCCGGACAACTCCTGTACTTTGCCCAGCAGCAGCGGACCCATCGCCGCCATCAGATAACCGACGCTCTGCGCCATGCCTGACAGCGCGGCGGCGTCACCGGCATTTTTGGTACGAAGTCCGATGAAGGTCAGGCCCAGCATCATACTGGCACCCGAGCTGAAGCCGAGAAGAGCAGCCCACAGCATCGCCAGATTCGGCAGGTACATGATGCCGATAAAGGACGCAGCGGTTAACAGGCTGACGCCGGCAGCGGCTGCTTTCTGATCGTTGAGGCGACGCAGCGTGGCGGCCAGAATCAGGCCGGGAATGGCGGTGGTCAGCTGAAGAATGCCGTGTACTTCACCGGCCTGGGCTGAGGAGAGTCCACTGTCCGTTAGAATGGCGGGCAGCCAGCCGACAGCAACATAAAACGGCATCGCATTCAGGCCCATAAACAAGGTGACCTGCCATGCCAGAGGCGAGCGCCAGACCGCGACGGTCGCCGTTGTTTTCTCACCCGCTGCTGGCAACTGATGCTTCATCTTTAACTGGGGCAACCATAAAAGCAACGCAAGCAGCGGTGCAATAACCAACATGGCTAACGCGATGTTCCAGCCCCAGTTCTGCGTCAGAGGAATGACAACGGCTGAACCAATAGCACCAGCCGCGCCCATGGTGATGGAATATGCCCCCGTCACGGAAGCCACGTTGCCAGAAAAGTCGCGTTTGATAAGGCCAGGCAACAGGACATTGCCGAGGGCAATCCCGATACCTATCAATATGGTTCCGCCATAAAGCGCCCAGACACTGCCTGTGGAGCGAAGCAGGATGCCAGCTGAAATCACGGCCAGGGCACCAAAAAGGGTGCGTTCAAGACCGTACTTGTGTGAGATGGATGCGCTCAGCGGTGAAAAGGCGGCAAATGCCAGTAAAGGCAGCGAGTTAAGCAACCCAACGGCAGTAATACTTAGCCCAAAATCATGGCGAATAGACTCTAAAACGGGTGCGATAGCGGTAAAAGGAACACGCAGGTTGATAGCTATAAAAAGGATGCCGGTCACAAGTATGATTGAAGACCACTTGTTCGTAGTGTGGGACATAAATTTTGCTTTCTCTGGTAAAAAGAAAGACTTTAAAGGACGCATGAGTTACAGAATATAGATAACCTGACAACATATAACTAAATCATGCCACTTAATAAAAAACCGGTGACCTCACCGGATGAGTTTAATTCCGATGCTTTCAGTCAGGCTGCTATCGCGCTGCATGTATCATCGTCAGGCGAGTATGCAGGTCAGAGTCCGCACGCTCACCGTAAGGGACAACTTATTATCTCTTTGCGCGGTGCAGTGAGCTGTGAGGTTGAGGATGCGCTGTGGCTTGTTCCACCCGGACATGCTGTCTGGGTTCCGGGTGAAATCCCCCACAGTTGCCGGGTCACGAAGAATGCAGATACCTGCTTTCTGTTTATCGAACCCGGCGCGGCAGCGATGCCGGAAATCTGTTGTACCCTGGCGATGACTTCTCTGGTCCGCGAGCTTGTTCTGTATCTGGCAGAACAGGGACAGGCTTATTCTCCTGACAGTAAAACTGCCAGGCTCGCAGCGGTGCTGCTGGAGCATATTCCGGATGTGCCGGTTGAAGCGCTCCATCTTCCCGTATCCGATCATCCTAAAATCCGGAATATGGCGGAGGCACTTTTTAATGAGCCTGATGATCGGCGAACGTTAAAGCAGTGGGCTGCACATCTGGTCACCAGCGAACGATCGCTGGCCAGGCTGATAAAAGAGGCGACAGGAATGAGCTTTGGTCGCTGGCGTCAGCAACTGCATTTGATGATTGCCCTGAGCCATCTGGCTGAAGGTCAGTCCGTGCAGCGCGTAGCCGGAACGCTGGGATATGATTCGGTCAGCGCATTTATTACGATGTTCAGAAAAGCGCTGGGTAAATCACCGACGCAATATTTTTCGTCTCTAAACTAATGCAAAACAACACAAACCGAATTTTTATAAAGAACCCCAGCGTCCGCTGTTCACTCTCAGCAGACCTTCAGCGTCACGTGTTTGTCTGGTGTGTGCCAGAAGCGGACTGTGCTGACGTCGTTCTATGTTAATTTAGGGTTGCAGCTCATATCCACACAAAGGAATCTATAAAAAACTGGCTCATACCAAGCGAATGAGCCAGTTGAAAATGATCACTTCAGTGCAGCGTTTATCGCATTTATGAGATTCGTGCAGCCTTGGATCTCATTAGCAGATAGATCAGTGAACGAATGATCTCGAGACCATCTTAAGAAAGCCTTTGACCTGCTCCCCGTTGATTAATACACCACGATGTTAGTAATGTCTTCATAAGCCACATGAGGACATCCCCATGAAGAAGCGTTTTTCCGACGAACAGATCATCAGTATCCTCCGCGAGGCTGAAGC
>NZ_SEWS01000047.1:0-250 GCF_004195095.1 Rahnella sp. CFA14(1/10) | reverse complement strand
ATCGACCATGTAAGGTTCGGCGCATCCGGGCGAAGAAGCGGAAACCGTTCGGTCGCCAGCCCTTTACGGCGTCGTCTGCGTTTTACGCTCAGTCCATTAAGGTGGTAAATACGGTATACCCGCTTGTCGTCTAATCAGTCAATATCTGGATCAGATGGGGTCTTTGTCGTCTTCGTAGTCATTTTTTAGATGCTACAACATGTTGCCAGACGTCGTCTTCATTCCTATGTGATTCCCGCAGGGGTATTGC
>NZ_SEWS01000046.1:0-251 GCF_004195095.1 Rahnella sp. CFA14(1/10) | reverse complement strand
ATCGACCATGTAAGGTTCGGCGCATCCGGGCGAAGAAGCGGAAACCGTTCGGTCGCCAGCCCTTTACGGCGTCGTCTGCGTTTTACGCTCAGTCCATTAAGGTGGTAAATACGGTATACCCGCTTGTGATTGACGTGAAGGCCCTCCCTACGCAGCAACTGCCAGATACGCCGATAACCAAAACGTCTGCGTTCAAGCGCCAGCTCAGTAATACGCCCTGATAAATGTGCATCAGCAGCCGGACGCTGAGC
>NZ_SEWS01000045.1:0-275 GCF_004195095.1 Rahnella sp. CFA14(1/10) | reverse complement strand
TGTAAGTGCAGCGATGCATTGAGCTAACCAGTACTAATGACCCGAGAGGCTTAACCTTACAACACCAAAGGTGTTTTTGATTTGAGAGACAGGCTCGAGAGAGTAGATTTTCAGCGGAATGTTCCGGGATTGGTTCGTATGGCGGCGCGGGGTGAGAAACCCTGATGCGTTGCGGTACGGATAAAACAGAATTTGCCTGGCGGCACTAGCGCGGTGGTCCCACCTGACCCCATGCCGAACTCAGAAGTGAAACGCCGTAGCGCCGATGGTAGTGT
>NZ_SEWS01000044.1:0-299 GCF_004195095.1 Rahnella sp. CFA14(1/10) | reverse complement strand
GTGTGTAAGTGCAGCGATGCATTGAGCTAACCAGTACTAATGACCCGAGAGGCTTAACCTTACAACACCAAAGGTGTTTTGATTTGAGAGACAGGCTCGAGAGAGTAGATTTTCAGCGGAATGTTCCTAGATTGGTTCGTATGGCGGCGCGGGGTGAGCAACCCTGATGCGTTGCGGTACGGATGAAACAGAATTTGCCTGGCGGCACTAGCGCGGTGGTCCCACCTGACCCCATGCCGAACTCAGAAGTGAAACGCCGTAGCGCCGATGGTAGTGTGGGGTCTCCCCATGCGAGAGTA
>NZ_SEWS01000043.1:0-428 GCF_004195095.1 Rahnella sp. CFA14(1/10) | reverse complement strand
GTCCTCGGGTGGGAATGTCATGATGATCGTTGGGCTACAGATGTTGGTGGAATCAATCTGCCTGGCCGTGACGTCGGTCTTGTTCGAAGACCTGGTCGTCGTCTGGAGCTGGCAATTGCTGGTGGCGTTCGTTTACACGACGCTGGTGCCGGGGCTGGCCGCGACTTGGGTCTGGTTTACATTGGTAAACAAGATCGGAGCCGTGAGGGCCGCGACGTTTCACTTCTTGAACCCCTTCTTTGGTGTGGCGATTGCGGCGGTGCTGCTGGGCGAATATCTGGGTCTTCTGGATGTGGTTGGTGTGGCAATCATGACTATAGGTATCCTGGCCGTTCAATTGTCCAAGCAAGCCGCGAAACCGTGAGGTGCCTCCGGCGGGAGTATTTCGCGCAAGATGAAATCTGGCGGATCAGGTCAGGATGGCAAGC
>NZ_SEWS01000042.1:0-428 GCF_004195095.1 Rahnella sp. CFA14(1/10) | reverse complement strand
TTGATTACAACGAGCAGTATCGATAGCTTGGTAATGGCCTTGGATAATATTATCTAAAGCCTGAGAGACAGGAATAAGCTTACTGCCTAAACCAAATAGCGCGTGGCTGAGGGCGTTAGTGGTGCCTAAAGGAATGATCCCTAAGGCGATGTCGGTGTTCACTATTTCCGATGCCACCTCTGTCACTGTGCCATCGCCGCCGCAGGCGATGATGATATCTGCGCCGCTACTGCGGGCTTTTTTGGCGAAGGTGTTTGCGCTGACATTTTCGCTGGTGAGTTTTAACGTTAGGTCAAAATAGGCTTTTAGTTCGTCTTGGATTTGCTCGCTGTATTCTTGCCATTTACCGCCGCCGGAGACTGGGTTGGCGATAATCCACGCCACTTTGTGGATGTTGATTTTGCCTTGTTTAAGCATGTGTTCAAGGG
>NZ_SEWS01000041.1:0-434 GCF_004195095.1 Rahnella sp. CFA14(1/10) | reverse complement strand
CATGTAGGTAATACGTCATTAAAAGTTGAAGTCAACATCTATGTCGAAGACATGTATCAAGACCATCGAGAGCATGCCATACGTGGTGTGTTCACCTTTGTTGCGGTTGACGAACAACGAAATCCCACAAAAGTGTGGACATATGGGTAGTTTTTAGACGATTTTAAAGTATAGGTAAGCCCGTACTTTCGGGCTTTCAATTGAAACTATACGGTCCATCTTTTTCCTTGTAAAACACCGACCAAAGTCTAACAACCAGAAACATATCAAAATTTTGTCCTTATTCCTGAATAAAGCAATAGGATCCTTGATTACTTTTCTGTTACATTGAGTTCAATCTTCACGCGCACCGAACATAATCATAAAAGCCATGAAGCTAGAAAACTTAAATATTATTATCGCAGACGATCATCCATTGTTCAGAAATGCACTAC
>NZ_SEWS01000040.1:0-458 GCF_004195095.1 Rahnella sp. CFA14(1/10) | reverse complement strand
AGCTAAAACTGGTTGTTAACGAACAGAAAAGCCAAGTGGTTAAGGTAGGCCAAAGCAAGTTCCTAGGGTTTACCTTTAACCGCGGAAAGATCCAGTGGCATGTCAATACACTGCACATCTTCAAACAAAAGTTAAGACGACTGACAAACCGTAATTGGGGCGTGAGCATGAGCTATCAATTGTTTAAAGTGCGGCAATACATGCAAGGCTGGATCAACTACTTTGGCATAGCCAACGCTTACCAAGAGTGTGTCGATTTAGACCACTGGATCCGTCGTCGAGTACGTATGTGCTACTGGCGTCTATGGCGAAGCTCGAAAACACCAGGGATAAAGCAAGCGCTGAGTAATGAGTATCTTAAGAAAGCAGGATTGTATTCACTGAGAGATGGATGGATCGCGGTTCACTATCCGAACCAGAAAACAGGTTAGGCGTTCTAAATGAACCGCCCTGTGCGG